>JABFRX010000005.1 GCA_013140995.1 Alphaproteobacteria bacterium | reverse complement strand
GTAGGCTTCGCGCCGGCCGCGCTTGGCGCGGGCGTGAGCGCGGGCTTGCGCGCATTCCTCAGCGCCGGCCACCACGGCGATATGGGCTGGCTCGAAGCGCGCGCGGACCAACGCGCTCAGCCGCAAGCCCTGTGGTCCGAGGCGAAAAGCGCTGTGGTGCTGGCGCTGTCCTACGCACCCGAAGGCGATCCGCTCGCAAACCTCGAGAACAAGTCGCGCGCGACGATTTCGGTGTACGCGCAAGGCGACGACTACCACGACGTCATCAAGAAGCGCCTGAAGACGATCGCGCGCACGATGACGGAACAACTCGGCGGCGACGTGAAAGTCTTCGTCGACACGGCGCCGGTGATGGAAAAGCCGCTCGCGCAAGCGGCGGGCTTAGGCTGGCAAGGCAAGCACACGAACCTCGTCAGCCGCGAACACGGTTCGTGGCTCTTCCTCGGCGTCATCCTGACGACGCTCGATCTGGGGCAGGGAAGCGCCGAAAGCGACCACTGCGGCACATGCACGAACTGCCTCGATGTGTGTCCGACGAAGGCCTTCGTTGGCCCCTACAAGCTCGATGCCCGCCGCTGCATTTCCTACCTCACGATCGAACACAAAGGCCCGATCCCGCGCGAGCTGCGTCCGTTGATGGGCAACCGCATCTACGGCTGCGACGATTGCCTGGCGGTGTGTCCCTGGAACAAATTCGCAAAGGCCTCACGCGGAGCCGCGTTCCACCCGCGCGAAGCCCTGCAAAGCGCGGCGCTCGCCGATCTCGCCGCGCTCAGCGACACAGCCTTCCGCGCGCTGTTCGCGAAATCCCCAATCAAACGCATCGGCCGCGACCGCTTCCTCCGCAATGTTCTCATCGCGATCGGAAATTCCGGCGACACGATGCTGACAGCACACGCCGAACGCCACCTAACCGACCCGAACCCGCTGGTGCGAGGCGCAGCAGTGTGGGCCTTAAGGCGGCTGTACAACGCCGACGACTTCGCGACGCAAGCAGCTGCTCACAAGCCCGCCGAAGCGGATGCCGTTGTGCTTGCCGAGTGGGACGAGGCTTGACTGCGTGCGCCGGCGAGGTCGAGCACTACTGCGTCACGCGCAGTTTCAGCTTCTCTTTGCCGACTTCCAGCTTCTCGATCTCGCGCCGCGCGCTCTTTGCGGCGTCGGCGGCGCTGTCCGCAATCTTGCGGTCGGGGTCCGACGCAATCTCGAGCACGCGCATAAAATCCTTTCGTGCACCCGGCTTGTCACCTAGCGCCGCGCGCAAGAGCCCACGCTCGACCAGCGCTTCCGGATAGCTCGGATCGACGGCCAGCGCCTGCGTCGCGTCGCCCATCGCGCCTTGGAAGTTCCGCTGCGCGCGCCTGGCGCTCGCGCGCAGCACCAGCGCTTCGGAGTTGCCGGGCTCCGCCACCAGCGCGGCGGACAAATCCGTCTCCGCCGCCTTCCACTTCTTCAGCATCGCGGAGGCCCGCGCGCGGTCGATCAGATAAAGTGCCTCGCCCGGCATCACCGCCAACGCCGCCGTGAACGACGCGGTCGCAAGCTCCGGCTGTCCGGCCAGGATCCACGCGTTGCCGGCCTGGCCCATAATCTGCGCGCGCATTTCCGCATCGCCGGCCGAGCCCTTACGTGCGAGAGCATCGAACCGCCGCGCCGCTTCGTTGTATTGCTTCAAGCCCACCAGCGCGATCGCCGCGCAATGCTCCGCGCTTGGCTCATCGCCATCTTTGAGTGCACCCATAGCCATCTCGAGCGCGTCGTCGGGATGGCGCGTCACCTTCTTCAGGCAAACGTCGTAGTCCCACGGCGCATCGGGGACAGTCGCCACGGCGGCAGCGGCGGCAATCAGCAGAAACTTGACCATGCGCGAGACTTCGCAGACTTTGCCGCAAATTCAAGCGTTAAACGTTCGCAAGGTTTCATGAACCGGTTGTTCTGTTTTGGCCTGGGCTATAGCGCGCAAGCGTTGGCGCGGCGCCTGAGCCCCAAGGGCTGGCGCGTCGCTGGGACCGCACGCGCCCACGACAAGGTGAATGCGCTCACCGCGCGCGGGGTTGAAGCCTTCACGTTCCCGCTGGCAAATCCGCCAGAGGCGCTTGAGGGCATGACGCACGCGCTCGTCAGCACACCGCCGGCTGCCGACGGCGATCCCGCGTTCGCCTATGCCGATGCACTCGCAGCGCTCCACCCGCAGTGGCTGGCCTACCTCTCAACGACCGGCGTCTACGGCGACCACGCCGGCGCCTGGGTCGACGAGACGACACTGCAAGCGCCTGCAAGCGACCGTGGGCGCCGACGCGTCGCCGCGGAGCAAGCATGGCTCGCGTGGGGCGCAAAGGCGAACGTGCCCGTTCTAATCTTCCGCCTCGCCGGCATCTACGGCCCCGGCCGCAACCAACTGGAAAGCCTGCGCGACGGCACAGCGCGCCGCATCGTGCGCGAGGCCCAAGTCTTCTCCCGCATCCACGTTGACGACATCGCGCAAGTTCTGGAAGCCTCGATCGAACGCCCGCAAGCCGGCGCGATCTACAACGTCTGCGACGACGAACCAGCGCCGCCGCACGAGGTGATCGAATACGCAGCACACTTACTTGGCATGCCGCCACCCCCGCTCGAACGCTTCGAAGACGCGGTGGCGACGATGTCCGAAATGGCGCAGAGCTTCTACATGGAGTCGAAGCGCGTGAGGAACGCGCGCATCAAGCAAGAACTCGGCGTGAAACTTCTCTACCCAACCTACCGCGAGGGCCTGAAGGCGTTACTTCCTGGAACCGCCGGCTTCTAGCCGGCTCTTACTTTCTTTCCTATTTTGCTTCACAAAGAGTCGGCAGGATGCCGGCGGTCCCAGGAAGAAAGTAGCCCCTTAATGCCCAGTGCGCCGCCGCTTTCCGTGTTGCAAGTTATCCCAGCCCTCGACGCCGGCGGGGCGGAGCGTACGGCGATCGATGTCGCGCGTGCCGTGGTGGCGTCGGGCGGCAGGGCCTGGATCGCGACCAAAGGCGGCCGCCTTCACGGTGAGGCCGAGGCCACCGGCGCGAAGATGATCTTAGGCCCCTTCGACAGCAAGAACCCGCTTATCATTTGGCGCAACGCGAAAACGCTCGCCGATGCGATCGTGAACCACGGCATCGACATCGTGCACGCCCGCTCGCGCGCGCCCGCGTGGAGCGCCTATCGCGCCGCGCGCCGCACGAAAGCGAAATACGTCGCCACCTATCACGGCATCTACAACGCCAAGAGTGCGCCGAAGCGCTGGTACAACAGCATCATGGCGCGCGCCGACGCGGTGATCGCGAACTCGACCTTCACCGCCGATCACGTACGCGCCGAACACAAAGTCGCCGAGATCAAGCTCCACGTCATCCCGCGCGGAATCGACATCAAAGCGTTCACGCCGGAAAACGTGAGCGCGGACCGCATCGAGGCGATCCGCAAAGCGTGGAGCTTGCGACCGGGCAAGCCCGTGCTCGTACTGCCGAACCGGCTCACGCGCTGGAAGGGCCAACTGACGTTCATCGAGGCGCTGGCGAAACTCCCGCACAAAGACTTCGAAGCCGTGATGGTCGGCGACGCGCAACAACGCGACTCCTATGTCGAGGAACTTGTCGCCGCCGTCGACCGTCACGGCCTCTCGCAGAACGTGCGTATCCCCGGCCACTGCAGCGACATGCCGGCCGCGTTCATGGCGGCCGACGTGATCGTGACGCCCTCGATCGAACCGGAAGCCTTCGGCCGCGTCGCGGTCGAAGCACAAGCGATGGGCAGGCCACTCATCGCCTCCGACCTCGGCGCGCAGGCGGAGACCGTGGCCGACGGCGTTACCGGTTTTCTGTTCAAGGCGGGTGACGCGGAGGCGCTGGCGAACCTGATAGTGAAAGCGTTGGCCCTCACGCCGGAGCAGCGCCACGCGATGCAAGCGAAGGCCCGCGAGCGCGTGCTGAAATCCTACACGGTGGATGCGATGTGCACAGCGACCCTGGACGTCTACGCCAAGCTGATTGCGGCAACGCGCTGATGACGGCCAAGACGATCCTGCTGCTCTCCGACGGCCGCCCTGGCCACTACCGCCAAAGCGAGGCGATCGTGCTCGCGCTCAGCCGCCGCATGGAGACAAAGATCGCGCGCATCGAGCTGATCAAACCGCGCATCGTCCCGCGCCGCCTCGCACGCTACGCCGCACGATGGCTACCGCCACGCCTCGTGCTGGCATGGCTATACGGTCTGACCACCACGCCGAAAGCGGACCTCATCGTCTCCGCCGGTGGCAACACGCTGGCCGCCAACATCGCGCTTAGCCAACTCACCGGCACACCGAACGTCTTCACCGGCACGCCGCGCCACGTTGGCGGCGGCAAGTTCAGCCTGGTGCTGACGCCCTACAAATCGCAAGCGAGCCTCCCAAACAGCGCCTACGCGCTCAAACCCTGCGCGCTCGACCCCGACGCATTCGCCGCGCCAAAACGCTGGCCCGCGGCGCCGTTCCGCATCGCGGTCTTCATCGGAGGCCCGATCCCCTCAGCAGATTTTCAAGACGCGGATTGGCTGGCACTCGGCGAACTCATGCGCACGATGGCCCGCACGTACGATGTGCGCTTCATCGTGATCACCTCGCGCCGCACGCCGGACGCGTTCTACTTGGCGCTCGATCCCATCGTCGGCCGTAAGGACATCGTCGACCGCTTCATCGACCACCGCCAAGCGGGCACCGGCTCGATCGCCGAGGGTTACGCCGCCGACGCCATCTTCGCGACATCGGATAGCATGTCGATGATCACCGAAGGCGTCGCCGCCCGCCGCCCGGTCATCGTGCTTACCCCCGCCGTCACAAAACCCTTCCGCGACAACGAAGCCGTGGACTCCCTCGCCGCCGACAAACGCCTCGCTGTGCTGCCCGTGCGCGAAGCGACGCCGGAACAAGTCGCGGCGAAACTCGCGACCCTGGAACCAATGAAAGAAAACCACCTCGACCGCTTAGCGGACATCGTGGCGGCGGCTCTTACGCGGCGCTAGCCAACCGCGGCGGCACGAACAGAACCATATCCGTCTCCTGCCGCCGGAAGAGTTCGTGTTCCGGCCCGGCCGGCAACACCTCGCACCGCGTCGCGTCGTGGTGATCGGTCAGGAACAGCGCCTTGTAACCGCAGCCGAAGATCGGCGCGACGACGGTCTGCCGGTTGAACCCGTCGCGCTGCATCGCGTCGCGGTGCAGCTCAAGCAGCAGGACCGGCGCTCGCTCGCTTGCAAACAGCGCCTTGCCGCCCGAGATCACTTTGCCCTCGTACCCGTCGACGTCCATCTTCATGAGTTCGGGCCAGGCGACGTTCGTGCTGAAGTGATCGAGGCTGGTCAGCAGCACCTTCGCTTTGTGCAGCCCGCGAGTCTTGTCGCCGCGCAGCCAAAACTTCAGCCGCCGATGCCACGCTTCGCGGTACGCCTCCACCGGCGGCTCCTGCTCGAACATCTGCGTGCGCGCAAACCAAACGTCGCGCTCACCCTGATGCTCGTCCGACAGGCCCGAAAGATGCGCATGAACTTTGCCGGGCAGGGTCAGCTTCGCGTATTGCCGGTCAAGGTCGCCCTTCCCCGCGGGCCGCATATCGAATGCGTGCGCCTCGATCGCAGCGTCCTTGCACGACGCGGCCAGCAGCGAGAAATAACCGCTCGCCGAACCGATATCGAAAAAGATGCGCGGCTTGATGCGGCCGAACAGATACGAGAGCAGCAGCGTCGTCGACTGTTCGTAGAAAATGTTCTTCTGCGCGCGTGGCGCAAAGCTCGGCGCCGGCGCATCGGCCGGAAGCAACGCATGGCCCGGCACGTCGAGCCACCGTTGGCCGTGCCTGTCGATATAGTTGAGGCGGGTCTGCCGGAGGTGCGCCTCGCACGCTTTGCCCAACTCGATTTCGCTCATGCGTTTCGAAAGCCCTCTTGGCCGCGCTTCATAGGCCGGAAGCGCCGCCCCTCACAAGGCCTTGCCGGGACCGTGCCCCATGGCCTAAAGCGTGGCGCAAAGGGGCTTCCCGTTTGAGCGTTCTCTCCAAGATTACAAAGCAACTGCGCTGGGCGCCCGCGCGCTATTGGTTCTACCTGCGTGAGGGCATGAGTTCGGCGGTCAGCGTGCGCGATCCGGCGGACGGTCATGCTTACAAGTTCCACGCCGACTCGCTGCATGCATTTCAACGCGGCAAGGAGTTTCTGACCAAGGAACCGAAGACGATCGAATGGTTGCGCACAAACGTGCGGCCAGCCGACGTGTTCCTCGACATCGGCGCGAACGTTGGCACGTTTTCGATCTACGCCGCAAAACACATGTCGAGCGAAGGCCGTGTCTACGCCTGCGAGCCGCACCTGCCAACCGCGGTGCAGCTGCTACAGAACGTCGCCGCAAACGGCGTGAACGACCGCGTGTCGGTCGTCTCGGTCGCCGCGTCGAACGCCGACGGCTTCTTCCCGTTCAAATACAAGCGCTGGCGCCAAGGCGCATCCGGCAGCCAGCTTGCCGTCGACGGCGGTATCGATCTTCAGAAGAACGTCGGCACCGAGCTTAAATCCGCAATGCGCATCGACGGCATGGTGGAGAAGGGTCTGATCCGCGCACCCAATCTGGTGAAGATCGACACCGATGGCCTCGAAATCCCGATCGTCGAGGGCATGAGGGGTCTGCTGCAAAGCGCCAGCCGCCCGCGCTCGCTGCTCGTCGAAATCCAACCTGGCGAACTCGACCAGCAAACCGCACTGATGTCGTCGTGCGGCTACCGCCTCGCTGAAAAGCACCAACTCACCGCCGACGGCCAAGGCGCCTTCAACGCGGTGTTCGAACCCGCTTAAGGCCTACATCTTGTCGCTGTTGTGGCGTGCCGCGAACGCCATCGGGCTCGACATCCACATCACGAGGATCGAATCCCTGGCGCCAGACGACGTGCCGATCAGCTCGCGTCCGTGATAACTCTGCCGCTGCTCGCATTCGTTGACCGCGAACGCATAGGCGCTGTTCGGCAGAAACTTAAACCGCTTCACTTCTTCGAATGTGCGCCCCACAAGCCGGTAGGCGACCGGCAGCTTCTTGTAGAGCGACGTGCCGAGATCGATCTGCGTATCATCGTGAGGTAGATAGAACTGCATCGTGATGACGCGCGGCTGACCGTCCGGATGCGGCTTGATCTTGTAGTCCTTGAAGTCGCGCACCAGCGACACGCTGGGATACATTTTCTGCGACAACACTTCGCCCGGCGCGCACCCCAAGCGGATCGCAACGTCGTCCGGGAATTTCGCAAAGATGGCACGCCTAAGTGCGTCGCTTTCCAGCGCTGAAGTTATGTCCGCCCACAGATCGCGCTTGGCCGTGTCGATGCGCTCGACCTCGCCCTCCGACAGGAACAGCTGGTCGCGCGTGGATTCGCCCTTGTCGTTGTGCCAGCGCTTGATGTTCAAAGGCCGGTACGCGCCGCGTTCGGGCATCTTCGCCACGATCTCCGCATACACGTCGGCCGGAAACACGTCCCTCAAATAGAAGTGTTGAAACGGCACGTCCTCCACCGCGGCGGCGGCAACCTGACCGGCAAGATGTTCGACGATCCGGTCGCGGCGCGTGGATGCCGCTGCGGCCGCTCGAACGGGGGATGTCTCAACTGTCGCAGACATGACCGATTTCCGATTGAATGAGGCGTTGCCATCGTATCAAGGCCGGGCGGGCCCGGGCAAGGCGGCTTGCCTTGCGCGCCGGGCGTGTGCAGAAAGGCCGCGAACAAGGAACGACCGCCCGTGCGCATCCGTTTTCTGCAAAACCTTCGCTACACCCGGATGGAGCGCGAGGGCGCCAAGCGCCGCAAGGAACGCGAAGCCGAGGGCAAGGTATCCGCGACGTTCCCGCTGGAAGCGTCCCCCGCTTGGAATGTCGTCGACCACAGAGACAAGTTCGCAAGCCTGAAATCGCGCTGGGAATTGACAAAGCTCGTCCGCCCGAACGGCATCGCCGCCGAACTCGGCGTCGCGAACGGTGTCTTCTCCGACTTGATCCTGAAGAAGTCGAGCATCGACTACCTCTACAGCATCGACATGTACGGCGACCGCAAACACACGGTCGACCAGTACCGCGTGGCGCTCGCCCAACTCGTCGCACACCGCAAACGCAACGCGATCCTGAAGATGAAGTTCGAAGAGGCGCTGCCGCTCTTCCCCGACAAATACTTCGACTTCATCTACATCGACGGCTTTGCGGCGACCGGCCAAGACGGCGGCTCGGCCTTGCACGACTGGTTCCCCAAAATCAAAGACGGCGGGGTCTTCGCGGGCCACGACTATGACGGCAAATGGCCCCACACGAAGAAAGCCGTCGACGACTTCGCACGCGAGCACAAACTCAAGATTCACACCGTCGGCGGCACGGCGGATCCGGAAGACGAACAGAACCGCTACGCCAGCTGGTTCCTAGTGCGCGAATGACCAGCACGCTCCTGTGATATCGACGTCGAGGCGCGATGCTTTTCACTGAACCATTCTTTTTGCTTTTCTTCCTGCCGGTGACCCTCGTTCTGTTTTACGGGTGCGTCAGGCTCTTCGGACGCGAAGCCGGCTTGTGGGTCCTCTTCGCGACGTCCTGCGTCTTCTATGCGAATTGGGGCATAGGCTATTTCGCGCTGATGATGGCCGGCACAGCGCTCAACTTCGTCATCTGCTACGGTCTGATATCGTGGAGTGATCGACCGGCACGCTTCAGGATTCTCGCGCTGGGTCAAATCTACAACTTTGGAACGCTGCTCTATTTCAAATACTTCGCGTACCTCGCGGTCTTCTCGGACTTGGACAGTCACGCGAAACTGCAAGCGGCCGCGATCCCGATCGGTATCTCATTTTACACATTCCAGCAGGCGGTTCTTCTCGTCGATGCCTATGCGCGAAGCCCCGTAGTCACAACATACTTCTCCATCGCTGGGCGCCCGCCGGCGTTGAGCGTGGCGACGTTTGCGCGGTACGGCGCATTTCACTGTTTCTTTCCCCAGCTGGTGATCGGTCCAATAGCCTATCTTTCCGAAGTCGGGCCGCAGTTCCTGCGCACAGCGTTTGGCCGCTTTCGCCGCACGGACTTCGAGGTAGGCCTTTCGCTAATCGCGATCGGGCTATTCAAGAAGGTTGTCGTCGCCGACAATTTGGGTTTGCTCGCCGATCCGGTCTTCAACGCTGCAGCCGCAGGAGACGCAGCGACGCAAGCCCAAGCTTGGGTCGGCACGCTGGCGTATTTCGCCCAGCTCTACTTCGACTTCTCGGGTTACTCAGACATCGCAATCGGAATCGCAAGGTTGTTCGGTGTGAGATTGCCGATGAACTTCGACTCACCCCTGCGTGCAACAGGTATCGTCGACTTCTACCGCCGTTGGCACATCACGCTGACGCGCGTGATCAGCAGGTTTCTGTTCACACCGCTATCTCTCTGGGGAACGCGCACCGCGATGGCCGCCGGGTTGCGCGGAAGCCACTTCAAGTTTCTAGCCGCCTGGTTGCCGTTCCTCGTAAATTTTGAAGTCATCGCGTTGTGGCATGGCGCCTTGCCGACGTTTGTGTTGTTCGGGATCATTCACGGCACGTGGTACGTCGCCGAAATCGAAGCTAGAGCAACCAAGACCTGGCGGTCCTTCAAAGCGAAGACCTCGGAGAAGACGCGCCGCGTCCTGGGCCAAGCGTTCACGTTCTTGCCTCTGATGCTCACGTTCGCGCTGTTCCGTTCCGAGACGATCGGCGCGTTCACGACAATCCTCGAAGCGCTTTTTGTCGGCGGCAATCTCGTGGTCCTAGGTGTGCGGGCCGGCTTAGAGGATTGGGCGTTGCTGACGGGGGCCTTTGCCGTGATTGTCTTGCTCCCGAACAGCAACGAGTTGCTTCGCAGGTACCGGCCGGGCATCCGAACTTGGGAAAACGTCGACACAACCGCGCACTGGTTCCGCTTCGTTTGGCGCCCGAACCCGATCTGGACGTTCTTCATCGTAACGCTCATTGTGGTGACGCTGTTCCAGCTCAATCGGGATCGGCCGTTTATCTATTTGGGGTTCTAAGATGACGAGCGGCATCCCTCAGCTTGCATCGGATTTGCGGTCAGCGCTGAAGGGCCGGAAGATCGGCGCTCAACGTCCGCGCACGGCCGCGCTTGTGTCGTGGCGTAAGCCCTTCCTCCGCGTCCTCGGCGCATTGGTTGCTGTGCTGATCGCGTGCGCGCTCTTCATCACCGCGGTCGATCCGTACGACAACTATCCGTGGGGCTTCACGCCGAAACTCGAGCGGCAGCGCTATAACCCGAGAGCGGTACCGTGGCTGCTCAACACGCTCGTCAAAAGCGACTATGACACCTATCTGATCGGCGGATCGACGGTATCACCGTTTGTCGCTGCCGACATCGAGCGGGAGCTCACCGGTACGCGCAAAGCCTTCGTGGTCGGCTACCTGGCGCCCCGGCCGCGCGATCTGGTGACGGTGTTCCGGCGGATTGGTCAGGCAAAATCTGTGCGCCGGATCATCGTGGCGTTCGACATCAGTTACCTGCACCCGCCTGAAGTCGCCCGGCGCGAATTTCCTTTCGCGCTCTATGACGACGATGTCGCCAATGATCTACGTGCATTCGGCATTCAGGCGCTTCGGCTTTCTGTGCGCATGTTGACCGGGCAGGAATACCACCTCAACGATTGGGATATTGCAAGGGACAACGCGAGCTTTGAAGACCTCTACCGCCGGAGTCTGTCGCCCGAGACTGTTCGGAGCATTCGACGTAAGATCGAGGAGTACAAGCCGTATGTGCTGAATCCGTCGCCGCACAGCTGTGAAAATCTTCCGGCCGTGAACGCGCTGAACGACTTTGCGCGAACGATGGCCGCGCGCGGCGTTCGCGTCGATATTCTCATTCCGCCGTTTTCGTACTACGTGTACTACGACTGGCTCAACCCGAAGCGGGCGCCTTACCGGTTGACGAACGCCCCGTTAACGACGCTGATCGCATCGCGGCGCTGCTTGCTTGCCGCGCTTGACGGAGCGCCCGGCACCCGTGTCTTTGCCTACGACTTGCGGCCCGAAATCGTCGAAGATATGGCAAACTATCGAGATTCCGCGCACATTCACGGGACCGAGCTCGGCAAGCATATGTTAGAGATGATCAATCGCGGCGAAGGCCTGCTCACACTCGCCACATTCGACGACTACGCGTCGCAGCTGAGCGCACGCGTGAAGAACTACACCTATCGAAACTCGAAATTGGACGCCGGACGGTAACGCGACATGATCCCCGCTGCTTATCCAGACCTCGCCAGTCTCGTACAGGCGCAGTTGGCAATATTTCCTGAGCACGAATCCTATCTGAGCACGCGCTTCCGCAACGCGGCACCCCGTGACTTGGCGTTCGCGAACGAATTGGCGGCGATGATCAAGACGATCGCAGGCCAGCACCTCTCGCACTTCTGCGCCGACTATCGTTGGCTGGCGGAAGTGATTATCGAGGAGGAAATCTTCTTTCGTAGAGAAGGTCGCTACCGGCTCTCGACGTTTGCCGAGGCCGATGCGCAGGTCTATTCGAACGAGCCCTATATGCGCCGTTACGTGAACGGCATCTTGCTGTCGCAACTCTGGTGGGCGAACCACACCAGCGTTATGCAGTACTTCCGCGACACCTACCTGCCGGGCCTGCCCGCGGGCGCGCGTCACCTCGAAATCGGTCCAGGCCACGGCCTTTACCTGTATATGGCCGCCCGTGAGCCGCGCCTAGCGAGCGTCGCCGGCTGGGACGTAAGCCCCGCAAGCATTGCGGTGACGACGGCGACGTTCAAGGCGCTGGGTTATCCGGGCCGGATAGATCTGGCCCTCGTCAATTTGTTTGACGCTCCGGGAGGGCAATTCGACTCGATCACCTTGTCCGAGGTCTTGGAACATGTCGAAGAGCCCGACCAAGCCCTGCGTGCGATCGCCCGGTTGCTCGCACCCGGCGGGCGCGCGTTTATCAACGTCCCCGTCAATTCGCCGGCGCCCGACCACATCATCCTGTTTCGCACCCCAGAAGCCGTGTTCGACACGATCCGCGAGGCGGGCTTCGACATCGAAGCCACGCACTTGGCGCCGATCTCCGGCGCGACCCTCGAGCGTGCGCGCAAGCTCGCGCTAACAATTTCGGCTACCGCAATCGCTAGGAAGAGATGAAGCTGATGGACCAAAGTGCAATTCTAGCGAGGCTGACCGAGATCGTTCGGACGCTCTTCGACGAGTACGACGGCCCCGTGGATGCATCGCTCAACGCCAAGGCCGTGAAACAGTGGGACAGCTTGGCCAACGTGCAATTCATGGTGCTGGTCGAGCAGGCATTCAAAGTGCGCTTTACCGTTAGCGAAATCACGGGCCTGAAGAACGTGGGCGAACTCATGCAAGTGATTCAAAAGAAGCTCGGTCATTGAGTCGGCTGTCGCTATGGGATTCGACATCCAAACGTTGCCCTGGCGGCGCCCGCTAGTCCCCGACTGGAACCGGCGCTACGACGCGCTGTGGGCGCAGCTTGCGAACGCCGATCAAGTGTCGCAGACCGATGCCGCAACGCTATCCGTCGAGGCGTGCGTGCTAGCGAACCAGAGGTTGGGGCCGCTTGAGCAAATCAAGATCAACAAGCTCGCTGCGCGCCTTTGGAAGGTTGCCGCCTCCGGCACGCTGCGCCGGGTTCGCATAGCGATTTTCGGCAACGCGACGCTAAGCCTGTTTGCCGCCCACCTTAAGGGTTCGGCCCTCGCGCGCGGGATGCTGCTCGACACGGTTGAATCCGATTTCGGCACGGTAACGGCGTTCGCGATGGGTGCCGCGCAGTCCACGATCGAGGGCCCACTCGACGCCGCGTTGCTGTCCTTGGATGCGACGGCATTTGCGCGCGCCGAACGGCTGCTGGACATTGTCAAAGATGCTGAGGTACGTGAAGCGGCGGCTGAGCGTCTCCGCGCGCTCGCGGTGGGCGTGAGGACGCGCTTGGGTGTACCTGTCATCGTGGCAACGGTTCCAGCCCAGCCCGAAGACGCAATTTCCTCGATAGAACATGCACTTCTCGGCTCGCCTGCGCGCCTGGTTGCGGCCGTCAACGACGAGGTGCGTCGCGGCGCCGAAGCGGGCGATTGGCTGATGTGGGATGCCGCAGCCCTCGCGGGCGAGATCGGGCTGCATAGTTGGTTTGACCCGGTCGGCCGCCACCACGCGAAAACGCCTTTCGCGAGCGAACTCTGCCCGATAGCCGCAGATCACCTATGCCGCGTGTTGGCGGCAATGACCGGCAAGTCCGGGCGCGCGCTGGTTCTCGATCTCGACAACACAATCTGGGGGGGCGTGGTCGGCGACGATGGCGTCGATGGCATCCAGCTGGGCAACGGCTCGGCGGTCGGGGAAGCTTTCTTGGCCGTTCAGCGCCTCGCGCTCGAACTGCGCCGTCGCGGTGTCGTCCTCGCCGTCTGTTCGAAGAACAACGAAGATGTCGCCCGCCGTCCATTCCAAGAGCACCCGGATATGCTTTTGCGCCTTAAGGACATCGCGGTGTTTCAGGCGAATTGGGTCGACAAAGCGACCAATCTCAAGGCGATCGCCGACGCGCTGAAGTTGGGTATCGACGCGCTCGTCTTCGTCGATGATAACCCCGTCGAACGCGAGCGCGTCCGCCAACAATGGCCGCTGGCCATCGTACCGGAGTTGGGCGAGGAGCCCGCGTATTTTCCAAGGCTCATCGTCGCGTCGGGCGCCTTCGAGCACTTGCCGCTCGCGGCCGAAGATGTCCTTCGCGCAGGCGATTATCAGGCAACGGTCTCCCGCCAAGTCCAGCGTGACGCCGCTAAGGACTACGACACGTATCTGGGCTCGCTTCAAATGCGTATGACGATCACGCCGTTTGATCGCATCGGGCGCGCGCGCATTACGCAGCTGATCAACAAATCCAACCAATTCAATCTAACGACGCGGCGCTATAACGAACACGACGTTGCACGCCTGGAAGGCGATCCCGCCTTCCTTGCCTGGCAGGTGCGGCTCAGCGATACGTTCGCTGACAACGGCATGATTGCCGTCGTGATCGTCCACAAGGAAGCGGCCGTGCGCTGGCGCATCGACACATGGCTCATGTCGTGCCGAGTGCTTGAACGCGGCGTCGAACAAACGATCATGAAAGAGCTTGTGGATCTCGCGCGCTCTCAAGGTTGCGAAGAGCTTTGGGGAGAGTTCCTCAAGACCGAGCGGAACGCTCTGGTGACCGACTTTTACGATCGAATGACTTTCAAGCCGGTCGAACCCGCGGCGTCGAATGGCGACAAGAGATACGTGCTGAAGGTTTCCGAGTTCGCGCTGCTGAAATCGTTCATTGAGGTCTCGCAATCGGCATAGTCCAATCTTGAACGGGGCGAGCTTATCGGGTTGCTCGCTCCGGCACGTCGGCCTTCGCAGCTGGCGCAATCGCTGCGCTAAGTTCGCGCCGGATCAGCGCGACCCCGTTGACCCCCAAATGGTTGTCGTCCGAATAGAGCGGCATCGCGCCGTCCATCGTCCGGCAAGCGCGCGCGTCGCATAGGCTCCGGTGCGGATAGACGACGCGCACGCCGGGCCGCCGCTCGAGTTGCCTGAGCAGCGAAAGCACGCTCGCCTGACGTGCCTCGAAATCGGCAAACGTCGCGCGCACGTCCGTAGTCTCGCCGCGCATCATGGCGCGGATTATCGTGTCTGGCGGGTTCAGTTTCAGGTCTGGCACGGGTCCGATAATCGTCAAAGTGCGCCCGGACGCTAAGATCGAATCGACTGTTGCGGTCATCTCCGCTTCGAACGCAGCCCCGTTTTTGACCAAGTCGCCCTGATCGAACGCAGTCTTGAACCATTTGCCGTTGCGATAGCCGCCGCCTTCTGCGTAGACCGCCCAGCGCGCGACAAGCACAACGTTTTGATAGCCTGTGCCTTGCAGAAGCGTCTCGACGAGGCTCGCCGTCTTTGCGCAACCTCGCGTGTTGAACGGGCTGCCCGCGCGCCTCACTAAGGGCGGACACCCGCCGCGAAACACCACCAAGCCCTTCGTGCCCTGTTCATTCGCGATCTGCGCGACCGTCGACGCCACCACCCGCGCGTGGCTGTCGCCCCAGACCAGGAACGAACGCTCGCGTGCCGCCTTCGCGCCGACCTCGCAATCCGACGTGCTGGCAATCCACGCCTCGTTCTCGGGGCAGGGCGTGAAGCCTCTATTCTTGCGCACTGCCTCATCGAACGCGGCGACCTCGGGCCCAAGCCGTTGCGGAAATCCGCGCTCGCCGACGACAAGTTGGGTGAGCCCGTAGGCAAGCGCAAGCGCGGCGACACCGCCGATGAAAATGCGTTTTCGCGTGAGCGCGGGCATCTTCTGCCGCGCCGGTTGCTCGACAAACCAATAGGTGAGCACCGAAAGAAGATACGCCGCAACGATCAAGCCGATGCGTTCGACGACGCTGAGTTCGCCGTACTGATATGCGGCAAAAAC
>JABFRX010000301.1 GCA_013140995.1 Alphaproteobacteria bacterium | reverse complement strand
GGATAGATCGCGTGCAGCAGTGCGCCGCGTGGCAAGTAGCGCAAGATCGACGGCGGCGCGGAACTACTGCGCCTACAGTCACTTGATTCAATGGAAGGTATCACGCGGGCCGAACCTTCCGCGCCGGCGTCACGTTCGGTGCCAGACACCTATGGGTCCTTGAAGTTCGCAGCGCGTTTCTGCAGTTGGGCCATCACGGCTTCGACTTGGTTCGGCGAGCCCCCGAGTGCGGTTTGTTCGCGCGACTCGGCCATCAAGCCGTCGGCATCAGTCGCGAGCGGCAGCGCGTTGAACATGCGCTTCGCGGCGCGTATGGCGTCGGGGTTCTTGCCGGCGATCTCGCGCGCGGTTTCGAGGGCGGCGGCACGCGGGTCCGGGGCGATGCGCGTGACGAGGCCGAGGCGTTCGGCCTCCGGCGCTTCAAAAATGCGGCCCGTGTAAGTGAGTTCGCGGATTACGTCGTCGCGCACGAGGCTACGCATCAAGATGGTGCCGGCCATGTCGGGCACGAGGCCCCATTTCACTTCCATGACTGAGAAGCGTGTGTCGGGCGCGGCGTAGCGGATGTCGGAGCCCAGCATCACTTGGAACCCGCCGCCGAAGGCGACGCCATGGACGGCGGCGATCACAGGGACAGGCACCTCGCGCCAAACCCATGCGGCGTATTGCGGACGGTTCGCGATGCCGTGGTGACGCGTCATGAGGCGGCCTTCGGGGCGCGTTTCACGGCCAGCGTCCGCTGTGCGCTGGAAGTTTCCCATATCGAGGCCAGCGCAGAACGCGCGGCCTTCGCCGGAAATGACAACCGCGCGCACACCGCGTTCGGTTTTGAGGCGCGTTCCAACTCCGATGAGCGCCTCGAACATGGCCTCATCGAGGGCGTTCATCTTGTCGGCGCGGACCAGGCGCACATCAGCGACGCCCTGGTCGATGGTGAGGGTAACACGGTCGCTCATAGGTTGGCCTCGAAGTATCGGATGGCCGGAACCGTAGTTTGAAACGCCAAGGACGCCAAGCGGCTCGGGGAATCTTGCCGGCAATCGCTCTGGAAATCCGGTCCGGGGCGCTCTATGTCGGGTTTGAGAAAGAAAGGACCACCCCATGGCGCTCGATATCCCTATAGACATCGGTATCTCCGCTTCGGATCGCGAGCAGATCGCGGGAGGCTTGTCCCGGGTTTTGGCCGACACCTACACACTCTATCTGAAGACCCATAACTATCACTGGAACGTCACCGGACCCCAGTTCAACGATCTGCACGCGATGTTCATGGTGCAGTACACGGAACTATGGAATTCGGTCGATCTAATCGCGGAGCGCATTCGTTCGCTCGGGCACTTCGCGCCTGGAGGCTACAAAGCGTTCGCGTCGTTGTCGGCGATCAAGGAAGACGAGAACGTTCCCGCAGCAACGCAAATGATCGAGAACCTGCTGTGCGGTCATGAAACGGTGGCGAAGACCTGCCGCGAGGCCTTTCCGGCGGCCGAACGCGCCAGCGATCAACCGACCATGGATCTGCTGACTCAGCGCCTGCAGGTACACGAAAAGACGGCGTGGATGCTGCGCAGCCTGCTCGGGCGGTAGCTCACCACTCTTCGACGAGTTTGAACGTTGTTCCGGGTTCGCCCCAAACGCGCAGCGTGCAGGGGCCTGAGAATTCCGGCGTGGACCATTGGTTTGCAAGTTTTACGTCGTCTTCGACAAGATGAACCACGCAGTTCACGCGGAACTTTGTCAGTGCGCCGTTGATTGCCGTGAACGAGAACTTTTTACGGATGAGTTCGTATTCCCAAATGCCTGGGGCGTCTTCTTTTGCCGGCTCGGGAACGCGCGCAGCGCGCACATAGGGAGCTGTGCTCTTGAGCAGCGCCGTCGTGCTTCCGATGATGCGGGTTAAGTCCTTGCGGTCGGCGCCCGTTGGGTCGAAGTCGTCGGTTTCGGCCAGCGACGGCGCACAGGCAACGTAGCGCGGGTTGCCGGCAAGCGCTTCCAAACGGATGCGCAGCCGCTTTGCCGGGTTTGCGATCCGCTTCTCCAGGTAACGGCCATCTTCGATCATGGCGTGGCGAATTTGGGGCAGCGCTTTCTGCGGGTTGTTCGACAGCATGTGCGCATAGGCCAAGGCAAAGGAAATCATCGCCTGCTCAAACAGATTTAAGCGCTCTTCCTTCGCACTCTCGAGGATCGCTATGCCTTCGGTGTATTTGCCCTTGTTCACAAGGTCGCGACCGCTCTCGTAGAGCTTGATGACGTTGTCGTGGACGGCGCGGCTTTGGCCGGTTTGCAATTCGTAGAGAATCTCCGCCGTGTTGTTGAATTGGTCGGCGGGTTGGCCATTCAAGGTGGCCGGTTTGTAGTCCCAATTCTTAATTGCGCTGATCGCGCTGGAGATCATGCGCTCGGAGCCCATGCGGTCGAGCACAACAACGTTGCGGGTTGAGCCTTCTGCGTCGATCGTGAACCCGATGCGGACCCAACCTTCGCTGTCGTGCGATGCGTCGAAGTCCGGAAACACGGGTGACGGCTTGTTCGTCGCCTTCGCGGGCACGAAACCGCGGACGACGCCACCGCCATCGCAGAGCTGTACTTCCTTCAGGGCAGGAGGGCTTAGCGGTGCGGGCTTGGCCGGCGCGGTTGTGGCCGCTTGCGCGGAAAGGCCGCTCAGCGCTGCAACACTTGCAGCCGCCGATAGCCGGGCCAACAGTCGCCGAACTGCCATTTCTTTGCTCACCATCGAGGTGCAAGCGCTTCGCTTAGACACGATATACAAGCCGCTCCAAACCAATTCGACCACCTGGTAGTGGTGACGTAACCCGCTACACCTGCCCGATCTAGCAGGGACTATTCTGCTGCCAACGGCCGGCTAGGGCGGATGGCGTAGTCTGCCCAGTCCACCCGCTCGGTCGCCTTCGCGTAGTCCCGCGTGTGCGAGGACCAATTCTGTGTGATGTCGCCATGTTCGTTTTTATACCAAGAGCGGCAATGCGGATCGGCCCACGTGGTCTTTGCCAAATCTTCCTGCAGCGTTTTGTTGAAGCGCGTTTGCGCCATCTCCGTCACGTCCATCGCGGTTGCATTCGTCGCGTGCAACTCGCTTAGCGCTTTCACCGTGTATTCGACCTGACGTTCGAGCATGAACGTGATCGAATTGTGGCCGAGGTTCGTGTTGGGGCCGTACAACACGAACATGTTAGGGAAGTTCGCGACCGTGATGCCGAGATAGGCTTGCGGCCGATTTTTCCATTGGTCGTTCAAGCGCTTGCCGTTCTTTCCCACGACATCGACTGACCAATGCCAGCCGGTAGTTTCGAAACCGGTTGCGTAGACGATCACATCGAACGCGTGCTTCTTGCCGTCTTTCGTGTCGATGCCTGAAGGCGTGATCCTGTCGATTCCCTCAGTGATCAACGAAACGTTATCGCGCATCAGCGTCGGGTAGTAATCGTCCGCGAAGAGAATGCGCTTGCAGCCGATCGGATAGGTCGGCGTCAGCTTCTTGCGTAAGTCTGCATCGGCAACTTGCCCGGCAAGGTGGTTGAGTGCCACGCGCGTGTAGGCGGCGCGGCCCTCATTCGTCCAGCTGAACGCCTGCCAGAACAGGTAGTCGGAACTTTGGTAGATCAGATCGCGGTTCATCATCGCGACATGCGGCGCCGTCATCATCAGCGCCTTCTCCTCCTCCGTGATCGCGCGGTCGAGGCGGGGCACGAGCCAATTCGGCGTGCGTTGGAAGACACTCAAATGACCGGCGACTTTTGCGACCTCGGGGATGATCTGCACGGCGCTGGCAGCCGAGCCGATGATCGCGACGCGCTTACCTTTCAGGTCGACCGAATGATCCCAACGCGCCGAGTGGAACGCGGGGCCGTCGAAACTTTGGCGGCCTTCGATGTTGGGTAATGCAGGGCGGTTAAGCTGGCCTAAGGCTGCGACAATCGCATGCGCTTCATAGGTCTTGCCTTTCGACGTGGTGATTTTCCAGACCGCGTGCGTGTCGTCCCAGACTGCCGATTTCGTTTCCTCGTCGAGGTGGAGGTGTTGGCGCAGCTCGAAATTGTCGGCGAGGTCTTCGGTGTATTGCTGGACTTCGTTGTAGCGCGGGAAGAGATGGCTCCACTTCAAGCTCGGCGCGAAAGAAAATTGGTAGAGCGCGACGGGCACGTCGCAGCAGCAGCCGGGATAAGAATTGTCGCGCCAAGTGCCACCAACCTTCGCGGCCCTCTCCAGGATGGTGACGTTGTCGAAGCCCGCCTCTTTCAGCTTGATACCGGCCGCGAGGCCGCCCAACCCCGCACCGATCACAGCCACAGCAGGCTTCTTCGACATCGATTCCTCCGAATTTTTTGGTTAGGTGGATGTTGGTGGAGGCAGTTGCGGAGCGCAACGGCCATTTTTTAAAGGTGCTAACGCTGTGGTTGGTAGGCTTGGCGGGACACCTTAAGGTAGGCCCTCGCATGGCCGACTTTGACATCATCGTCGTGGGACTTGGTGCCGTGGGTGGGGCTGCCCTGCTTAGCGCTGCGCGGGCCGGCGCCAAGGTCGCCGGGTTCGACCGGTTCGCGCCACCACACATGCGCGGCTCGACGCATGGCGAGACGCGCATCGTGCGCGCCGCCATCGGCGAAGGAGCCGCTTACACGCCGTTCGCGCAGCGGTCGTTTGCGCTGTGGGATCAGCTGGCGGCCGAGACGGGCGAGCGCCTCGTTACGCGCTGCGGGCTGCTGGTCTTGGGAGGGGTCCTGCCGCACGCCACGCACGTCCCCGCGGGGTTCTTGGAGACGACCATCGGGGCTGCGCGGTCGTTTGGGAT
>JABFRX010000319.1 GCA_013140995.1 Alphaproteobacteria bacterium | reverse complement strand
CCAGTATGTCGTCGCGGCTCGAGGTTGCACCCGAGCCGGCAGCAAGGCGCGTGTACTTGCCGCCTTGCGCCTCGCACCGGCTCAAATAGGCCTTCGCAAGGCTTGCCCTCTTCGCGCGGCCTGAAGCAATGACAGCGGTGCAGGCGGCAATTCGAACGTCGTCGGAACTTGCGTCGTCCTGACAGCGCTTCCACGCCGGCGGATCGGCGGACGCGGACGGCGTTGCGCACGCGAGAAGCGCGGCCGCCATAGTCACTGCAAGAAGACGCGTCATGTGGCCTCCATGTTTGTTCGAGAGCCGATGGTCTAGCATCGCCCGAAGCGGGAAACGCGCAGCGGAGTCGGCGGAACTCTGCGGAAGTACGCATGCTACGGATTCGATCTTCGCGTTTTCGCTTAGGGGGCCCTACCGCAACACCGCGCAAAACCGCTGAATCCGCTCGCACGCCTGCTCCAAAACCGCCTCCGACGTCGCGTAGGATATGCGGAAATGCGGCGAGAGCCCGAACGCTGCGCCGTGCACCACGGCGACCCCCTCGGCCTCGAGCAGTTCCGCCGCGAAGTCCTCGTCGTTTTTGATCGTGCGGCCGGACGGTGCGGTCTTGCCGATCGTACCCTCGCACGACGGATAGACGTAGAACGCGCCTTCCGGCGTCGGGCACTTGATACCCTTCGCTTGGTTCAGCATCGAAACCACGAGGTCGCGCCGATTCTGAAACGCCGCCGCGCGCGGCGCGATAAAATCTTGCGGCCCGTTCAGCGCTTCGACCGCTGCCCACTGGCTGATCGAAGCAGCCATAGTCGTCGACTGCGATTGCACCGCAGCCATCGCCTTGATCAGCGGCTCAGCCGCGGCGCAATAACCGATGCGCCAGCCCGTCATCGAATAGGCCTTCGAGCAACCGTTCATGGTGAGCGTACGCGGATACAAGCGCGGCTCCACCTGCGCGATCGTAGCGAACGTGAAACCGTCGTAAAGAATGTGCTCGTACATGTCGTCGGTCAGCACCCACACATGGGGGTGATCGAGAAGCACGTTGGCCAGCGCTTTCAGATGCGCGGTGGTGTAAGCCGCGCCGGTCGGATTCGACGGCGCATTCAGCATCACCCACTTTGTCTTGGGCGTGATCGCTTTGGCGAGCTGTTCCGGCGTGATACGAAAGCCGCTGGCCGCGCCCGCCTCGACGATCACCGGTGTGGCGCCGCAGAGCTGCACGATGTCGGGATAGCTGACCCAATAAGGCGCGGGCACGATCACCTCGTCGCCGGGGTTCAGCGTCGCCACGAACGCGTTGAAGATGATCGCCTTGCCGCCCGGCGCGACCAGCGTTTGCGCTGGCTTATAGTCGAGCCCGTTCTCGCGGCGGAACTTCTCGGCAATCGCGCGGCGCAATTCGGGGATACCCTCGACCGCCGTGTAGCGCGTCTCGTTGCGCTCGATCGCAGCGAACGCGGCGCGCTTGATGTTGTCAGGGGTAGGGAAGTCGGGTTCGCCGGCACCCAGGCCGATGACGTCGCGACCGGCCGCCACCAGGTCGCGCGCCTTCTGGCTGACCGCGATCGTGGGCGAGGGTTTGATCCGCCCCAGCGCCTTCGACAGAAAGCCGGGGGGCAGCGAGGGTGAGCCGCTCATGGGGTCGGAGCCTGTTATCTGAAATGGGCCCCCCGTGTAGGCGGTTTCGCGCAAACCCGCAATTTTCAAGGATGCCCGCGCTCTTGACCCTGTCGCGTGAAGCCGGTTGGCAAATCTTAAGGAATCCTGCATGCTTGGGGATAAATCAAAGCAGTGCGGGCGGGCTTAGGGCTTCAATGAAAAGCGGTTTTGCGGTGGCAGCGGTCGTCTGCCTGTCGGTCGGTCTTGCCGCCTGCGAAGGCTCGGCGGCGGGCACGTCCGCGTGCAGCACGACCGGCGACGTCGCCCACAAAGTCACCGCACTGACGGACGATTTGGGCAAGGCCCGTAACGCCGGCAAACTCAGCGACGAACGCGCCGGCGAAGTCGCCGCCGCCATGCTGACCGCGGGCCGCGAACAAGCACCGGCCGCCTACTGCATCGCGCTCGACACTGTGCGCAAAGAGGCCGGCCTCTAGAGACCTTGCCGCGCAAGGCGCGCCCCTGCTACCAACGCGAACTCACTCTTAAACGAGGCTCCAGTGATCCAGTCGCGCTTGCTCTTAGCCCTTGCCGCCACCGCAACGCTTGCCGCCTGCACCGACCCGCAGAACCGGCCGGAGAACATCCAGTCGCCGCTGGTCCGCCCGCCGATGCTGGAAACGCGCCCCGCCTCGTTCGATTGCGACGACAGTGGCCGCGTCATCGTGAGGCCGCTCGGCGAAGACGGCAAAACGATCACGCTCGCCTTCAAGAGCCGCGAACTTCAGCTAAAGAAAGTCGACGCGGCCGAGGGCCAAAAATACTCCGACGGCGCGACCGTCTTCTGGATGAACGGCGACAACGCGAACCTGCTGGTCAAAGGCAAGGAAAGCCCGGAGTCCTGCGAACGGCCTTAGCCAACCTACTCGACCGCGATATAGACGTTCGTCAAAAGCTCCGCATCTTCGGTCTCGCTGGGGTCGCCCACGTACTCCTCCCAGGCGACGCTCTTCTCCGTGAGGCCTTGCGCCTTCGTGTACGCGTGAATGCGCGCATAGGTGTCGTTCATCGTATTGTAAGGCCCCTTATGCGTCAGCTTCACGGCGCGCCCGGCGTAAGTCTCGCCGACCTTCACGCCGTCGGCCTCCGCCACCGCCTTCGCGGGCTTTTCGGCAAGCGGCATCGCCGCGTCGAACACCCAATCGCCGTCCGCGCTATGCGAAATCGTGATCGCAAGCGGCGCCCCGCCGATCTGCAACTCGTTCGCCATGCCGTAGTTGAGAAGCTTCTGGTTCGCGGCCCCTAGCGCTGCCGAGATCGCCGCATTATCGATCGCCTTGGCGTTCGCGCGCGTAATGATCACGGCCTTTGCGGCAACGGTGACCACCTCGGGCCCCTTCGTCGGATCGGCAGCCGCCGACATCGGAATATCGGGCGGCGCAGGCCCCGATCCCGGGGTCGCGAGCGCGGCGTCTGTGGCGGCTTTGGCGCCCTTCTCGACGATCGTCTTAAGGTTCGAAAGGCCGGCCTCGTAGTCCTTGCCCACCATGCCGTCCATCATGAGGCCGAAGTACCGCGAAATCGGGTTCATGCCCAAGTCGGTATCGAAGCCCCACGTCACCTTCGTGCCGCCTTCGGCCGGCGCGAATGTGAAGGTCGCAATCGCAGCCCCCTGATCGCCGAAATCGAGCTTCGTCTTCACAAGCGAAAACTGCTCGCTCTCGATGATCTCCTGAGAGCCGGAACCAACGTTGGCATCGGCACTCGTCCACGACATCTTCGCGCCCACGCCCGACGGCGGACCTTCCATCGTGTACTTCGCCTTCGGATCGAGCTTCGCCCACGGCGACCACTCGTTGAAGCGCGAGAGGTCGTTGACGACGGAGAACACCTCCTCAGGCGACGCGGCCATGATCGTGGAACGCTCCACATGCGCGTTCTGCGGCGTCAGATAAGCGCCGCCCACGACGAGCACGATAAGCACCACGAGACCGATGAGGATGTTGCGCAGCATGTCGACCACCAGTGTTGCGGCAAAACGGACCTGATCCGCTTGGCCCTTTTCAGCGTCTAAGCGTTACATAATAGCAATTCTGACCGCCCTGCGGATGCAACCGCGACACACCCGGCCGGAATGCGACGAAAGGTGCACCCAAGTGACAGGTTTTCTGCGGATTTTCAGCGTCGCCATTGCCGCCGCCGCCGTGACCGCCTGCGAGACCCCGGCGGTCAACCGCACGGCCACGGCGCCGCTCGCCACGGTAGAGCGTGTGGACCTCGACCGCTATCTGGGCCGCTGGTACGAGATTGCGCGCTACGACCACAGCTTTGAGCGCGGCTGCCAAGGCGTCACCGCGACCTACAGCAAAAACGCGGACGGCTCGATCAAGGTCTTGAACGCCTGCCGCAAGGGCGCGCTGGACGGCCCGCTCGACACCGCCGAAGGCACTGCCAAACCGCAGAACGCCGAGAACAGCAAACTCTCCGTCACGTTCTTCTGGCCGTTCGCCGGCGACTATTGGGTGATCGGCCTGGCCGACGATTACAGCTGGGCCTTGGTCGGCGAACCGTCCGGCCGCTACCTCTGGATCCTCGCCCGCACGCCGCAAATCGACCCAACCCTGCGCGCCGACCTGATCGCGAAGCTGCAAGCGAAGGGCTACAACACGAACGCGCTGATCTGGGTGCAGCAAAGCTAAAGCTCCGTGGGCCTCAGGCACCCCTCCGGGGGGGGGTACCGGGCAAGAATTTCAGCGAACAACCCCATGTACCCGAGAGTTAGACCGCCAACCCTCACGTGAACGCCCGAAAACCGGGGTGAAACCGACGTGAGAACAAATATAGAACAAACCGCCAGCAACGTCAAGCAAGTTTGCGCCCCGAACGCCCTATCTGCGAAACCCACCGCGCGATGACCAAAGCTTGTCATCCCGGACGCTTAGCGCAGCTTGATAGCGAAGCGATCTAGCGCAGCTTGCGAGCCGGGACCCAGGAGAGCGAGGCGCGGCGTCGAAGCTCAGCATGTCTCTCCTAGGTCCCGGCTCTCGCTCCGCTACGCTTTGCTCGGCCGGGATGACAATTTAGGGAGCAGTCGGCGCCGCCAACTCAAACACCGACGCGTGAAACAACCGCTCCGCCGCCACACGCTGCGCCGGATCCTCCCGCACCCCCGCCGCCGGCAGATGCGCGCGCGCCCAGTCCATGCGCGCCGTGCAGAAC
>JABFRX010000037.1 GCA_013140995.1 Alphaproteobacteria bacterium | reverse complement strand
CTCTCCGGCCCCGTCGAAACGCTACTCGTCGCCGACAGCCTTTCCGGCCAAGACGCGATCAATGTCGCCAAGACGTTTAAAGAACGCATCGGCCTCTCCGGCATCGTGCTCACCCGCATCGACGGCGACGGTCGCGGCGGCGCGGCGCTGTCGATGCGCGCCATCACCGGCGCGCCGATCAAGCTACTCGGCACCGGCGAAAAGATCGACGCACTCGAAGACTTCCACCCCCGCCGCATCGCGGGCCGGATCCTCGGCCAAGGCGACGTCGTCAGCCTCGTCGAAAAAGCCGCCGAAACCATCGACCAGGAAAAGGCCGATGCACTCGCCAAGAAAATGGCGAAGGGCCAGTTCGACCTCGACGACCTCGCCGAGCAGCTGCGCCAAATGCGCCGCATGGGCGGCATGCAGGGCATCATGGGCATGCTGCCGGGCATCGCGAAGGCGAAGGAACAACTCGCCGCTTCCGGCATGGACGACAAAATGCTCAAGCGCCAAGAGGCGATCATCACCTCGATGACGAAGGAAGAACGCTCGAACCCCGACGTGCTGAACGGCTCGCGCCGCAAGCGCATCGCCAAGGGCTCGGGCGTCGACGTCTCCGAAGTGAACAAGCTGATGAAGATGCACCGCACGATGGCGGACGTGATGAAGAAGATGGGCAAGGGCAAAGGTCTGATGAGCGCGCTGTTCGGCGGCGCCCAGCCGAAAATGCCCTCGGGCGCCGCGCTCCCCGGTTTGGGCGGCGGCGGGATGCAATTGCCCCCAGGCTTCAAATTACCGCCGGGTTTCGGCGGAAAGCGTTGATTGATTTGGATTTGGATTGAGAAGAAGGAAACTCGAATGCTGAAAATCAGAATGTCCCGCGGTGGCACGAAGAAGCGCCCGTTCTACAAGATCGTGATCGCCGACGCGCGCTGCCCTCGCGACGGCCGCTTCATCGAACGCATCGGCCACTACAACCCGCTGCTTGCGAAGGGCCATGCGGACCGCATCAAGCTCGACCTCGACCGCGCAAAATATTGGCTGAGCCAAGGCGCACAGCCGTCGGACCGCATCGAACGCTTCCTGGCCGACGTCGGCCTCGCGAAGAAGCGGACCGAGTTCAACGACCCGTCAAAGTCGGCCCCGCGCAAGAAGGCGCAAGAACGCCTCGCCGCTGAGAAGAAGGGCGAAGAAGCCGCGGCTTAAGCCCCGCGCCTTTTGAGCAAAGCATATGGCGGACAAACAAATCCTCTTAGGCCGCATCATCGGCCCGCACGGATTGAAGGGCGAGGTGAAGATCAAAAGCTTCACCACCGACCCGCTCGACATCGCGTCCTATGGACCGGTGGCGGCGGACGACGGTCGCCTGTTCCGCCTCACGAACGTGCGTCTGCAGGGTGACCTGGTGATCGCCGGTATCAAAGGCGTCGCCGACCGCACGCTCGCCGAAACGCTGAAAGGCGTTGAGCTCAAGGTCGATCGCGACGACCTGCCGGAAACCGACGACGGCGAATACTACGAAGCCGACCTCATCGGCCTCGCCGTCTTCGACGAAGGCGGCGACAAGGTCGGCGAGGCGCTCGGCTTCCAAAACTTCGGCGCGGGCGAACTGCTCGAGATCAAGCGCACCACCGGCGCAAGGGCCTTCGTGCCGTTCGCGGGCAGCATGGTGCCGAAAGTCGACATTGAAGCGGGCAAGATCGTCCTCTCCGAAACGGGCCTCGCGGTGCTCACCGCCGACGATCAGGGGGCAGCGCCATGACCTGGGCCGCAACCGTCTTGACCGTAGTGCCGGAAATGTTCCCAGGCCCGTTGGGCCTCTCGCTCTCAGGCAAGGCGCTTTCCGACAAGCGCTGGTCGCTGGAAACGCTCGACATCCGCAAGTTTGCGACCACGCGCTACGGCTCGGTCGACGACACGCCGGCCGGCGGCGGCCCTGGCATGGTGATGCGCGCCGATATCTTGGCCGCAGCCATCGACAGCGTCGCACGCGACGGCCGTCCGCTGATCCTGCTCTCTCCGCGTGGGCGTCCGCTCACCCAAGCGCGCGCACGCGAACTAAGCCAAGGCCCCGGCGTCATTCTCATCTGCGGCCGCTTCGAAGGCGTGGACCAACGCGTGATCGACGCCCGCGCGCTCGAAGAAGTCTCGATCGGCGATTACGTGCTCTCGGGCGGCGAACTCGCCGCGATGACGCTCATCGACGCGGTCGTGCGCTTGTTGCCCGGCGTCGTCGGTGCGGAAGCGTCGCTCGAGGAAGAGAGCTTCGAGAACGGCCTGCTCGAGTACCCGCAATTCACGCGCCCCCAAACCTGGGAAGGCCGCGACATTCCAGCGGTGCTGACCGGCGGTCATCACAAAAAAATCGCCGAGTGGCGCCGCGCGCAGTCGCTCGAAATCACGAAATCCCGCCGCCCCGATCTGTGGGACGCCCACATGCGGTCGGCACAAACGAAACACTAGAGTTGAGAAAAGGACCAATCCGATGAATCTCCTGCAAACGCTCGAAGCCGAACACGTCAAAGCGCTCACGAAAAAGAAGAAGACCGATTTCAGCCCCGGCGACACCGTCAAGGTCATGGTCAAGGTCGTCGAAGAATCGTTCGACGAAAAGACGAAGCAGGTAAAGCGCCGCGAACGTCTTCAGGCGTTCGAAGGCGTCGTCCTCGGCCGCCAGGGCCAAGGCCTGAACGAGAACTTCACCGTCCGCAAAATCTCCTACGGCGAAGGCGTGGAACGTATTTTCCCGGTCTTGAGCCCGCTCGTCGACTCGGTCGAAGTGCTCCGCCGCGGCCGCGTTCGCCGCGCGAAGCTCTACTACCTCAAGGGCCTCACGGGTAAGAAAGCCCGCATCGTCGAGCGTCAGGACAAGGACCGCGGCGCCGCCGACGCCGCCGAGTGATCCAACTCACGTTCCGCTTTGCCGGGCGCGAAGACGCACCGGCGATCGCGGCACTGATCGAAGAGGGCTACCGCGGCGACGAAAGCCGCCGCGGTTGGACGACCGAAGCCGACCTGATCGACGGCAGCCGCACCTCCGTCGCCGAGATCGAAGCCCTGATCGTCAACCCGAACGCCCGCTTCCTCATGGCGTTCGACAATGGCGCACTCATCGGCTGCGCTCTGATCAAGAACGAGAATGGCGAAGGCTACTTCGGCATGTTCGCCGTCAAACCGGCGCTCCAAGGCGGCGGCCACGGCAAACAAATCTTGGCGCACGCCGAACAGCAGATCCGCGACCTCTGGAACTGCCCGCGCATCGCGATGACCGTCATCTCGATCCGCGAAGACCTCATCGCCTACTACGAACGCCGCGGCTACATGCGCACCGGCACCAAGCCCTTCCCCTTCGCCCGCGAACCCGGCGCCAAGCGCACGGACTTCCACTTCGTGGTGCTGACGAAGCCGCTCTGAGGCAATTCCCCCCAAGCGGCGAAATTAATGTTGAAAGAACGCCATGCTTTGACAGGCGGCCAATCCCGTGATGCCATCACAAACGACGCAGAGAAGGGGATTGCGCCCATGTTCGGATTTCTGTTTTCGCCGTATGGCCGCATCTCGCGCAAGACATACTGGCTGAACTTCCTGCTGCCCTACATAGCGATCACGATCGTTGCCACCATTCTCGATTTCGCAATCTTCGAGATCAATCCTGAAACCGGCGAACCTCCACCCGTGTTTCAAGGAATCCTTGCGCTGATCGCGCTTTGGCCGTCGATCGCGACAACGACCAAGCGTCTGCACGACCGCGGCATGACCGGATGGTGGCAGGCTGCCCAGGCTGCGGTCATCGTAGCGCTGGCTACGGCGGCATATTGGTACTACACCGCCAAAGTCGCTGGTGCTCCCATCGCCTTGCCCACAGAGATCGCAGATCAAGAGCCAAGCTTGCTGGCGGATGCCGTACTCATCATGGGCGGTGCAATCATTGCGTGGCTCTTCCTCTACCCGCTGATCAACGCGCTGTTCCTGCGTGGTCAGGCCGGACCGAACAAATACGGCGACGATCCGCTCGGCCACCCGTCCGACACCTTCAAATAGGCAATCAGGCCCGCGTGTGATCGCACCCGCCGGCAACCGCGGTGGCGTTGCAAAGACCTCGTGTACGAGCAGGGCGGCACAATTGACCTAATTGTGGTCAAGGGATCGCCACGTTTGTCAGCGAACACTTCGATACAACGTCAGGGCTGAACGTCGTGCGTGTACTGATCGCTGTCTTTTTCATCATTGGTCTATCGACCGCGTCGGCGCAGGCCGACGTGCAGTTAGATCAGGCGACAAAGGACCATCTCGAGGGCATCTGGCTCAGCGGCCGAAAACCCGACAAGGGGCCTTGCATCTCTGCCCGCTACGCCGAAAACCAGGTCGAATTTGAGTTTCGCAAAACGGGCGGCCGCACCGTGCACTTTGAGCCGAATGACCCTATCCGCTCCGGGGCATCGAAGATTGAAAGCGCGCGTCGGGACGGCAACGTCGTCACGATAAAGCATCTTGCGCCCGAGGGCGGCGTGCCTGTCGAGTGGCGCATCCATTTGGGCAAGGATCGAGACGCTTTCTCGATCGTTCACATCGATCGGAACAACGGCGCGGCGCCGACCGCCTTGGGTCCGATGATGGCCTATCGCTGCGGCGCTCCCGACCAAGTGGTGAGTGGTGATGTACCCACGGAGATGCTTCAGGTCCTGACGCCACTCAATGTGCGTCCCGGCCCTTGGGCGCTTGCGGTCTTCTTCGAGCAACAGCCCGGAGTGCCAAGCGCCGAGCAATGCACCCACCGCGATCGTGATCGCCGCATGCTGTTTTTTGAGGTGTTTGGGCCGGTGCACTACTTCGTGACCGGTGTGGGCTTCAAATCGCGGTTCGATTTTGCAGCGATCCGGGAGATTCGCAAAGTGGGCGGCCACACACTCGCACTCACGGTCATCGACCGCCCGACTGGCAAAGACAAGTGGGGATCGGGCGTCACTGGTGATGTCGAAACGCTCACCATCGAACTCGACGAGCCGCGCATCCACATTGCCGAACTCGACGCTACGTTCATCCGCTGCGACCGGCGCACTGGAAAAGTGTTCGACTAAGAGCGGCGAGAAATCCGATAAAGCACATGCCGCCGGAGCTGATGCCCGACCGGCAACCGCGGGTGATCGAAGTCGCCGCCCAAATCGCGCGTCATGCCGAGCCGCTCCATCACCGACCATGACGGCTTGTTCGCCGCCACCGTGAACGAGACGATTTGATCGAGATTCAAATCTTCGAACCCGGTTCGAAGCGCCGCTTTCGCGCCCTCCGTCGCACAGCCCTTGCCCCAGAAGGCCGGCGCAAGCCGCCACCCGATCTCGACCGCCGGCGTGAACGGCGCCTCGAACCCAACCCGCTGCAGCCCGATAAACCCGGCGAACGGCGCAACCCCCGGCACCTCCACCGCCCACACCCCAAACCCGTGCAGCCTGTGATGCGCCTCGAACCGCCCCATCAGCGCTTCGCTCTCCGCCGCCGTCATGACGCCCGGCATAAACCGCATGGTTAGAGGATCGGCATTCATTGCCGCAAACGGCGCCAAATCCGCCTCGCGCCAACGGCGCAGGATCAATCTCTCGCTACGGATCGGTTGCGCGCTCATTTCACGCGCAAACTTGCGCGTTTTCTGAAGGCTCGCAAGCCGCTATGACTTCCCCTCATGACCGCAACCACCCTCTACGACAAAATCTGGGACGCCCACCTGGTCCACGCCGAGCCGGGCGAGGCGGCCGTCCTCTACATCGACCGCCATCTCGTGCACGAGGTGACGAGCCCGCAGGCGTTCGAAGGCCTGCGCCTCGCCAAGCGCAAGGTCCGGCGGCCTGAGCTCACGCTCGCGGTCGCCGACCACAATGTGCCGACGACCGACCGCTCCCACGGCATCGCCGACCCCGAATCCGCGCTCCAGGTCGCGACGCTGGAGAAGAACGCGAAGGACTTCGGCGTCACCTATTTCGCGATGGACGACATCCGCCAAGGCATCGTCCACATCGTGGGGCCTGAGCAGGGCTTAACGCTCCCCGGCCAAACGATCGTCTGCGGCGACAGCCACACCGCGACCCACGGCGCGTTCGGCGCGCTCGCCTTCGGCATCGGCACCAGCGAAGTCGAACACGTGCTGGCGACGCAAACGCTGCAGGCGCGCCCCTCGAAGAACATGCGCGTGACTGTGGACGGCAAAACCGCCCCCGGCATCACGGCTAAGGACATCATCCTCGCCATCATCGGCAAGATCGGCACGGCGGGCGGCACCGGCTACGTCATCGAATACGCGGGCGAGGCGATCCGCGCGCTGTCGATGGAAGGCCGCATGACGGTCTGCAACATGTCGATCGAAGCGGGCGCCCGCGCCGGCCTCATCGCCCCCGATCGAACGACGTTCGAATATTTGAAGGGCCGTCCAAATGCGCCGAAGGCCGCGGCCTGGGAAGCGGCCGTGCACTACTGGCGCACGTTGAAATCCGACGACGACGCGAAGTTCGACTTAGAAGTGAAACTCGACGCCGCAGAGATTCCGCCGCTCGTCACCTGGGGCACGTCCCCCGAAAACGTCGTCCCGATCACCGGCCGCGTCCCCGATCCCGCCACGGAGACGGACCCGCAGCGCCGTGCCGCGATGGAACGCATGCTCGACTACATGGGCCTCAAAGCCGGCACCGCGATGAAGGAGTTGAAGGTCGACCGCGTCTTCATCGGCTCCTGCACGAACGGCCGCATCGAAGATTTCCGCGAAGTCGCAAAAGTCGTGAAGGGCAAGAAGGTCGCTGCGCACGTCGGCGCCATGATCGTCCCCGGCTCCGGCCTCGTCAAAGAACAAGCCGAACAAGAAGGCCTCGACCAAATCTTCACGGCCGCAGGCTTCGAATGGCGCGAACCCGGCTGCTCCATGTGCCTCGCCATGAACGCCGACAAACTAGAACCCGGCGAACGCTGCGCCTCCACCTCGAACCGCAACTTCGAAGGCCGCCAGGGCCGGGGCGGCCGAACGCACCTGATGTCGCCCGCGATGGCCGCGGCAGCGGCGATCAAGGGGCATTTGGCGGATGTGCGAGATCTCACGTGATGTCATCTATCCCCTCACACCGTCCCCCCATTTCGTCATGGCCGGGCCTGACCCGGCCACCCAGGGGAGCGCGCTCAAACATCGTGTGTGTGTCCCTGGGTGGCCGGGTCAGGCCCGGCCATGACGACACAAAGTTAGAAGGCGCGGGCTGCTGTGAAAGCCTAAATACGGTTGGTCTTCTGCGGGCGGAGCGTGCGCCATGAAGTCCAATTCGCCGCAGTTGCGGGCTCTAATCGGCACTTTCCGCAGATTCGGCACCGAAGGGCCGGTCTACGAAGTCATCGATGTCGGCAGTTCGCCGTCTGACGAAACCAAGATGCGCGTTCGCGTGGTCGAGAGTGGCGAGGAACTCGACTACCGCCTTTCCGACATCATCGCCGATCCGAAGGAGTTCTGAGCGGCATGCAGAAACTCACGACGCTCGCCGCGTTCGCCACAATCAAGGGGCGAATCGCTGAAGTGAGGAAGAGGGATAGTTTCATGCCATACGACTACTCCCCACGTGTCATCACGCACCCAAAGGCACAGGAAGCAAGCGAGCTATTCCTGATCGAAATCGACCTAAAGCACGTGGTCGGATGCTGCGATGCTCGGGCACGCCTCGATTGGGCGGCACCAGACAGCCGTGTGACTGCTCGTTCGTTGGCCACGTCTGCGTTGATAACATATAGGCGTTGTTTCACGTCAGGAACTCGGTTGTGGCTAACAGAAGACGATCTAAACCCACTTAGCCCAGCAAGTCGGGACAAACACCGTCGTCTCTACGATTGGGCCAACAAGGCATACGCGCATTCGGTGGCAGCGAATGAAAATGGCGTTATGAGTGTGTCGATGGGGCAGAGCCACGACGGAAACCTGAAGCGCGGAGGATTTCAGTATGGTGGATATCAAGTCTTTGATCTCGGGGGTTCATTTGGGCCGGACCTGAAGGAGCTCTCCTTGGAAGTCGCTCGCGATGTCGTTGCGCCGAGAAAGAAGCAAGTTGAAAACGAACTGGAGGCCTGGCTCGCTGCCTTTACCGACCAGGAAATCGCCGCATGGCCGTGCGGCCTTGATGCGGCCATGCCTACCGATGACCTCTCCCGAACGCGAAAAAAACTGAACACCTCCGGTAGTAAGTGATGCAAAAATTCTCCACCCTCGCCGCGGTCGCGGCGCCGCTGCCGATGATCAACGTCGACACCGACATGATCATCCCGAAGCAGTTTTTGAAGACGATTCAAAGAACGGGCCTGGGCAAGCACCTGTTCGAAGAGATGCGTTACACGACGGCGGGCGCCGAAATACCCGATTTCGTGCTCAACAAGCCCGCCTACCGCAAGGCGCAGATTTTGGTCACCGGTCAAAATTTCGGCTGCGGTTCAAGCCGCGAGCACGCGCCGCGGGCGCTGGCCGACTTCGGCATCCGCTGCGTGATTGCGACGTCCTACGCCGACATCTTCTACAACAACTGCTTCAAGAACGGCATTTTGCCGATCGTGCTGCCGCAGGAAGACGTCGACAAGCTGATGGATGACGCGAACCGGGGCGCAAATGCGGTCGTCAGCATCGACCTCGAGAAACAAGAAATCCGCGGCCCCGACGGCGGCATGATCAAGTTCGACGTCGATCCGTTCCGCAAGCAATGCCTGCTGAACGGCTGGGACGACATCGGCCTCACCATGCGCCACGAAAAATCAATCGACGCCTTCGAAGCCAAACGCCGCGCACAGTCGCCGTGGATGTGAGGAAGCACGACGCTGGCCGAGGCCTTTAGCGAATTTCCCGCGTTGCGGGAACGTGGCGTTCAAGGTCGGTGACGACCCAAGATTGCTGGCATTCTTGCCGAAGTTCTTGTTTCGCGGTCGTTTGAATGGTCTCTGCCGATGTGACAGAGTCTTCACGTCTATCGGTCGGGCAAGAACATGGCATCGGAAACGCCTACGACGCAGGATAAAGACAAGGCTGCGGCACAGGATAAGAAAACACTCTATTGCAGTTTCTGCGCCAAGAGCCAACACGAGGTACGAAAGCTCATTGCTGCTCCGGCAGTTTTTATCTGCGATGAATGTGTTGAGCTGTGCGAAGGCATCCTTGATGAGGACGTGACCGACGTCGAAAAAGCCGATCATCGGCAACGCGGCCTGATGAGGTTCGTTGTTACTGTGCCCTACGCCACGCGGTTGGCCGACTTGGAACTGCAGATGCTCCCTGCTTTCTATCAGAAAGTCGAGGAAGCGTTTCCAAAGTGCAAGATCGAGGTGGCGCAGATCAAGCGCAACCGCAACGCCGACAAGGTTTTGCTAAAGGTAAGTGCGCCGATTGAATACGGCGAAGAGAGCCTTAAACAACAGATAAGGGACCTATCCGCGCGCCTACGCGTAGAGCAGATTCGCTACCTGAGCGAGAAGAAAAAACGTGAGCAGCTGGAACAGAAGTTATCGACACTCAAAGAGGACGTTTTTGATATTCTCCTTGAAAAAGTGAAAAAGGAGGGCGCCCTCCCTGGGCATCAAGAACTGATCGTTACATTTCTAGATATTGCCGGCTTCACGAACATGGCCGACGCAGAGAGAGCTAGAGTTGTCGATCTCCTTCGCTCCGTCGGGCAATTTATTCTTCCTGCGGATAGTGGTTTGTACATCAACACTTGGGGCGACGCCGTTGTCGCAGGTTTCGAAGATCTGAACGGTGGTTTGAAGTGTGCCGCCAAGTTTCTTGATCACCTTGGAGTCAGCGGCGTTGATGTTCGAGCCAGCGCGGCTTGGGGGTTGGTACGCGTTAAATACAACGCGCTCACAAAGCGCATGGATATCGACGGCGACAGCGTAAATGAAGGTGCAAGATTGGAAGCGCTCGCCGATCCTGGCGAAATCATCGCCCCGGTCGATATCTTGCATCATCCCGATTTTGACACTGAACGCTTTCTCGTCCGTCGCAAGACCGTCAAGTTGAAGAAAGATCTAGGTCCCAAGCGTGTGGGCGACGATGTCGAGGTTTGTGTCATACGGCCAAAGCCGAACTCCTAGAGTCGATGGTGCTTGACCGGGGTTGGGTGTCGCCCCACCGTTAACTATTTGGGGCAAGAGCGTCCCCCCACCGACACTATTTCTTCGGACGCTGCTTTCTTGGTTTGGGTAGTGCCTCAGCGGATGCCTTCAGCGCGGCCAACTCTCTATCAACTGTGGCGCGGCGCGCTTCTCTGCGTTGCTTGTCGAACTTTGCGTAGTGCTGTGCTTGACGTTCCCACCGTGGCGCAACACTTGCCGATTGAGACTCCGCAACTGCTGTTCAAGCAGCGCAGTCGCCTGCGCCATCTTGGTGAGTTTGCCAAGTTCAAGTTGATCCTCAAAGATGCTCAGCAGGATGTCGGTTAGGCGGTTCAACTCCTTGAGTTCCGACTGGCCAAGATAATTCTTCGCAATCAGAGCATCCTGCTGGCGAATATCTGTCTTGGGCCACGTCTGAAGGCCCATATTTGGCTCGCCCGCGTTGGCTCGATCAACCAATACCATCGATGGCGTCATGTTTGTTACTGCCCAAAACAGCTTCGCCTGCGTGTTCGCATAAAATTCGTGGGACGAGGTCGCCTTCGGGTCGTAGTCCTCGCACATGGCACAGATACGCCGGAGTTCAGCGTAAACGTTGGCCTCTGAAGCGCGGATATCGCGTACAATATCGCGCAATTCCGCAATGCGGTCATGTTCGTCTGGGTTCTTCAATCTCGGTGAGTCAACCACGAAGCCCTTGGTTGCGAACTGCACTAAGATACCCGTCGCCCATTTGCGAAATATGGTGCCCTGTTTCGAGCTAACGCGATAACCGACACTGATAATTGCATCCAAATTGTAGTGGTTGATTTCGCGCGCTACCTGTCGGCCGCCTTCCAATCGAACTATCCGGAAATTCCGGATAGTTGCCGCTTCGTCCAATTCACCCTCGCGGTACACATTCAAACGTGCTCATTGACCGTTCGCACGTCGATGCCGAAGAGCTCCGACATCTGGGCCTGAGACATCCACAAATCCGCTCCGTCAAATCTCAGTTCAAGTCGCGCGCCCTTGTCAGTGCCGTAGAGAAGGATCGGGTCTCCGGTTACCTCATCTGCAGTGAGGCGGACAGGATCAGCCAGCGCTGGTTTTGTCATTTTGCTTCAACCGAATCGGAATCACGATTAAAGAACAATTATAGAACGGGAGTTTGCCCGAAACAAGTGACACGCTCCAACAAAGGCTTGTGTCGAAGCGAAGCGCGTCAGCTTCGCGTTCTAGCTCGCGACTAGAACTCGGCGCCGCTACCGCCAATCCCCAAGCACAAACGCATCCGGCGCAAGATACCCGGCCCCGTTCCCGCGTTGCATCGCGACCCCCGTGAACTGTGTACGGTACCCTTGGGCGAGCATCTTCCGATAGGCCGCGTGACAAGCCGTATTCACGCCGGCCGTCACCGCGCTCATGCCGCGCCGCGCCGCCAACGCTTCGCACGCGGTCAACAGCGCGCCGAAGTGCTTGCCTTCCCGCGCCGCCGCGAACTTGATGTAAACCGCCTTCGGCCCCGCCTCGCTGCCGGGGCCGACGTGGCAGACTGCAAACGCTCCGATCGACGCGCCGTCGCGCACGGTCACGATCTCGCCCAGCTTCTGATCGAGCACCGCATCGATCTCGCCCGACACGTCGAGCCCCGGATACATCGTGTCGCTCATCGCGCGCGCCGCAGCGATCAATTCCGCGCGCGAACCTTCGAACGCCGCCGACGCCGCAACCTCACCGGACACCTTCTTCGCCGTCAGCGCGATCAACCGCTGCGGCCAAAAATCGTACTTCTGATAGAGCCCCAGATGCTTCGGGCTGTTCGGAAACGTGAAGAGCCCGGCTTGGCGCACGCCCCAGTTCGCGAACGTATCCATCGTGGGCTCGAGCAAACGCTGCGCGATCCCCTTGCTCCAATAGTCCGGCCGGACCGTCAGCGGCCCAAAGAACCCAAAGCTCCCCCAATTCGCCACATAGTTCGACCCAACCAGCGTCTCACCCTCAAACGCCCCGAATGCAGCATTACACGCGGGCGCCCGCCAGCGCGTACCGATCGAGTCTGCGCCGGCCGCGAACGCCATCGGATCGGGCAGCCCCATGAACGTCCCGAACGCCAGCCGGTAGATGCGATCGGCCTCGGGCAAGTCGCTTTCCCGTAACGGTCGAATGTCGAAGGTCAAGGGGCACTCTCCTCGCTGGCCGATCGTCGTTGCGTCATGGCATGTTGTCGCGCACAACACGTCGCAGCGCAGTTCGTAAGGCCTTTGCGCCGAAGCCGGTATCGGATTGAGCGTGCAATTCCGTAGCGATTCGTGTATAATCGAAGATTATGCACCCCACTCTCGCTCGCACCAACTTGTTACGCCAGGTTACGTCGATGTTACGCATATGTTACGCCATTTTCGGCGCAATCCCGCCGTTGTTACGTTGTTACGCCAAGGATTGAGTCTGTTTTCGCAACGAGCCTGACGCCCGCAGAATTCCAAGGATTTCGATGACTAAACACCTGCTGCTCCTCCCCGGCGATGGCATCGGTCCCGAAGTGATGGCCGAGGTCGAACGCCTGATCGCCTGGTTCAACGTGCACGGCGGCACGAAGTTCGAGACCGACCGCGACGTCGTCGGCGGCGCGTCCTACGACAAACACGGCACACCGGTGACGGAAGCCGCCATGAAAAAGGCGCTCGAAGCCGACGCCGTGCTGTTCGGCGCGGTCGGTGGCCCGAAATACGCAAGCGCGCCCTATGACAAGCGCCCGGAAGCGGCACTCCTCCGCCTGCGCAAGGACCTCGGCCTGTTCGCGAACCTCCGCCCCGCGCTCTGCTTCGACGCGCTGAAGGAATCGTCCACGCTAAAGCCCGAGATCGTGGCCGGCCTCGACATCATGATCGTGCGCGAACTCACCGGCGGCGTCTATTTCGGCGAACCGCGCGGCATCACCAATCTGCCGAACGGCGAACGCCGCGGCGTCGATACGCAAGTCTACGATACGCACGAAATCCACCGCATCGCCCGCGTCGCGTTCGAACTCGCGCGGCTGCGCAAGGGAAAAGTCGCCTCCGCCGAGAAGCACAACGTCATGACGTCGGGCCTGCTCTGGAAGGAAGAGGTCACAAAACTCCACGCTGCCGAGTACAAAGACGTAGAGCTGACCCACATCCTGGCCGACAACTGCGCCATGCAACTCGTGCGCAACCCAAAGCAATTCGACGTCATCGTCACCGACAATTTGTTCGGCGACATCCTCTCCGACGAAGCGGCGCAGCTCACCGGCTCGATCGGCATGCTCCCGTCCGCCTCGCTGGGCGCACGCGATTCAAACGGCAAACAGCGCGCACTCTACGAACCGATCCACGGTTCCGCGCCCGATATCGCGGGTCAAGACAAAGCAAACCCAATCGCCGCGATCCTATCCTTCGCGATGTGCCTGCGCTATTCCTTCGCCATGAAGAAGGAAGCGGACTTGGTGGAACGCGCCGTCTCCGGCGTCCTCGACCAAGGCATCCGCACCGGCGACATCATGCAACCTGGCAAACGCCAAGTCGGGACGAAAGACATGGGCTCGGCGGTTCTCGCCGCGCTCGACACAATTCAACGTTAGAGAACGAAACGCATGTCCTGGAAAATTGCAGTCGTAGGCGCCACCGGCAATGTCGGTCGCGAGATGCTGAACATCTTGGCCGAGCGGGAGTTCCCGGCGAGCGAAGTGGAGGCCCTGGCCTCCCGCAAGAGCGTAGGCCGTGAAGTCTCCTACGGCGACCGCACGCTCAAATGCAAAGCGCTCGAGCACTACGACTTCAAGGGCACCGATATCGTGCTCATGTCGGCGGGCGGCACCATCTCCGGCGAATGGTCGCCCAAGATCGCGGCCACCGGCGCCGTCGTCATCGACAACTCCTCGAAGTGGCGCATGGACCCGGACGTTCCGCTCGTCGTGCCGGAAGTGAACGCGACCGCCATCGGCAAATACGCGAAGAAGAACATCATCGCGAACCCGAACTGCTCGACCGCGCAAATGGTCGTGGCGCTCAAGCCCCTGCACGACGTCGCCCGCATCAAGCGAGTGGTCGTATCGACGTATCAGTCGGTCTCCGGCGCCGGCAAAGACGCCATGGACGAACTCTTCAATCAAACCCGTGCGATCTTCGTCACCGACTCGATCGAAGCAAAAAGGTTCACCAAGCAAATCGCCTTTAACGTCATCCCGCACATCGACAGCTTCATGGACGACGGCTACACGAAGGAAGAGTGGAAGATGGCGGCCGAGACACGCAAGATCCTGGATCCCGATATCAAGGTGACCGCGACATGCGTCCGCGTGCCCGTCTTCGTCGGTCATTCTGAAGCGATCAACATCGAGTTCGAGCGCCCGATCACGCCAGCCCAAGCGCGCGATATCCTGCGCGAAGCCCCGGGCTGCATGGTGGTCGACAAGCGCGAAGACGGCGGCTACGTCACGCCCGTCGAATGCGTCGGTGACTTCGCAACGTTCATCAGCCGCATCCGCAAAGACCCAACCGTCGAAAACGGGCTAGCCCTCTGGTGCGTCTCCGACAACCTGCGCAAAGGCGCCGCCCTAAACGCAATCCAGATCGCCGAAATCCTAATCAGCCGCCACCTCAAAAAGGCGGCATGAGGGACGAGTGAGAGAACTGAGAGACACAAACCCTCTCTCATTTCTCTCAATTAGGGACCTGTTCCGGCCTAACCACACGAGGACCGACCTGCACCAAAACCTGCTGCGCATCGAAAGCCCGCGCTTCGCCGTCCTGAACAGGCGTCTTGACCAAAATGATCTCCGCCGTCGCAATGTAATTTGTCACCGGCTGAGCGTCATAGGAACCCCACGGCCCCCACGGATCGTACCAAGGCCGCCGGTACCATCCCGGGAACCCGTGATAAAACCACCCGCGCCCGCCATAGGAGTCGATCCAGTACCGGTACCGCGTCTTCGCCTCCGTATCGCGGCCGGTGACAAGGAAGTGCGAGTACCCATTCTGCAGCGTCAGTTCCGCAGCCCGGTAAAGCAGATAGTCCTCAACCGTCTCGCGTTTAGTGAGCGAGTTGCCCCTGAACGTGACGCGGAACTTGTTCTGGTCGAGCCGCTCTTCGGAATACCCGAATCCGCGCGGCGGCGCCGCCTGATACGGCGTAGCGCCGACGCAAGCCGACAGCAGACTGACGAGTGCAATCACAACAACGAAGCGGTTCATGACACCCTCCGGCAGAAGAGGGCCAAACCTATCACCGAACGGCATCCGCCGCCAAAACACGAGTGGGCTGAACGACCTCCGCCTGCGCCGCCACAAGCCGCAGTTCGTCCGCACCCGCACTCGCACGCAAAACGCCGTCGACGGCCGAACAAGCCGCAGTCAAAGCCGCAGTAACATCGCGCTGGGCGAGCCGCGCAGCCAGATAGAGCGCCGCCAGCAGGTCGCCCGAGCCGTTCGGCACCTGATCGATGCGCGGCGCGGAAACAGCCCACGTGCCGTCACGCGTGACCGCAACCGT
>JABFRX010000305.1 GCA_013140995.1 Alphaproteobacteria bacterium | reverse complement strand
AATGTGCGCGACCTCATCCGCGCCGACGACGAACACGTCCACCTGATCGCGTTCTTTGAGCGCGCCGGCGCGGATGAGGTCGCGCACATTCGTCCAGGCCTTCTGCTGCTGATCCGCGCCGATCGTCGCCCGCGCGTTCTTGAGCTCAAGCACGAGCACCGGCTCGCCTTCTTTGATGTGATGTCCCGGAACCAAGCTGCCGCCGACCGAAGGCTTCGCCACGGCCCCGTAACGGGCGTCGACATCGTACCGCCCATCGCCGACCACATACTCCGGCTCGAACACCCACAGCGCGCGGTGCAGCATGTCGTTTTGATCTTGCACCAAGGGCGAGTGCGGATCGGCCCAGATCATCTCCATCTCGGCAACTGCGGCGAGGCGGCCTTTCAGCCGCTCTAACGCCGAAACCAATCCTGCGGCGCCCCACTCGTCCACGGCTTGGGCGACGATCGCTGCGTCACGATCGGTCAAGCCCGCGATCGCCGGACGCTGCGCGGCGTGCGCAGGCTCCGCTGCAGCGGCAGCTGCACCGAGGGGTGAAATCGAAGAACGAACTGTGGGAGGTAACGGCGACGCGCCTTGCGCACGGCGCAGCCCTTGCAGGCGCACACGGCGGCTTTGCTCGGCTGAAATCATGTAGAGCGCAACGGCCAGCGGCGCAGCCACACCCAAAATGAACAGAAGCAGCGATCCCATCACTGGGTCCCCCGGTCGCCAAAACTGCAGAAAATCCCCCAACGCCTGTATTCTAGCGCAGCTTCACCACCGGCGATAGTATTTTTCGCGGCGATTTTTACCGTAATATCAAAGGGCTAGCAAAGGGTGATGGGCGGCTCCCCGTCGAGGAACCGCCCGATTGCTTACCAGCGAACGCGCATCCCGGCCGAGACCGTGTGCGTCGTGACGTCAGAGTTCAATCCGGCGTCGTAGTCGACAAACGCTGTCGCATCGTCGCTCACCGGAACGGTGAGCCCTGCGCCCGCAATCAACGTATCGCGCGAGAACGTCTCGCCGCTGACCAGCGTCGGGACGAACGGACCGCCTTGAACGTCCACGATGTGCGATGCGTGGTCGTCCATGAACTCGTGCGCCCACACGAGGCGCGCTTCCGGCACCCACTTGCGGCCCGAGTCCATCTGGAACGGATAGGCAAAGCGCCCGCCGATCATGCCCTTCAGCGTGTCGAGATCAGCCGCGAAGACGTTCAGCAGCGTCGCCGCCGTGCCGGTTTCACTATAGGCATCGGTATCCAGATGCGCATAGCTCAACGCCACGATCGGCTGAATGCGGAAGCCGCTTTCGGTTTCGAAGATCTTTCCGCCCTCGGCGTAAGCCGAGAACGTGTTGCCGTCATAGCTTCCGCGCGCGGTCGTCGCCGCATCGAAGCGTCTGATCTCGAAGTCGTGCCAGATGTAGCTGACGTTCGCGTTCAGATAGAGGCGCGTGTCGCCCCACGAGCCATAGGCACCGACCTCGTAGCTGTTGACGTCGGCATTGTCCCGCCTGCCGTCGAAGTCGACGTCCGTCGTCGTCCACTGTGCGGCCAGACCTGCAAGAAGCGTCGTCGTGAACACATGGTCGACACCGACAATGGCACCGCCGAGCGAGAAGTCGCTGCCCGGAATGCCCAGGCCCGCTTCGCCGTCCGTATCGCCCAAAACGCCCACGCCACGGCCCCACACGGCCGTCTCGCCGACGCGGCGCACGCCGGTCCGGAGCCAACCGAACGGATCTTCACCCGGCGTCGCATCTGTCATGACTTGCGTCGCACCGGGCTCGTTCGCCGCGAAGCGATTGAAGCACGAACCGGGGCCTGCAAGACCGCAACCGCCCGAGCCGATGCCGTTCGTCCGGTCGGCGACGTTGCCGTCGAAAGGATCGACCGTGTTCACAATGTTGGTGAGGCCCGGGAACTGCCCCAGCGGCGCGCGCGACACGCGCAGGTCGACCGTGTTCCCGTCGATCAGATCGAAGAGTTGGAACAACGAGTTGTTCGCAACCAATGCAGTATCGCTGAAGCCGCCGATAATCGGCGAGGTCGAAACAATCACGTCGTTGTAGAAGACGGTCTCGAGCCCCGGATCCGCGGTCGCAAACGCGGAGTCGAGGAATCCCGCGATCGTGCCGCTCAACGTGACCGGCCCACCGACGATGATCGAACCGTAGTCACCGGCCAACGCGGTGATGGTGCCCGACGTGGTGGCGATTCCGGCCGGCGCGCCGAGGTCGAACATCAACGTACCACCCGCTGCCTGGGTGTAGCTGTTGTCGACGTTCAGCGTGACGCCTTGGTCGATGTAGAGCGTGCCGCCCGAATTGACCGCGAGCGCATCGACGTTGGTGAAGCTATAGGGGCTCGCGCTCGGCCCGCCCATGCTGTTCGCACCCATCAAGGCCAAGCCGTTGTTCTGGACCGTGAACGAAGAGAAGTTCTGTGCGGTGCCATCCGTGAACGAATGCGTGCCGTTCACGACGATGGTGTCGTTGTTCACGCCACCCGTGCCGACACCCAGCAAGCTGCCCTCGATTCTGCCGTTGCCTGCGCTGAACACATAAACGGAGCTGGCACCGTTGAACTCGACATCGCCTTCGATGAAGCCGCCGCCGGTGTTCGTGAACGTCGTCCCGTTGCCGATGTTGAGGTCCACCGCCGTACCGCCGCCGAACGCCTCGATATGGCCGCTGTTCGTAACTTGGCCGGTAAGCGTGCCGATAATCAAATGCATCGCGTTCGACGAGGCGGACAGATAGTTCGTGTTGATGACGTTGCCCGTCATCGACGCCAAGTTGATGTAAAGCGCCGTATCGACGCCCTCGCCGATGATCGTGCCGTTGTTCGTTACATTGCCGGTGAAGGAGTTACCCTCAATATTCAAGCCATCGATGCCACCGTGGATCGTGCCGTTGTTCGTGATATCGCCGTCGAACGCGCCGAAGAAGATGTTGAGCGCGTCATTCCCGCCGGTGATCGTTCCGTTGTTGACGATATTTCCGGTGAACTCCCCGCCATCGAGATCGATGACCGCGCCGGTTTGGCCACCGTCGATCCACCCGTTATTCGTGATCGTGCCCTCGAATGTCCCGCCGGCCTCACCGCCGAATTCAAGCTCCAATCCGGTGAACCCGCCACTAATCGTACCGTTGTTGACAATATTTCCGGCGAACGACCCGGGGGTGCACGAGTAGGTGCACTCGCCGCCATCGAACGCCGAGAGGTAGATCTCCGCGCCGGTCGAGTCGCCTTCGATCAGCCCGCTATTCGTGATGTTGCCCTCGAACGAAGACGTCACGACATAGAGGCCGACGCCGCTGACGCCGTTGACGAGCTGTCCGATCTCACCGCCATACTCACCGCCAAAGTCGAATTCTTGCCCGGTGATCCGGCCTGAGTTCGTGATGTCGCCGGTCCAACTGTCGGCAAGGATCGCCACGCCGACGCCGCTGTCGCCTACGATCGCGGCCTCCGGCGCTCCGAAATAGGTTTCCTGCTGGTTCGTGAAGTTGGCGACAACGTCGCCACCCTGGATCACGACGCCGTCGGCGCCCTGGATACGGTTGTTGTTGAAAATCTCCGCCGCAGCCTCGCCGCCGCCGTCGATCACATCCGCAAAAATCGACAGCCCGGGGCCTTTGCCACCGAAGATGCGATCTTGGTTTCTGATGTTGCCGTGGAACTCGCCCACATCGATCACGACGCCGCCATTACTTGCGTCGATGAGGCCGTAGTTTTCAACGTTGCCGTTGAACGTGCTGCTGTTCACCAACAGCCCGACGGCGTCGAAGGAACCGGAAGTGGACCGGATCACGCCAAAGTTCGAGATGTTGCCGTTGAACGTGCTGTTTTGGTTCGTCACCCAAATCGCCTGGCCACCAAGCCCTTCGATCACGCCACTGTAATCGTTCGTGATGCTGCCGTTGAACGTCTCCGCCGACACCAAAATACCGACGCCGGCGCCAAACCCTTCGCCGCCTGCCGCGCTCGCGTCGCGCTGTGTGATAACGCCGCCGTTGTAGATGCCGCCGCCGAACGAACTGCCGCCCGCAATGACCGATGGCCCGCTCAAACTGCTGATCGAACCGTAGTTTTCGATACCACCGTCAAAGACAAGGCCTTCGCCGCCGCTTGCGAAGCTGCCGACTTGGATACCCGCCTCGTCGCCGAGGATGTTGCCGAAGTTGTCGATACCTCCGGTCCAGCTGGTGAAGCTGTCGGCGATCAACACACCAGCGTTGCCGCCGGTGACCGACCCTCCAGAGTTGTTCAGAAGTCCGCCGGTATTCGTGCCGTAGAGCGCTGCAACACCGTTGACAGCTCCGTTGATGACATTGGAGTTCGTGATATTGCCGGTCATTGCGGCTGCTGAGCTCGCATAGCCGAGCGCGATCGCGTTGCCTGCCCCTGAGAGAATTTGTCCGAAATTCCGGATGCCGCCGGAGATGTTTCCACCGTCGCCGATAGTCAGTGCTCCGTAGGTCGCATCGCCGCCGGTGATCGTGTTGTTGTTGGTCAGCACGCCGTTGAGCGTACCGCCCTCACCGCCAACAAAGAATGCAGCAGCGTTGTCTTCGTCTTCAGGCTCGCCGATGTTCGCGTTGTTCGTGACGTCGCCCGTCACCGGGGCGTAGACCCGAGCGCACTCGATATCGCTGCTGATGACCGTCGCGCCGCTGATGTTCGTACACGCAGCCTGCGCTTCGGCGACGACGCCGAATTGTCCTGCTGCCGCCAGGATGGCGACCGTGGAGGCGTGCGCGAGGAGGCGGGCCTTGTTGCGCGTTTTACCGTTCATTTGAATTCCCCTTCGAGTTCCCAGCTCTGCTTCACGTCAGGCGCGCTATTGGCAGCCTTCCACTTGACCA
>JABFRX010000163.1 GCA_013140995.1 Alphaproteobacteria bacterium | reverse complement strand
GTGGAACAGCCGCGCGTTGCGCCTCCGGCGTCCAAACCGGAACCTGTCGCCGAGACCGCCGCCGAGGTGAAATCCGAACGTCCCTCGATCGCGTCCCTATTTGGGTTCGGCGCGAAGCCCGAGGAACCCTCCACACCCACCGGCGAGCCGAAGCCCGAGCGCAAAGGTTGGTGGAACAAGCGGAGCGGCGGCTAACGCCGCTTGGCGCACCAGGCAATCAACGCATCGGCAGCGCGATCGACTTCGCTCGCGCTGCCCGCATACGAGAAGCGCACCCACTTACCGCCTTCGACCGGATCGAAATCGTTGCCGGGTGTCGCCGCAACGCCGGTCTCTTCCAACAACGCGTTCGTGAATGCCGAGGCATCCATGCCGAACGGCGCAACACTCGCATATACGTAAAAAGCGCCGTCGGCGGGCGCGATCGCACCGAAACCCGCCGCCTGCACCGCTGCGAGCAGCCGTTCGCGATTGCGCGCATACGTGCGCACATGCCCGTTCAATTCTTGCGCTGCGTCGAGCGCTGCCAAAGCAGCAACCTGGGAGATCGTTGGCGGCGAGATATAGAAATTTTGCGCCAAGCGCTCGACCGGCCGCACCAGCCTTTCAGGCACGACCATCCAACCGATCCGCCATCCCGTCATCGAGAAGTATTTCGAAAAGCTATTGATCACGACGACATCGCCGGAGAACGCGAGCGCCGTCTGCGGGCGCGCGCCATACGAAATGCCGTGATAGATTTCGTCGGATATCAGCTTCACTTTCCGCTGACCGCAAACCTCGACGATTGCCTCAAGTTCGCGATCGCCGATCACCGTGCCGCTCGGGTTCGCCGGGCTCGCGATCAGCAAAGCGTCGATACCGGTCTCTGCCGCGACCGCCTCAGCGGTCAGCCGGAACTGCATCGCCTCGCGGCACGCTATCAACCGAGGCGCGAGGCCCAGCGCGTGCGCGATGTTGCGATAGGCAGGGTATCCCGGATTCGCCATCGCTAGCGTCTGCCCCTCATCGAGCATCGCCAAAAAAGCGAGCACGAACCCCGCCGACGACCCCGCGGTGATCACAACGCGCTCCGGTGGAACCTCGACGCCGTAGATTTGCCGATAGTGCTGCGCGATCCGCTGTCTGAGCGCCCGCCGCCCCAAAGCCTCGGTGTAGCCGAGCGGTTCGCCACTGAGCGCGCGCGCCGCCGCCTCCCGCGCAAGCCTAGGGGCCTGCGTACCCGGTTGCCCCGCCTCAAGGTGGAATACGGTGCGCCCTGCTGCTGCCAGCGCGTTCGCGCGGTCGAGAACGTCCATCACGATGAACGGGGCGACTTCGCTGCGCTTCGAAGGTGTCACTGCCTTAATTCCGCTTCATGGCAACGCCATCTTTGGCCGGATTGGTGCTCTTTCTTGACGTATCGCAACCCTGTGACAAGCACCTGATTGACGCCAAATCGGCACACCCCTACCGTGCTTGCAACTCAGGCGGAAGGGGCCATGAGTCAGCCCTTTCTTGCGCCGGTTCCGGCGCGCCTTGGGTGCGTTAGTTGGAGACCAAAGTCGTGACCACCCAACCCTTGAGCCTATCGAAGGCCCTGCGCAACGCAGCGCTCGGCCTGTTCGCGGCGACCGCCGTCATGGCCGCCATCACACCGGCCTTCGCGGCCGCGGGTATTCGCGACGCCGAGATCGAGCGCCTGCTGCGCAAGTTCAGCGACCCGATCTTCAAAGCAGGCGGGCTCGATCCTAAAGCGGTGAACCTTTACGTCATCAACGACCCCTCGTTGAACGCGTTCGTCGCCGGTGGCCAAAACGTCTTCATTCACACCGGCATGATCATGACGCTCGACACGCCGAACGAGCTCAAGGGCGTCATCGCGCACGAAGCCGGTCACATCACGGGCGGTCACTTGGCGCGCGGGCCTGAGGCGTATGCCAAAGCAGAAATACCCATGCTTGTCGGTATGCTGGCGGGCGTTGCGGCGATCGCCGCCGGTGTGCCCGATCTCGGCATGGCGCTGTTGATCGGCTCGCAGTCCGTCGCCCAGCGCGAAGTCTTAGCCTATAGCCGGACCCAAGAATCCGCTGCCGACCAAGCCGGCGCAAAGTTCATGAATGCGACCGGCCAATCTCCGGTAGGCATGATGAAAGTGTTCGATCGTTTCGCCGACCAAGAAATCATGAGCGGCTACCGCCAAGATCCGTTCGTCCGTTCGCATCCGCTGTCACGTGACCGCGTTTCAAACCTGCAAAACCTAGCTGCGGAATCGCCGTTCAAGGACGTCAAGGATTCGGCCGCGGACCTCGCGCAATACGAACTCATGCGCGCGAAGTTGCGCGGCTTTATCGAAAAGCCGGAAGTCGTCCTTCGCCGCTATCCTGTATCCGACCGCAGCGCGCCAGCGCGATATGCCCGTGCGGCGGCGTTCTTCCGTTCGGCACAGCTGGATCGCGCACTGCCCGAAATCGATAGCTTGATCGCCGAAAAGCCTACTTACGCCTACTATTGGGAACTCAAGGGCCAAATTCTTCTTGAGTCGAGCCGCGCGAAAGAAGCAGTGGCGCCTTACCGCAAATCCGTCGAACTTGCGCCGGACGAGCCGCTGATCCGCGCCAGCCTCGGTGCAGCGCTGCTGGCCACCGAAGACAAAACGCTGATTGCGGAAGCAAAAAAACATCTCAAAGCGGCGCTGAAAGACGAACCCGACAACGGTATGGCCTGGTACTACCTATCACTGGCCTACGGCGAAACGGGGGACGAAGGCCTGGCCGCGCTCGCAACGGCGGAGCGCTATTACACGCTCGGCGGCTACGGCCCGGCCGTGAATTTCGCTCAGCGCGCAGCCGCGAAATTGAAGGAAGGCACCAACGACTGGCAACGCGCAAACGATATCATCGGCATCGCACAGGCCGAGGCCGCTAAACGCGAACGCTAAGCACGGAACGCATGACCAACCAAAAAACAGTCCTCTATTTGCTCGTTGCCGCCTTCATCATGGTGACGGCCGTATTCGGCGCGCTTCGCTTTGCCGGAATGACCGGCGGTGAGGACGTGCCCGCCGTCGCCATGAACAAGGCCGATGTCGAAAAGATCGTGCGCAACTACTTGCTCGAACACCCGGAAGTGATCTTCGAGGCGGTCGACGCCATGAAGAACAAGGAAGAGGACGAGCGTCTCGTCAAGATGAAAGACAAGGCGAAGGCTCACCAAACGGCGCTCTACAGCGAGGCGGAACCGTTGGTCGCCGGAAATCCCAAGGGCGACGTCACGATCGTGGAGTTCTTCGACTACCGCTGCCCGTATTGCCGCAAGGTCAAGAAGACGGTCGTCGATCTCCTCAAGCAAGACGGCAATATCAGGCTGATCTTGAAAGAATTTCCGATCCTCTCGCCCGAATCCGAAATGGCGGCTCAAGTGGCGATCGCAGCTGCTGCGCAAGGCAAGTATTGGGAGGTGCACATGGCCTTCATGGGCGCCGAAGACCTAACGCAAGAGCGTATCTTCACGCTGGCAAAAGAAGCTGGCGCAGACATTGAACGCATCAAGGCCGAGTTAAAAAACCCGAAAATCGAAAAGCGCCTGACGGAAACTCAAAACTTGGCCCGTGCGCTTGGCATCGACGCAACGCCCACGTTTTTCATCGGCGACGAACCGTCGACGGGCGGGCTCACGCTGGAAGAACTGAAGAAAGCGGTTGCCGCCGCCCGCAAAGCCAAGCAGAGCTAGATCAACCCGGCCAACGGCGATGACGGGTCGGCGTAGGTCTTCTTTTTCATCCGCCCTGCAAGATAGGCAAGCCGCCCGGCCTCGACGGCGAGTTTCATTGCGCGTGCCATCATCACCGGGTGCTTGGCCTCAGCGATCGCGGTGTTCATGAGCACACCATCGCAGCCGAGTTCCATGGCCACGGCCGCATCCGACGCCGTCCCGACGCCCGCATCGACCAGCACCGGCACCTTCGCCCCTTCGATGATGAGCCGGATGTTGACGGGGTTCTGGATACCCAAGCCCGAGCCGATCGGCGCGGCCAGCGGCATGATCGCAGCCGCTCCCGCACCCTCAAGCCGTTTGCACATTAGGGGGTCGTCGCTGCAATAGACCATGACCTGGAAATCGTCCTTGGCGAGGATTTCCGTCGCGCGCAACGTCTCGATCATGTCGGGATAAAGCGTCTTGCGGTCGCCAAGTACCTCGAGCTTCACCAGCGACCACCCGCCCGCCTCGCGCGCGAGGCGCAAGGTGCGCATCGCCTCTTCCGCCGTGTAGCACCCCGCCGTGTTCGGCAAGTACACCACCTTCTTGGGATCGATGAAATCGACGAGCTTCGGGCTTCCGGCATCGGCGACGTTCACGCGCCGCAAGGCGACCGTCACGATCTCGGCTCCCGACGCCTCAAGCGCGGCCGCGTTCTCGGCGTAGTCTTTGTACTTGCCGGTCCCGATAATGAGCCGCGAACGAAACGTCCGCCCAGCCACGCTCCATGTGTCGTTTTGCACGGTCACCCCTTACCCGCCCCCGACGAAATTGACGATTTCAAGCTTGTCTCCTTCGATGAGCGCCGTATCCGCATAGACCGACCGCGGCACGATCTCCATGTTTCGTTCAATCGCAATCTTCCGCGCATCCAGCCCAAGCCGCTCGATCAACCGGACGAGCGTCATGGGACCAGGAAGCTCATGATCCTGACCGTTCACCTGTATGCGCATAAGAGGGCTGATTCCCGCTTGTCCAATTCCTGCCGCACCGTCAATGAGATAACGCGTCGAACCCCTGCTAACCACCTGCAATCTGGTGCCTTCCGCCCCCACCGGGGACTGGCTATAACGGCAGCGCAACTCCTCACCACGGACGCCCGGTTCCTGACAAGATGGCCAAGCCGATTTTCGTCCTGAACGGCCCCAATCTGAACCTTTTGGGGCAGCGCGAGCCCGAGGTTTACGGCCACACGACCCTGGCCGATATAGAGGCCCAGGTACGCGCGAAAGCCACTCAGGCGGGCCTGACGGTCGACTTTCGCCAATCGAACCACGAAGGCGACTTGGTCGACTGGCTCCAGGAAGCCCGCAAGACCGCCTCAGGTGTCATACTGAATGCTGGCGCCTACACTCACACCTCCGTCGCCATCCATGACGCGCTCAAGTCCGTCGAAATTCCCGTGATCGAGGTGCACATCTCGAACCCCTATCGCCGCGAACCGTTTCGCCATACGTCTTACGTGTCACCCGTCGTCACCGGAACCATTTGCGGCGTCGGCGCCCAAGGCTATGCCTTGGCCGTCGAAGCGCTGGTCGCGCTGACGGCGCCTAAGAAGGCTTGAGTATGAGCAAAGAAGAAAAGCCCGATCCGCTCGAAGGAAAAATGATCCGCGACTTGGCGGCGATCCTGGAAGAAACGGGCCTGAGCGAAATTGAGATCGAAAAAGCGGGCTTGCGCCTCCGCGTGGCTCGTAACATCCAGATGGTGGCGGCCACCGTTGCAGCCGCGCCGGCCGCGCATACCGCGAACGCGCCGAGCGGCGCACCGAAGGCGACAGATCTGTCGAGCCATCCCGGCCTCGTCGCCTCGCCGATGGTTGGTACCGCCTACGTCGCGTCGTCGCCCGGCGCCAATCCGTTCGTCAAGATCGGCGACATGGTGACCGAGGGTCAAACGCTTCTGATCATCGAAGCCATGAAGACGATGAACCAAATTCCCTCGCCGCGTTCAGGGCGGGTCACCCAGATCATCATCAGCGACGGCCAACCGGTCGAGTTCGGCGAACCGCTGATGGTGGTCGAGTAACGGCTCGATGTTCGACAAAGTCCTTATTGCTAACCGCGGCGAGATCGCGATGCGCGTGAACCGCGCGTGTCACGAGATGGGCATCAAAACGGTGGCCATCCACTCGACCGCGGACGCGAACGCCATGCACGTGCGTATGGCGGATGAGAGCGTGTGCGTAGGCCCCCCGCCAGCCCGCGACAGCTATTTGAACATCCCTGCTATCGTGACCGCTTGCGAAGTGACCGGCGCGCAAGCCGTTCACCCCGGCTACGGGTTCCTCTCCGAGAACGCGCGCTTCGCCGAAATCGTGGGCGAGCACGGCATCGTCTTTATCGGCCCGAAGCCCGACCACATTCGCCTCATGGGCGACAAGATCGAGGCGAAAAAAGCCGTGAAACGGCTCGGTATTCCGGTTGTGCCCGGTTCCGACGGCGGCGTTACGAACGATGACGACGCCAAGCGTATAGCCGCTGCCATAGGCTATCCCGTCCTCGTCAAAGCGGCAGCGGGCGGTGGCGGACGCGGCATGAAGGTCGCCCGAAGCGAATCCGAACTCTCGCTCGCACTGGCGACCGCGCGCTCGGAAGCAAAAGCGGCGTTCGGCGACGATTCCGTCTACCTCGAAAAATACCTTCAGCTCCCGCGCCACATCGAAGTCCAAGTGCTCGCCGACAACCAAGGCAAAGTCATCCACCTCGGAGAGCGCGACTGCTCGCTGCAGCGGCGCCACCAAAAGGTCTGGGAAGAAGCGGGCTCCCCGGCGCTCAACGCCGAAGCGCGCGACAAGATCGGTGCAGTCGTCACCAATGCGCTAACGAAACTCGGCTACCTTGGCGTCGGTACGATCGAGTTTTTGTACGAAAACGGCGAGTTCTACTTCATCGAAATGAACACGCGCCTTCAAGTCGAACACCCGGTGACGGAGATGATCACCGGCATCGATCTCGTCCGCGAGCAGGTGCGTGTCGCGCATGGCGGATCGATCGGTTTCGATCAATCGGACGTGACGTTTTCGGGCCACGCCATCGAATGCCGCATCAACGCCGAGAACCCGCTGACGTTCCGTCCTTCGCCTGGCCTCATCAAGGACTTCCACGTCCCCGGCGGCCTGGGCGTGCGCGTCGATTCCGCAGCCTACTCGGGCTATAAGATTCCGCCGTACTACGACAGCTTGATCGGCAAACTGATCGTGCACGGGCGCAACCGCAACGAATGCATGATGCGCCTGCGCCGTTCGCTGTCGGAGTTCGTGATCGACGGCGTCGAAACGACGATCCCGCTGTTCCAATCGCTGGTGACCGAACCGGATATCGTCAATGGCGACTACTCCATTCACTGGCTTGAGAATTTCTTAAAGCGTAAAGTCGGCTGAACGCTCCGATGGTTCGACCGCGCGGACCGGCCAACACGATCATCCCCGAACGAACGCTGCTCGCCGCCTATCGGGCGGGCAAGTTTCCGATGGCGGAAACGCGCGACGACGACGACGTTTTCTGGGTTGACCCGCCGCTACGCGGCATACTCCCTCTCGATGCATTCTACATTTCCAAGCGCCTCGCCCGAACGGTGCGGTCGCACGCCTTTCGCATCACCGTGGATGCCGCATTCCCACAAGTCATGCTGGGTTGCGCCGCCGCCGCACCGAAGCGCATGAACACCTGGATCAGCCCGCTGATCGAGCGTTCCTACGCGAACCTGCACGCCAAGGGTTATGCACACAGCGTCGAGGTTTGGAACAGCGCGGCGCTCGTGGGCGGCCTCTACGGCGTGTCCATCGGCGCCGCCTTCTTCGGCGAAAGCATGTTCAGCCGCGAAACGGACGCCAGTAAGATCGCACTCGTCCATCTGGCCGAGCGTCTGAAAGCGGGCGGCTATATGCTGCTCGACACGCAGTTCGTCACGGAACACCTGACGCAATTCGGCGCGATCGAAATCCCACGCGCGCGCTACAAGGAACTGCTTGCCGAAGCTGTCGACGCGAAGGCCGATTTCTATGTGTTGGGCGGTGCTGGTGCCGCGGGCTGAGTGGGCGCCGTTTTGCAACTGACTACCCACACGTCATAGACCGCATGCTCCAGCGCATTAAGCGCTGGGCTCGACGCAAACATCCAGCCCGAGAATATCTTCTGTATGGTGCCGTCTGGCTTGCGATCTTGAATCTCCAAAAACGCAGCCGACTCCGGCGGCTCTTCTGGCGGACGCGTCTTGCACGCCCGCGCCGTCACGATCAGCGTGTTGTAGAACACCGGCGTATTCATGTTGACTTCAAGCTTCGCCGTGCGAGCCGCGACCTTGTCGAGCCCTCCCAAAATCACACCGCTCGCAATCGGCGCCGCGCTCGACGGTGGCGCAGGCGTGATCACCTCCGGCGGCGGAGGCGTCACGACCGGGTTGCTCGGCATTTCGACCGGCGGCAGAGGCATCGATTCCGTGGGGTCCGCAGGCGGTGGCGGCGCCGGTTCGGCCGGAACCGGGATCGGCGTATCGACCGGCGGGGCCGTATCTTGCGCGAGCGCAAGGCCCGTCAACGCGAGGGCCGAAAGCAAAACTGCGAAGGAACGCATCATATCGTCAACTCAACCTAACAAGACGCCATTATTGTGGCGTCGCTGGAGCGGAACTGGGCGCGGGCGCAGGTTCTTCCTTCTTGTCGCCGCCGCCCATCATCGACTGCATCGCAAGCCCCAACAAATCGACGGAGCCTTGCGTCGTTGCAAACTCGCTGCCGGCCTTTAGCATGTCGTCGCTGCCGCCAGGCGACACCGACAGATACGTACCGCCAAGCAAACCCTCGGTCGCAACTTTGACCGACGAGTCATCGGGCAACGCGATACCCTGCTTGATGTTCATCTTGACGAGCGCCCGATAGGATTTCTGGTCGAGCTCCTGCGACGTCACGGAACCGATCTTGATCCCCGCCATCCGCACGTCAGTCCCAACCGCCACCCCGTCGACCCGGTCGAAGCGTGCCAACACCTCATAGCCCACCACGGTGCCCGCCCCTGTCGCGCTCCAGCCGTAGTAGAAAAAGAACACCGCGACCGCGACAACGGCGGCTCCCAAAAGCGTCTCGACAAACCCGTTTTGCATTTCGTTTCCCCTATTCCGGCTGCCAGGCTTCGTAGTCGCCCGTCGCAGGCGCACGCTTGCCCTCACCCAGCAAACTTCCGGGCGGACGATACGCCGCCGCCGTGCCGGTCAAATTTGGCAGATGTTCCTTCTCCCACGGCTTGACCTTGGGCGGCGCAATCGTCGGCGGCTCGTCCACGGTGTGGTGCAGCCAACCGTGCCATTCTGCGGGCACCAACGAAGCTTCGGCGACGTTCTTGTACATCACCCAACGCCGCACGCCGTCGCGGGTTTGGTAGTACGTGTTCCCGAGCACGTCCTCGCCCACGAACGAGCCGTTGCGCTTTGTGTAGAGCCACGTGCCAAACGTACTGCCGTTCCACCAGGTCAGCGACCAATTCAAGAACCTGAACATCTTACTCCTGACTCGGACCCACGCGCCGCCGGACTATGGCGCGCCCCTAGCCGCCCCGTAAAGCTGCCGGGGCGGCACGACCTTGTCCATCCACTTTCCCCTATAGGTTGCGCCACCACAAATAATCTACTTCTGCGCACGCGGAAGCACCCGAACCTCCAAGCGCCTGCCGTTCAGGTACTGCTTCGCGGCTGCCACGACCTCGGCCTTTGTGATGCTCTCAAGATCGCTGAGTTGCGTCCGAACTGCGTCCAACGAGCGCGGTTCGCTCTGCAAATCCTCAAGGGACCCTAACCAAAATCCATTCGAAAGCCTGTCCGTCTCGACTGACTTCTTCAGCGGCTCGCGCGCGCGCTCCAGCACATCGTCCGTCAGCGCGCCGGATTTTAGTTCAGCGACGATATTGTCCACGGTCTTGTAGAACCCCTCGACCAACTCCGGCCGCGTCTCCGCCGACGCCGCAATGAACCCGAAGTCCGGCAGCGCACCCGAATTCCACGATCGCACCGACGGCGAGTACGTAGCACCCTGCGCCTCGCGGAACTCCTCCGTCAGCCGCACCTCGATCACCTCGCGCAGGATTGCAGTCGCCCGCGCCCGCCTCGTGTTCGAATAGAAGTCTGGCGCCGGCCACGCCACGTAGGCCGCAGCCTGATCCGGCCGCCCCTCATGTGTGAAACGCAACGACTGCGCGCGCGCGGGAAACCTGACGTCACGCGAGGCTGGCGGGTCATCGCGCTTCGCCGCGCGCGCGGGTAGCGCGCCGAAGGTCGCCGCCACCGTCTGGATTACGTCCTCTGCCTTGGCGTCACCAACGACCGTGATCTCGATCGGCGCCGAGGAGAGAACCGGCTTCAACACCCCCTCGATGTCGCCCATCTTCAAGGCCTTCACGTCGGCGAGGTTCGGGAATCGCCAACGCGCATCGTTGGAGCGCACCAAAGACCCCGTCTCGCGGTCCACCACGCGGCCTGGGCTCGACGAGAATTGCTTCAGAAAATTCTCCGCCGCCGCTTGCAACCGCTCCAGTCCGCCGCCGCGATAAGCCGGATCAGTCGTAAACGCCGCCAGCAGCTGTATTTGCAAGAGCAGATCGCGCCCGTTCGTTCCGCCCGACAGCTCGAACGATTCTTCGTCCAGCGACAGCGAATTGGAAACGATGCGCCCCGCCAGCGACTCTTCTAACTCGTCAGCTGTCAGCTGCTTTAAGCCGCCCTCGCTGAATCCGAACGGCAACGCCAACGCAAGGCCCACCTTGTTATGCGGCAACTGTATATAGCCGCCCGCAAACCGCACCGTGACGTAAACCGTATCCTTCTCGAACGCCGTCGCTTTGAAGTTCAGCTTAACCCCGTTCGCAAAGCGCACACTCGTTGCGCCTAGGTCCGCGACCTCGCGCCGCTCCGCGACTGTGCCGGGTGTGCCGAAGTTCGCGTACGGAAACGTCTTCGCCTCCTCTTTGGCGGCGGCGGCAACGGCGGTCTTTGTGCTCGCCTCGAACGCGGACGCAATCGCCGCATCGCCGCCCGCAATAGGCTGGCTCGACGACAGGAAAATGACGGGGCCTTGGCCCCCTGCCGCTTCGCGCAACGCTGCGAGCGCGGAGGCAGGCGTCACCAAAGGCGCCACCTTCTCGAACCGCGCCAGCTGATCGCTAGGCGTCGAAACGACACTTCGATCGTCGAACGACCCGGTTAGCTGATCGGCGAGCGCTTTCGTTTCTCGTGTCGATTGCGTCGCAGCGGCCTCTTCCAACGACGCGCGCCATTCCTTTAGCTCGCGCGCCACCTCGCTTGCCGTGAAGCCGTGTTCGGCGGCGCGGCGGTATTCCTGTTCCACCGCGGCAAGACCGAGCTGCCATCGCCCCGGCCGCGTGGAGATCGAAAAGCCAGTGGTCTGCGAGAGCCCGCGTGTATTGCCGTAGCCGGCGCCCGCGGATACGAACGGCGCGTTTTCCGCCCGCGCGAGTCGCGCCAAACGCCGGTTGATCACGGCAAGCGCGATACGCCGGTGCAAGTTGCGCGCGCGCAAAGCGACACTGTCCACCGTCTCGTCGGCTGCGCGGAACCAAGTCACCGTGGTGCTTTCGGGCAGGTTCGCTTCGACGTGCGAGACCGCCGTCAACCCACGCTCTTTGATTGGACCTTGGCTCGGATCGGACGGATCGGCTCCGACGGCGGTCCAATCCGCAAACATGGCTTTGATCTTCGCCTCGATCTCAGCCGGGTCGAAGTCGCCGGTCGCGATCAGCATCGTCCGCTCCGGCCGGTAGAAGCGCGTGTAGTAGTCGGCAAGCAGTTCGCGGGTTGCCCCCTTGATCGTCTCGGCTTTGCCGATCGGCAGACGCACCGCCTGGCGCTGCCCATCGTGCGAAAGCTTCCAGCGGTCCTCGAACGCGCGATACTCCGGCGTGTTGCGCGTCCGCTGTTCGGACAGTACCACGCCCTTCTCGCGCTCGATCCCGCCGCGATCGAGCGTCAGGCGGTCGCCGACCTCGCGACACAACATGAGACCGGTGCCGACCAAATCCGTGTCGTTCTTCGGCCGTTCTAGCTGGTAGACCGTCTCTTCCGCGGACGTGTACGCATTCGTGTGCGCGCCGAAGGCCAGGCCCTTGCGCTGTAGCAGCTTGACGAACTCGCCCTCCGGCACATTCTTCGAACCGTTGAACGCCATGTGCTCCATAAAGTGCGCCAACCCCTGCTGCGCGTCGCTTTCCTGCAACGCACCGGCGGCAATACGAAGGCGCAACGAAATCGCGCCTTTCGGCTGCGCGTTGCGCATCAGCGCATAGCGCATGCCGTTCGGCAGCACGCCGAAACGCACAGCCGGGTCGGGCCGGATGTCGCTGATCTCATGCGGCCAGAAGGTGTAGCCGGGCCGCGCGTCGCGCGGCGGCGCGCCGGTGACGCTTTCCCCCGCTTGCGCGCAAGCGCCCAGAACAAGCACAACCAAAAGCGCGCACGCACGCCGCACGAACTGCATCACTTTATCCCCTCGTGACGCGCTTCGTCACGCGTCGAACATGATCACCGAACGCGCGAGTTCGCCGCGCTTCAACTCGTCGAAAGCCTCATTTACTTGGTCGAGCTTGATACGGCGCGCGATCATCTCGTCGAGCTTGAGCTTCCCCGACATGTAGAAATCGACAAGCCGCGGCATGTCGACCGGAAAGCGGTTCGAGCCCATCAGCGAGCCCTGAATCCGTTTCTCACCCAAGAAGTCCGCGCCGTGCAGTTCGATGTTCACGCCGACCGGGATCATGCCGATGATGTTCGCCGTGCCGCCGCGGCCCAGCATCCGGAACGCCTGTTCCGCTGTTTGCTTGAGGCCGATCGCCTCGAACGAGTGATGCACACCGCCCGACGTCATCTCGATCACTTGTTTCACCGGATCGCCGTCCTTCGGGTTGACGACATCCGTCGCGCCGAAGTGCTTTGCGAGATTGAGCTTCGACCCTTGCATATCGACCGCGATGATGCGTCCTGCACCTGCAATCGCCGCACCGTTGATACAGGCAAGGCCAACGCCACCGCAGCCGATCACCGCGACCGTCTCCCCCGGCCGCACTTTCGACGTATGAATAACAGCGCCAACGCCGGTCATCACAGAACAACCGATCAGCGCCGCGCGGTCGAGCGGCATATCCTTGCGGACCTTCACACATGCATGCTCGTGGATCAGCATCTGCTCCGCGAACGAGGACAAGTTCAAAAACTGGTTCATTGCGCCCGCATCTTTCGCAAGCCGCGGCGCCTCGCCCTTCTGCCGCTTCGTCTCGGGGCTCACGCACCGCGACATGTAGCCGGTCAGGCAGTGCTCGCAGTGGCCGCAAAACGCAGACAAACAGGTGATCACATGATCGCCCGGCTTCACGGTCCGCACTTCGCTGCCGACCTGCTCGACGACGCCGGCGCTCTCGTGACCCAAAACGGCTGGCAACGGATAGGGGTAGAGCCCGTCGACGAAATGCAGGTCCGAGTGGCACACACCGGCCGCTACGGTACGAATCAAAACTTCATGTGGGCCGGGCTTGTTGATCTGCACGTCTTCGATCGACAGCGGCTTCTTCACTTCGCGCAGGACGGCGGCTTTCATGGGGCGGGCTCCGATTTGCAAATGGCGTGAGGCCGCAAACTACGCGACCCCATACCCCTGTGTCAGCCCCAATCACATCGTCGAGCGCCGCACGAATCCGGGCTCCGGCGCCTCGGTTTCCTTGTGAATGTCGATCTGTGTGACCTGTGCCGCTTCAGGCCCCTGCGTCGCCGCCTTGAGCATGTCTTCGACCTTGGCATCGAGCCCGGCGATCAGCACCTCGACGCTGCCATCCGAGCGGTTGCGCACCCACCCGTCGAGCCCGCGCGCCTTTGCCTCGGCAATCGCCCAATCCCGGTAGCCGACCCCCTGCACAGCGCCCTTGATCTTGAGCCGGAAAATCGTGATTTCGCTCATGTTTATTAGAACTTTCGTTACAGTTTCCAATGTGACCGGGGACACTTACTTAACCCGCGCGCGCGAGAATGTCCGCTAGGTTTTCTGGGGGCACGGGCGCATGGCGCGGGCTGCACAAGTCGAACAACTGGCGACGCATTCGGTTGCACTAAACCTCGCACCGTTGCTGGCGCCGCATCGCAAGCAAGGACGCTTGTCCCTGCGCATCGAACGCATGCCGCAAGGCACGCGCCTCACGCGCGGCACGCGCAACAACGACAATACCTGGTCGCTCGCCTCCGACGAGCTTGAGGACCTGGCCGTCCAGGTGCCGGCAACCGTGCAAAAAGAATTCAAGATAGGCGTCCGCGTCATCAGCCTTCTGAACGGAAGCACACTCGTCGCCGTCGAAGTACCGGTCAACCCCAGCGACGAAGCAGCCGGTGCTCCGATGGGCGCCACCGTCTCCACCGGAATATCGCCTGCCGACGCAGCCGAACTCAGCGTCCTTCGCCAAGAACTCGCCGCCGCAAAAGAAACGCTCGCCGCCCGCGATACGGAGTTGGCGGAGCGCCTGGCCGCCGCCGCGACCGACGCATCAAGCCAATTCCAACAGACATTGGCGAAAGCCGAAACTGCCTGGACCGAAGCCGAGAACACGCGCCTCGAATCGATTCAGCAGCAATGGCAGGAAAAGTTCGGCGAGGCACTGGCTGATATCGAGGCTGCGCAGACTGACGCGCACGAAGCCAAGGTTCGCGAACTCCAAGAAAAGATCGAAGTGCTGAAAGCTGCCTTCGACCAAGGTAACGCAGCGTTGGATCAAGCGAAAGCAGCCGACGCCGCTGCCCGCGAACGCGGCAACAATGCTACGCACGACGCGCTGGCGAAAGTGACCGAACTGCAAGCGAAAGCCGCGGAGCGCGAAGCCGAACTGACGCGCGCCGTAGCCGCAGCCGATGCGGCCAAGCGCGACGCCGAAGCAGCACTCGCCAAGGCGGAACACGCGTGGCGCGACGGCGAATCGGCGCGTCTGGCAGTTGCCGAAAACCACTGGCGCGAGACGTCGGCCAAAGCGTTGGCAGATGCGCATGCCGGGGCGCAGGCGCTGCACGCCAAAGGCACGCAAAGCGAGCGCGATCTGCTGAGCCAGATGGCGGAACTGAAGGCTGCCCTCACCGAGCGGGACGAGGCGCTTTCCCGCGCGCAGGCCGCAGCTGAACAAACCCACACGGCCGCCGCGCACGATGCGGCTACCGAGCGCGCTCGCGCCGAAGCCAATTGGAAAGCCGCCGAGGCAGCCCGCCTCGCCGCCGTCGAAGCCGAGTGGCGCGCGAAGCTCGAAGGCGCCGCCAAGGCCGTGCCCGCCGAACCGCACCTCGCCGCCGCGCTCCCCGCGAACGAACCAGAATTGCAAGAGTTGCGCGAGAAATTCGCCGCACTACAGGCAAAGCTCACGCTGCGCGACGCAGCCTCCGCGCGCGCGGCCAAGCTTGCCGAAGAAGAACGCCGACGCTGGCAGAAAGATGCACAAGACGTCATCGTCAAAGCCGCGCGCGAGCGCAGGTCGGACGAGAACGCGCGCCTCGCAACGGCGCAGTCCGAGTGGAGCAAACAATCCGTGCGCGAGCTCGCGCTCGTCACCGCGCGCGCCGAAGCAGCCGAAGCCGCACTCACACAACTGCGTATCCGCGCCGCGGAAGAAGCGCCGGTGCAACGCGAGATCGCCTCGCTACGCTCAGCTCTCGCGATCCGCGAAGCGGAACTCGAGCACTATCGCGGCGCTTTGCCGGCGGCGGATGAAACCACCCTCTCCGCAGACGTGGCCGTACAGCCTCAGGCGTCGAACCCGCGCTCCAAACGCATGTACCGCGACGCACTCATTGCCGCTTGCGTGGGTATGGCCGCCGTCATCTTGTGGCCGGTCATCTCGAATATGACCGCAACGCCCCCCGCGCCACCACCGAAAGCGCCCGTCGTGGCCACCCTAACCCCACCGCCCGCCCTGGCCCTCGCGATCGCCGCGAAGGACGCCAAGCTCCGCGCGACGCCGTCGATCTACGGAAAGATCGTCGGCAAGCTGCC
>JABFRX010000263.1 GCA_013140995.1 Alphaproteobacteria bacterium | reverse complement strand
CCGTCGAGATCGTGGCGGGGCCGACGACGCGGGAGGCGGATGGGCTGGCGATGAGCAGCCGGAACGCGCTGCTAACGGTGCAGGATCGGGCGGCTGCGCCGGTGCTGTGGCGGGCGCTCAGCGCCGCGCGCGATGCCTATGCGGCGGGCGAGCGCGACGCAGCGGCGTTGCGCGCGCGGATGAGTGCCATACTTGGCGACCAGGCGCGGGCGGCGGCGGAGTATGTGAGTGTTGCCGATCCCGTGACGTTGGCAGAGCTCGATCGCGTTGGGCCGGCCGGGGCGCTGGTGTCGCTCGCGGCGCGGTTTGGTTTGGTGCGCTTGATCGACAACATCGTCTTGACGTGACGTTCATCATTACGAAGCCTCCGTACACTGACGATGTGATCTTTCTCACGCTATTGTGCGGTGCGAAGCGGGGGCATTGCCGGTCGGGCGAATCCGGCGCATTCTCTTTGGACCACGAGAGCCGGATGCTCCAGTTGCGTGCCGTGCGGCGTTTTCCGCGGGCGTGCTGACGGCTCTACCGACGACGAAGGAGGAGCCATGACCGTTGCCACCATCCTGAAGCACAAAGGCGCCAAGGTTGAAACCGTGCGCCCGACCGCCACGCTGCAACAGGTTTGCGATGTGCTGTCGACGAAGCATATCGGCGCTGCGGTCGTAACCGGAGCCGCGGGCGAAGTGATCGGCATCGTCTCGGAGCGCGACGTGGTCCATGCGATTTGCCAAGGGGGCCCGAACGCTCTGACGCGTTCGATTGACGAGATCATGACGCGCGACGTCGCGACCTGCCGGCTGACCGACAGTTCGGAATCGCTCATGGAAACGATGACGGTCGGGCGCTTCCGCCACGTGCCTGTCGTAGAAGGCGGGCGGCTGATCGGGATCGTGTCCATCGGCGACGTCGTGAAGCGCCGGATCGAAGACACCGACCTCGAACGTTACGCGATGCGGGACTACATCGCGCAGGCGGGGTAGGGCCGCACGCCAATTCGCCTTTCGCGCTAGCTTGACGATACCGCGCATCCCTTTCAATTTGGCCCCCTCCCGGGGGGATCAATGGAACAGTATATCGTAGCGGCCGTTGGCTTGGGGCTGCTGGTGTTGGGTGCCGAAGGTCTCGTTCACGGCGCCGTTGCCATCGCGCGGCGGTTGAACGTCTCGCCGCTTCTGATCGGCGTCACCATCGTGGCCTACGGGACCTCGACGCCCGAGCTTATCGTCAGCACGAACGCGACGCTTCAAGGATCCTACGGTATTGCAGTGGGCAACGTCGTCGGCTCCAACACGTTTAATATTCTTTTCATCCTGGGTTTGACGGCGCTGATCGCGCCGATCACGGTTTCGCCCCGTGCAATCGGGCGCGATGCGTTGTTCGCGCTCGTTGCAGCGGGATTGTTCATCTGGGTTTCGCTGCGCATGCCCGTGATGACGTACTACGAAGGCGCGCTCTTTCTTGCGGTCCTGTTGGCGATGATTTTCATCACCTATGCGCAGGAAGCCGGCAGGGAAGAGCCCGCCGGCGATGGGTCGCGCTTCACCCAGCGGACGCTTACGCATTCGCCGTTGATGGACATCGCGACGATTGCTGTCGGTTTAGGGCTGCTCATCGTTGGAGCCGATATGCTCGTGAACAGCTCGATCGATATCGCCCGCAGCAACGGTATATCGGAGACCATGATCGGATTGACACTGGTCGCGGCGGGCACGTCTCTGCCCGAGCTTGCAACTTCCGTGGTCGCCGCGCTCCGGCGAAATCCGGACATCGCCCTCGGCAATATCACGGGGTCGAACATCTACAATATTCTTGCGATCCTCGGCATATCGTCGCTGATCGGCCCGGTTCAAATCGATCCTCAGATCGCGGCTATGGACAACTGGGTGATGCTCGCCGCCACCGTGGCGCTGTTGCTGCCGATGCTGTTCGGCAACCGTATGGGGCGGGCTTACGGGCTGCTGCTGCTGGCGGGCTACTTCGCCTATATCGGCTATCTGTTCCAGAAGGCCGGATTGCTGCACTTGCCTGCGAATTAAGCAATTCGCTCCGCCTGCGTTGCGAAGGATCGCGGCCGGGCCCACACTGTCGCGTATGATCCTTTTCGATTCCGAATGGGCCGAGCATATCGCGGTGGCGGAGGCGACAAAGTCCGCACTTCGCGAGCCTTTCGCGCGCGTCGTTGCGGCGTGTGCGGCTTCGCTCAAAGGCGGCGGAAAGCTGCTGTTTTTCGGCAACGGCGGCAGCGCTGCGGACGCGCAGCATCTCGCGACGGAGTTCACGATCCGCTACAAGGCCGATCGTGCCGCGATGGCGGCGTTGGCGCTGACCACCGATACGTCGGCGCTGACGGCGGCCGGCAACGATCTCGGGTTCGAGCACATTTTTTCACGCCAGATTGAGGCGCTTGGACGGCGCGGCGATGTCGCGATCGGAATCACGACGTCGGGCAAGAGCGCGAACATCGTCAAGGCGCTGAGCACCGCGCGCGCTATGGGACTCGCGACGGTAGCGTTCTCAGGCAGCGGCGGCGGAGAGGCCGCGCGCGTGGTCGACCACGCGCTGATCGTGCCGTCGGCAGTCACGGCGCGGGTGCAGGAGATGCACATCACGCTTGGGCAAATGCTATGCGCGGCGCTAGAGCTCGAGCTTGGCTTGGTGAAGCCGTGAAGTTTCACACGGCCGGCCGTGTGATCGTGGATTGACACTGTGCAGTTGCACAAATAGGGGATGCGCAGCATTTCTCATCCGGCATTTGAGGATTTTCCGTCTTGGCCGCGCCTGCTCAAACACGCTCCCGCAGTCCGCATCTGAAGCGGCTTGAGGCCGAGAGCATTTTCATCATGCGCGAGGTCGCGGCCGAGTTCGCGAACCCCGTCATGCTCTATTCGATCGGCAAAGACTCGTCGGTGATGTTGCACCTGGCGATGAAGGCGTTCTATCCGGCGAAGCCGCCGTTTCCGCTGCTCCACGTGGACACGACGTGGAAGTTTCGCGAGATGATCACGTTTCGCGAAGAGAACGTGAAGCGGCTGGGGCTGAAGCTGATCGTCCATATCAACGAGGACGGCGTGCGTGCCGGCATCAATCCGTTCGACTCCGGCTCGTCCGTGCATACGCAGGTGATGAAGACGGAAGGGCTGAAGCAAGCGCTCGACAAGTACGGGTTCGATGCTGCGTTCGGCGGCGCGCGGCGCGATGAAGAGAAGAGCCGCGCGAAGGAGCGCATCTTTTCGTTCCGCACCGCTGCGCACGGGTGGGACCCGAAGAACCAGCGTCCGGAGCTTTGGAATCTGTTCAACGCGCGGATCAAGAAGGGCGAATCCATACGCGTGTTTCCGCTGTCGAATTGGACCGAACTCGACATCTGGGAATACATCCTGGCCGAGGGCATTCCGATCGTGCCGCTGTACTTCGCGGCCAAGCGGCCGGTGGTGGAGCGCGACGGTGCGCTGATCATGCGCGACGACGAGCGGATGAAGTTGCTTCCGGGTGAGAAGGTTGAGGAGCGGTTGGTGCGCTTCCGCACGCTCGGCTGCTATCCGCTGACCGGCGCGATCGAGTCGCCCGCGACGACGCTGGAAGAGATCGTGGCCGAGATGTTCACCGCGCGCACGTCCGAGCGGCAGGGGCGTGTGATCGACCACGACGAGAACGCCTCGATGGAGAAGAAGAAGCGCGAGGGCTATTTCTGATGCGGCCCGACGAATTGCGTACCTATCTGGCGAAGCAGCACGGCAAGTCGCTGCTGCGCTTTCTGACGTGTGGGTCGGTCGACGACGGGAAGTCCACGTTGATCGGGCGGCTGCTGCACGACACGAAGGTGATCTTCGAAGACCAGCTGAAGACGCTGGAGAAGGATTCCCGCAAGCACGGCACGACGGGTGAGAACATCGACTTTGCGCTGTTGCTCGACGGGCTTGAGGCCGAGCGGCAGCAGGGGATCACGATCGATGTCGCCTACCGGTTCTTCGCGACGGAGAAGCGCAAATTCATCGTCGCCGATACGCCGGGGCACGAGCAGTACACCCGCAATATGGCGACGGGTGCGTCGAACTCCGACCTCGCGATCATCTTGCTCGATGCGCGCAAGGGCGTGCTCACGCAAACGCGCCGGCATGCGTATATCTGCGCGTTGCTTGGCATCCGGCATGTGGTACTGGCGGTCAACAAGCTGGACCTGGGTGACGCGGAAGCCAAAGACGTGTTCGAGGCGTGGGACGAGCAGTTTCGCGCGTTCGCCTCCAAGCTCGGCTTTGCCTCCATCGTTTCGATACCGATGTCGGCGTTGCGCGGCGATAACGTGATTGCGCAGAGCCAAGTGTTCGATTGGTACAGGGGTCCGACGCTTCTCGCGCATCTCGAGACCGTCGATATCGAGTCCGACCGGCGCGCGCGGTCGTTCCGCATGCCGGTGCAGTGGGTGAACCGGCCCAATCTGGATTTTCGCGGGTTCGCGGGCACGATCGCGAGCGGCCTCGTGCGGGCAGGCGATCCTGTCGTCGTCGCGAGTTCGGGGCGCACGTCGGTGGTATCGCGCATCGTCACGATGGACGGCGATCTGGCGGAAGCGGGCGCGGGCGATGCGGTGACATTGACGCTGAAGGATGAGGTCGACATCTCGCGCGGCGACGTATTGGCCCCGCCGAACGCGCGGCCGGAGGTGGCGGACCAGTTCGCCGCGCATCTTTTGTGGATGGCGGAGGAGGAGCTTCTTCCCGGCCGTCAGTATCTGATCAAGATCGGTACGAAGACGGTGCCCGCCTCCGTGACGGAGTTGAAGCACAAGGTCGACGTCAACAGTCTGGAGCATTTGGCGGCGAAAACGTTGCAGCTGAACGAAGTTGGGTTCTGCAATTTTTCGACCACGGCGCCGTTCGCGTTCGATCCTTACGGCGAGAGCCGCGAAGGCGGCGGGTTTATCGTCATCGACCGGTTCACGAACGGCACGGTCGGCGCGGGCATGATTGAGTTCGGCTTGCGCCGCGCGACGAACGTGCATCTGCAAGCGATCGACGTGAACAAGAGCGCGCGTGCTTCGATGAAGGGGCAGAAGCCCGTCATCCTGTGGTTCACCGGACTGTCGGGGTCGGGCAAGTCGACGATCGCCAACATCGTCGAGCGCAAGCTGCACGATCTGCGCCATCACACCTACATTCTGGACGGCGACAATGTGCGCCACGGCTTGAACCGCGACCTCGGCTTTACGGATGCGAACCGGGTGGAGAACATCCGCCGCGTGGCCGAAGCGGCGAAGCTCTTCGTCGATGCGGGGATGATTGTGCTGGTGTCTTTCATCTCGCCATTCCGCTCCGAGCGGCGCACGGCGCGCGAGTTGGTCGAGGCCGGTGAATTCCTCGAAGTCTTCATCGACACGCCGATCGAGGTCTGCATGACGCGCGACCCGAAGGGACTCTACAAGCGCGCGAAGGCGGGCGAGATCAAGAACTTCACGGGCATCGACTCGCCCTACGAGGTGCCGGAGAAGCCGGAGATCCACGTGCGCACGGTGGATATCACACCGGAAGATGCGGCGGATCAGATCGTGGCGCGGCTCCGGAGCGCGGGGGTTATCCCTTAAGCAGGGGCGCGGCCGATGCTGTGGTATTCGATGCCCGCGTCGGACATTTCGCGCAGGGTGTAGATGTTGCGCAGGTCGACGAGGAGCGGGCGCTTTAGTTTTGCTTTCAGCTGTTTCAGATCGAGCGCGCGGAATTCGTTCCATTCGGTGAGAATGACGACGCCGTCGGCGCCGGTCATTGCGTCGTAGGCGTCTTCGGTCCAAGCAACGCCGGAGAGGAGCTTGCCCGCTTCTTTCATGCCTTCCGGGTCGAAGGCGCGGATCGTGGCACCTGCGGCCTGCAGCGCCGGGATGATGTCGAGCGAGGGGCTGTCTCGCATGTCGTCGGTGTTCGGTTTGAACGTGACGCCTAAGATCGCGATCGTTTTGCCCTTCACACCGCCGAACGCGGTTGCGATCTTGTCGGCCATGCGTTTCTTGCGCTTTGCGTTCACATCGACGACGGCTTCGACGAGGCGGGTCGGGGCGCCGCATTCGTCGGCCTGGCGTACGAGGGCGAGCGTGTCTTTCGGAAAGCAGGAGCCGCCGTAACCTGGGCCTGCGTTCAGGAACTTCGATCCGATGCGGCCGTCGAGGCCTATGCCGCGCGCGACGTCTTGAATGTCGGCGCCGGACTTCTCGCAGATGTCGGCCATCTCGTTGATGAACGTGATCTTCGTCGCGAGGAATGCGTTCGACGCGTATTTGATGAGTTCGGACGACTCGCGTGTCGTGAAAATGAACGGCGTTTTGTCGTTTAGGAACAGCGGACGATAGAGCGCGCGTACAACGTTTCGGGCGCGCTCGCTCTCGGTGCCCACGACGATGCGGTCCGGGCGCTGGAAGTCTTCGATTGCCGAGCCTTCGCGCAGGAATTCGGGGTTCGAGGCGACGTCGACGTCTGCGTTTGGACGGCGCGCACGGATGATGTCTTCGACCTTCTTGCTGGTGCCGACGGGCACGGTCGATTTCGTGATCACGACGGCGTAGTGCTTCAAGCCGTCGGCGATCTCTGCCGCCGCGTCGTAGACGTAGCTCAAGTCGGCGAAGCCGTCGCCGCGGCGGCTCGGTGTGCCGACGGCAATGAAGACGGCTTCGGCGTCAGGTACGGCGGCGGCAAGATCGGTCGTGAACGCGAGGCGGCCCGCTTTCACGTTGTCGGCGACGAGTGCGTCGAGGCCGGGTTCGAAGATCGGGATCTCGCCGCGCTTCAGACGGGCGATCTTGCCGGCGTCTTTGTCGACGCAGACCACGTGATGGCCGAAGTTCGAGAAGCAGGCACCGGACACGAGTCCGACATAGCCGGTGCCGATCATTGCAACGCGCATTTCTTAGGTCCCCAACGGGCCTGCTTCTAGAGCGGCAGGTCTTTCAAAATTTGTCTCAACGGGCCGGCGGTATCCGGGTGGTTCAATCCGACCGCGATGTTCGCGTGCAGGAAGCCCACCTTGTCGCCGCAATCATAGCGCTGACCGCCATAGCGGAAGCCGTGAAACGGCATGCGGCCGATGAGCCGGGCCAGCGCGTCCGTCAGCTGAATCTCATCGCCCTGACCGCGTTCGTGCCGCTCGAGCTCCGTGAACACCTCCGGCTGAAGGATGTAGCGGCCGATGACGGATAGGCGCGAGGGTGCGTTTTCGGGCGCCGGCTTCTCAACGATGCCCTTCGCGACGATCAGTCCGTCCTTCTCCGAGACGGGATCGAGAATGCCGTATCGCTTCGTTTCCTCTTTCGGAACTTCGCGTACCGCAATGACGCAGCCGCCGACATGGCGGTAGGCGTCCATCATACGGGCGAGGCAACCCGGCTGGTCGACCAGCAACTCGTCGGGCAGCAGCACCGCAAACGGCTCGTCACCGACGAAGTGGCGGGCGCACCAAACCGCGTGGCCGAGGCCCAGCGGGTTTTGCTGGCGGGTGAAGCTCACCGAACCGCTCGGCGGCAGGGCCTCCAGTAGGCTGCGAAGTTCGTTAGTCTTTTCGCGCGAGGATAAGAGTGCCTCCAACTCATACGCGTGGTCGAAGTGGTCTTCGATAATGTGTTTGCCGCGGCCGGTCACAAAGATGAACTGCTCGATCCCTGCGGCTTTCGCCTCTTCGACAGCGTATTGGATCACCGGTTTGTCGACGACAGGCAGCATCTCTTTCGGAACCGCTTTGGTCGCGGGCAGAAAGCGCGTGCCCATGCCGGCGACGGGGAATACCGCTTTTCGAACCGGTCTGATCTCTTTTGTCGTCATCGAAGCGGCGCCCTAAACATCGAGCGAACATCCTCAGCTCGGGTAGTTAGATTTGTTGGCAGAGACCTAGCAACTGCAAAGCGGCAATACCATCGGCAGTATGGACTGTGCCCGAATCACTATATCCTGGCCGTTATGCTGCGGGTGGCGCTAGTTCTTGTAAGTCTTATGGTTTCCGGCGTTGCCGCTCAAGCGGGCGGCCTCACGGATGCCGATGCAGGTATCACGCGGTTGAACGCCGGCGACTCGACGGCGGCAATCGCGCTCTTCACCCGCGCGATTCAAAGCAAAGAACTCACACCGGAGGGGCTTGCGCTCACCTACTACCATCGCGGGATGGCGTTCTATCGCGAGGGGCAATCGGGACGCGCGATCCTCGACTATGCAACCGCGCTTTGGAACGAAGATTTGCCGCGGGAGTTCCGGCCGCGCACGCTGAACAATCGCGGGCTTGCGTTCGAGGCGATCAGCGATTTCGACTCTGCGCTCACCGACTACAGTCTCGCGATCAAGATGAGCCCGAACTATGCCGATGCGTTCGCCAATCGCGGCAACGTGCACCGGCGGTTCAATCGCTTTGACATCGCGATCATCGATTACGATTCGGCGCTGAGGAACGGGCATCCGCGGCCGCAGTTCGTGTTCGCCTGGCAGGGTATGGCGCTTGAGGGCCAAGGCAAGCGGCGCGAGGCGATGGAGGCTTTTCGCCGGGCGCTTGCGATCGATCCGAACTTTGCGTTGGCGAAGTCGCGGCTCGATAGGCTGGAAGAGACGCAACAGATGAGCAACGTGCTCGGGCGGCGCAAGGTGGCCAAGGGGCCTGTGACGCCCTTGGTGCTTTCGGCCACACCGGGCACGTCGCCGGTTGCGGCAGCAGAAGGCAATGTGCAGCTAACGCCGTGGACGCCAGCGCCGCCTGTGCCGGACGCGGCGCTAACGCCCGTGGCGCAGTCGGCGACGCCGGCGCGCAATCCTGTGTCGCTTAGACCCGCGTTCGACGACCAACCTAAGCAGGTGGCGCCTTCCACGCCGATCGTCTCGTCCGCGGCAGCGCCTAAGGCGGTAGCAGCGGCGCCGGTTCAGCCGCCGGTGCAACAGCAACGGAGCAAGCCGCGGATTGTTACGATCGAGCCGTCGCGCGAAACACCGCAGGTTCCGGTATCCGCAACGGGTGAAGGCGGCAGCGACGTGGCGTTTGCGATCCAGTTGGGCTCGTTCAAGTCGCGCGACCAGGCTGAGGTCGGGTGGAACAAGGCGCTTCGGGTTGCGGGCGACTTGCTGAATGGTTTGAGCCACGTGATCGAAACGGTGCCGGTCGAAGACGGTGTTGCTCATCGCCTGTTCGCCGAGGCGTTGCCCGACCGCCAGGCGGCGCTCGGCCTTTGCCGGACGCTACGGGACAAAGGCACGACCTGCATCGTCGTGCGGCGGTAATTCTCCTGGCCGTTGAGGCCCCACCCTAAATCTGTTACGCGAGCCTGACCTTCATACAGGGATCGCTCGCCCATGACCGACGTCGGCATCACCGCCTTTGGAGCTTACCTGCCGCGCCTCAGGCTGCAGCGAAAGGCGATGGCGCAAGCGAACGCTTGGTTCAACCCCGCGATCATGGGGCAGGGCAAGGGCGAACGCACGATGGCGAACTGGGACGAGGACGCCGTCACCATGTCCGTCGAAGCCGCGCGCGATGCGCTGCCGGGCGGCGATCCGTTCGTTGGCCGCAGCCATGTCCAGGCGCTCTATTTTGCGTCGACCACCATGCCGTTCGCGGACCGGCAAAATGCAGGAATCGTCGCAGCGGCGCTCAGCCTGCCGGAAGACATTCACACAGCCGATGTGACGGGCTCGCAGCGTGCTGGTGTCTCGGCGCTCATCGCGGCACTTGAGAAGGTGAAGGCGGGCGGGGCGAAAACGGCGCTCGTTGCATCAGCCGACCGGCGAAAGACGCGTGCGGGGTCGGTGCAGGAGTTTCAGTTCGGCGACGGCGCTGCGGCGTTGGTCGTTGGCACGGATCGCGTCGCGGCGAAATATTTGGGCAGCCACTCGCTCTCGCTCGATTTCGTCGACCACTTTCGCGGGGAGTCGGAAGAGTACGACTACAATTGGGAAGAGCGCTGGATTCGCGACGAAGGCTACACGAAGATCGTGCCGCGCGCGGTAAAGGGTGCGCTTGAGAAGGCGGGCGTCGCAGCGGCGTCGATCGATCATTTCATTCTGCCGTGCCAGTTCGCGAAGCTCGATCAGCAGTTGGCTGCCAAATGCGGGATCGATGCTGCGAAGGTGCGTGACAATCTTGCGGCCACAGTTGGCGAGTGTGGGACGGCGCATGCGCTCCTCATGTTCGCGCATGCGCTGGAAGAGGCGAAGCCCGGGCAGAAGATTTTGGTTGCCGCGTTCGGGCAGGGCTGCGATGCGGCCGTGTTCGAGGTGACCGACGTGATCGACCGGGCTCGGCCGCATAAGGGCGTGAAGGGCTGGCTCGCGCGGCGTAAGGAAGAGACGAACTATGTGAAGTGGCTCGCCTTCAACGGCCTCGTTGAGATGGAGAAGGGCATGCGGGCGGAGAAGGATAACAAGACGGCGCTCACCGTCACTTATCGCAAGCGCGACATGTTGTTCGGGCTCGTCGGCGGCAAGTGCGAGAAGTGCGGCACGGCGCAGTTCCCGCGCACGCGCATCTGCGTCAACCCGAACTGCCGCGCGGTCGATCAGCAGAAGCCGTTCTCGTTTGCGGAGCTGAAGGGCAAGATTTTGTCGTGGTCGGCGGACTATCTGACGTACAGCCAAGATCCGCCGGCGCACTACGGTATGGTGACGTTCGAGGAGGGCGGGCGGTTCCTCTCCGACATCACCGACGTCGACATCGGCACGATCGATACCGGCAGTGCCATGCGCATGGTCTTCCGCATCAAGGATTTCGACGAGAAGCGCGGGTTCCGGCGCTATTTCTGGAAGGCGGCGCCGGTCTATTGATCCAAGTTTTGACAGCGCGGAAAGCGCGTCGTTAGATGCAATCATTCAGGCATTTTGGAGAGACGTCATGGCCACCGGCATCAGAGATAAAGTCGCCATTCTCGGCATGGGCTGCTCGAAGTTCGGCGAGCGCTGGGACATGGGCGCGGAAGAGCTGATGGTCGAGGCCTATATCGAGGCGCTCACGGATGCGGGCATCGAGACGAACCAAATACAGGCCGGATGGTTCTCCACGCATATCGACGAGATCGGCGTCGGTAAGGGCGGAACGCCGATGTCGGTCGCGCTACGCCTGCCGAACGTTGCGGTGACGCGGGTTGAGAATTTCTGCGCCGGCGGATCGGAAGCTTTTCGCGGCGCCGTCTATGCCGTGGCGTCGGGCGCCTACGACATTGCGCTTGCGCTTGGCGTAGAGAAGCTGAAGGACACGGGTTACGGCGGCTTGCCGACGGGGCAGCCGGGGACGCTGTTGCCGCAGTGGGGGGCGAACGGATCGGCGCCCGGGAACTTCGCGCAACTTGCTTCCGCTTACCGCGCGAAGCACGGCGTGTCGAAGCAGGACCTGAAGCGGGCGATCGCGCATGTGTCTGTGAAAAGCCACGAGAACGGCGCGAAAAATCCAAAAGCGCATTTGCAGAAGCCGATTACGGAAGAGATGGCGTTGAACGCGCCGATGATCGCCGAGCCGCTTGGCTTGTTCGATTGCTGCGGCGTGTCGGATGGTGCGGCGGCGGCGATCGTGACGACGCCGGAAATCGCGCGCGCGATGGGCAAGAAGGACATCATCACGGTCAAGGCGCTGCAGCTTGCGCTCTCGAACGGGTTGGAGAGCGCACATAACTCGTGGGACGGCAGTTACTTCCACACAGCGCGCATCGCGTCGAAAAAGGCGTACGACGAAGCTGGCATTCGCAAGCCGCGCGACGAAGTATCGATGATGGAAGTGCATGATTGCTTCTCGATCACCGAGCTAGTGACGATGGAGGATTTGTTCATCTCCGACGAAGGCCGGGCGGTGAACGACGTGATGGACGGGTTCTACGACGCGAGCGGCAAAGTCCCGTGCCAGATCGATGGCGGCTTGAAGTGTTTCGGGCATCCGATCGGGGCGAGCGGCTTGCGCATGCTCTATGAGATGTATCTGCAGCTTCAGGGCCGGGCCGGCGCGCGGCAGTTAAAGAACCCGAAGATTGGTCTCACGCATAATCTGGGCGGTGCGCCGTCGATGAACGTGTGCTCGGTCGCGATCATCGGCGCACACGGGGCTTGAGGTTCTACTGCGAGTTCACGACACTGGGGTTTTGAGTTTCGGGCAGTAGCCCCGCGTTCTCCGGTGGCGTGGGTAGACTTGCTTGGGCTGCGAACGAGTCAGCGCGGCGGGTGACGTTTTCTTTGATGTCGGCGAAGAACGGGTTGACGGTCGACGGGAAGAGTTCGCGGTAGCGCGGGCCGGTCCAAAGGAAGATCGGGCTTGGCGTTACGTCCGTGAACAGCAAGCCGTTCCAGCAGTCGGCTGCCGTCACCGCGCGCGTGGTCGTAACGCCGCTGGTGGCGAAGTCGGAGAGTTCGGCGGCGCCCAGGTTCATGTCCGACGTGCCAGCGCGGCCGTCGACGGTCCAGGTGAGCGGGTTGACGCAAGCGAGGTCTCGACCACGGGTTGGTTCAAAACCGCCGCCGTCCTTCCATACCAGCGCGTTCTGGCGCGGCATGTCGCTGCGCGCGTGTTGCGTCGTCGAATGCCAGATCACGAGGCAGCCGGTTTGATCCGGGTTGTTGCAGAGCGGCGTCGCTGTCGAGACTAGCTCGGCCGGGATCGCTACCTCGAGCAGGTAGCCCGCGATGAAGCGTGTGCGGTCTTGCGGTTTCAGTTCCGCGATCAGCCGAAAGCCATAGAGCGCGCCTTGGCCGTAGCCCGCGACGACGAACGGGCGGCCTTTGTTATGGGTCGCGAGGAACGCCTCAAACGCCGCCTTGACGTCCGCGTAGGCAAGCTCGCGCGCGCCGCGCCCGTCTTCGGCTGCGGTCATGAAGCTGTAGGGCGCCGCTTGGCGGTAGAGCGGCATGAAGATGTTTGCACCCTTCTCGAACGGTGCCACGTAGAGCGGGCCGACCACACCGGTGAGGCGCTCGCGCACTGCATCGTTGGAGACCGGCGCGTTCCAGTGTTCGCCGGAGAAGTAGATCGTGGGGTAGATGAAAAAGACGTCGATGGGCTTGTCGGCTTTCGCGCTCAGTGCTGCCCACGAAGACGGCTTCGCGTAGTCGGGTGCCGTTGCTTGTGGGCCTTCGCCGAAACTGCGGCCGGGATTCAACGTGTAGCGGATGAGGTTGTCGCGCGCGCCAAAGGCCAAGGCGGCCGCGGCTGCGATCAGCCCCAACGCCAGACCACCAAAGAACAACCACTTGCGACGGTCGGCTGCCATTCCGCGTTTGCCCTAACTCCAAACCGGCCAGCTACGTATCATGTGGCGTGAGCGCCGCGGCCGGGCCGCAACATTCATCGGTGGAACGTGTCCCCGGGGACACAGTTATTTCGTCGGCCGGTGTGGAGAATGCTGAAACCCTGAGTAATTTGGCTGGTCTATCGCAACCTTGGCGAGAGTCGTGCGGGCGAGGTGGTTGGCGAGCGCGGGATCGTCAAGCGCGACGCCATTCGTGCGGATGCGGTGGCAGAGTTCGCGGTTGAGTTCGTCCAGTGTGCCGTCCTGACCGAGCAGGGCCTTTAGGTGCGCATACTCTTCGGCATTGGCTTTCGGACCTTGTTCAAGTTCGCGCGCGACGACGGCGAGTGCGTTCGCGGCGACGCGGGCGTGGAACGCAGTGCGGCCTTGCAGCTCCGGCATCGCGTGCTTTTCGATGAACTCGCGCACGGCGGTGACGAGTTCGAGGCTTGAGGGTTGGTCCATCATGGCTGCACCTTTGGAAAGAGCAGATTCACGAGGTCGATTTCGGTCTCAGACGAGCGTCGTCCAATGGCGGCGCGTTCCACGCTGCGGTCGGTGCCGCCAGCGAAGGCTTGGTACATCGTCATGCACATTATACCCCACTTCAGCGTGCCGAACATCTCCCAGAATTTCACGCGTTCAGCGGTCATGTTCCGGCCGCCCGCTTCGGCATAACCGGCGAGTAAGTCAACGACATCGCCGAAGCCGCCGACGACCTTGTGCGTCTCGCCGAAGCGCCAGGAGTTCACGCAGATCCAGCCTAGGTCTTCGGCTGGATCGCCGATGTGCGTCAGTTCCCAGTCGAGCACCGCGCGCACGCCATCGGGGCCTATCATCAGGTTGCCGTGGCGGAAGTCGCCGTGGACGAGCGTGAGTTCGGACGTTTCGGGCAGGCGTTGTTCTAGCCATTTGAAAGCGACTTCGAAGACGGGGTGCGGGTAGTCGTAGGTGTCGTAGATCGTGCGGTATTGGTCGAACTGCGCGCGTGGCGGCACGACGGTCAGGTCGCTCACCTGCGTTTTGTCGAGGCCATGAATCTTCGCCAGTATGCGGCCACATTGGCGCGCGAGTTTTGGTCTTGCGTCCGCGAACTCGGCATCGCGCAGGATTTTGCGCGCGATCGTTTCGCCTTCGACGCGGCCCATGATGTAGCCGGGGCCCAGATCGTCCGTGTCCTGAAGAACATAGAGCACCGGCGGGACGGGGACGCCCGCCTTCTCAGCGAGCCGAATGACCTTCGCTTCCGTCGCGAGCGGCACCGCGGTCGCAGAGCGCTGCACCGGCTTGCCGTACGGAGCGCGGCGCAGGATGAGCGGCGTGGAGCCGTTCGCGCCGGTGCCGTCGAACGACCAGGTTTCCTGGCTGGCGCCGCCGGATAGGCGCTTTAAGTCTGTGATCGCGGTGATGCCCGCCATCGCGCGGGTGATGGCGCGTTCGAGTGCGGGGGCAAAGTCGGGTTGGCTCATGGCGCCAAGAGTGGCCGCCGCTTGGCGGGCCGTCAATGCGGCTTCATCAGGAGCCACAAGCCTTGGGCGATCGAGATCGCGCCGACGACGAGGACGATCGTCTTCGTCCAGCGGCGGAAGTTTTCGTTCGACATTTTCTCAAGCACCGGTCCCGCCAAAGTCGTTCCGACAACCGCTGCTGCGATCGCCGCGCCGTAGACATCGAGACCGAGGTTCGGAACTTGCGCGAGCAGCACGCCGTAGTAGCCGACTTTGAGCGTGTGACTGAGGGCTTGGGTCGCGGCCTTGGTGGCGACGACGGCGCGGCGGTCGAGGGCAGAGCGGACGAAGAACGTGTCGAGCAGGGGGCCCGCGACCCCTGCGATTAGCTGGAGGCCGGCGACGATGAAGCCGCAGGCGACGGCGTGCGAGGTCTTGGTGGCGTCGAGCGCCCATTGTTGCGGTACAGCGAGCGCGGCGTACGGGGTAAGCCCCAACAGGATCAGCATCGTCGCCTTGTCGGGGACGTAGGCGAGCGCGAGCGGCACGACGAGCGCGGGCAGGGCGCCCATCGTGTAGAGGCCGATGATGCGCCAGTCGATCCACTGCCGCCAGATGACCGCGCGCCAGCCGTTCGAGAAGAACTGCGTGATGCCGTGCAGAACCATCGCCGCTTGCACAGAGAGGAATTGCCCCAGAACCAGCATCAGGATGAGCCCGCCGGCCATGCCGAAGACACCAGAGATCATCGAGGTGACGATGACGACGGCGCCGATGGTGAGGCTTAAGGGGAGGGCGAGGGACACGGTGAGACTCGATGTTGGGGCGTATGTGGCTGGCGCCTGATTTGGGGTCCAGCATGATTCATGGAATCAACGTTGAGCGCGGTGCGGATCGTGACCATTTGTCACCAAGGCAAGACGAAGCCTCCCGCTCCTCGCCCCAGGCGGGGGCTGAAACAAGCATTTCGCGGCAAGAAGGCGACATACGCCGGGTGCACTACGCATTGACTGTTGACGCAATTGACTCGGCACTCGAGGCCGCCTCTCTCCCGCGCAACACACATACACACACACTCTCTCTCTCTTGTAATG
>JABFRX010000031.1 GCA_013140995.1 Alphaproteobacteria bacterium | reverse complement strand
TTGCGGCGCCTTGCGATTGTTCGTGAGTTCGCCGTAAGCGCGCAGCGACTTCGCCATCGCGGAGCGCAGGCCGTTGTCGTGCGTGCCGCCCTGTGCAGTTGGGATCGTGTTGCAGTAGGAGTTCATAAAGGGGTCGAGTGCGGGCGACCAGGAGACCGCCCATTCGACGATGCCCTTGCCTTCCTTCGTCGATTCCACGCGGCCGGAAAACGCGCGCGGCGTGACGGTTGAGGCCTTGCCGATCGTCGCTTCCAGATAGTCGGAGAGGCCGCCGGGGAAGTGCAGCGTTTCGTCGGCCGGCGTCGTGTCGGTGCCGTGGATTAGGGACGCGTCGCAGCTCCAGCGGATTTCGACGCCGCGGAACAGATAGGCCTTCGAGCGCGCCATGCGGTAGAGCCGCGCCGGCTTGAAGTGCGCGTCGGGGCCGAAGATTTTCACGTCCGGCTTGAAGCGTACGGTCGTGCCGCGGCGGTTGTTGATGCTCCCCAAGTCTTTCAGCTTCGTGACCGGATTGCCGCGTTCGAATCTCTGGCTCCAGAGGTTGCGGTCGCGCGCGACCTCGACCTCCAGCCATTCGGAGAGTGCGTTGACGACCGAGGCGCCGACACCGTGCAGGCCGCCAGAGGTCTCGTAAGCGCCGGCCGTGAATTTGCCGCCTGAGTGCAGCGTCGTCAGGATCACTTCGAGCGCGGATTTCGACTTGAACTTCGGGTGTGGGTCGGTCGGGATGCCGCGGCCGTTGTCGCGGACGGCGAAGACGTTGCCGGGTTCGAGCGTGATTTCGATGCGGCTCGCGTGACCCGCCACCGCCTCGTCCATCGCGTTGTCGATGATTTCGGCCGCCAGATGGTGCAGCGCACGCTCGTCCGTGCCGCCGATATACATGCCAGGGCGGCGGCGGACGGGCTCGAGCCCCTCAAGGACCTCGATGTCCTTGGCGGAGTAGGATTTGGAGCTGCGGTCGTCGTCAGCGCCGTCGAACAGATCGTCTTTGGTGGCGGGCTTGGCCATGGGGGTACTCGTTACTGAATCGGAGCGGGACTATAGCGGCTTCGGTGCGGCGGCGAGGCGATTGTTGGCGCGCGGACTTTCGCGCTTTTCCACAAGTGGCGGACCGGGCGAAGCGGCACATGGGGCACAGGGATCGGCTGTGCCACTGTGTCCGGCTTCAGCTGTGCCACATTCCAGTAGCGCGCGGATTCGGGGCGAAACGGCGTCGAGGTCCACGGGTTTGCCCTGTGCCAGATCGGCTACCAGCCACTCGAGTTCGAAGTCGCGGATGCGCACCGTGATCGGCCGGTTGTCCGCGCCCGTGGCGGTGTAGGTTTCGCGATACTGCTCGGGCTTGAGCGCCTTCAGCCGCGCGAGCAACAGGCCGTCGGAGTAGCGCCGCTTCGTGCCGCACTGTTCGCCCTCGTAGAAGACGGGCTCGTCATAGCCGTCGCGCCCGCGCCGGTCGGCCTCATCCGCCAGCAGATCGACGGCCATGGCCAGCGCCGTGGCCCAGCGCCGCGCGAACGCTTCGTTCGTCTTGCGCCAGCGATAGACGCAACGCCTGGCGTAGGGCGCCATCGCACAGGCGGTGCGGATCGGGTGACCGTTCTCAAGCGCTGCGAAAAAACGCTCGTCGGCCTCTGGCGCACGCGTGGAATGAGCGGGCATTGGGGTGCCTTCAAGTAATTCTCAGATAAGCCCCGAATATAGCAGCTCGCGGCGAACGAAATAAGAACGCGTATTGCCGCACACAACCTGTCGCACCTGCTGTGCAACAGGGGTCTGCGTTCAGACGTTTGTCTTTCGCCCCGCGCAAAGCGCGGGAGAGGGCGGTGCGGTCCGCCCGTCAATGCGTCGCGACGGCTTGCCTGCGGAGCCCCTGGAAGGCGATGAAGGCGCCGCGGTGCTTAGCTGAGCTCGGAGATTGTCGTATGTCCCCAGATTAGCCTGTTGGCGATAGCCAAGTGTCTTTGACGAGATATTGGAACTTAGCCACATCCCCTTGCGCGGCATCGAATTGCTTTCGCAATAGTCGCCCGTCCTGATCCCATTGGCTGACATCTGATTTCTGGTCGTCGTAGGCGCTGAAGCGGTTGAAAACGAATTTGATTACCTCGTCCCACGATTTCTGAACCAACTGTGGAAGGTGCGTTTGGAGCCCGGAGTTTGCCTTACTTCCGAAGGAAACGATGGCAATCTCAATTCGTTGATCGCTGTAGCCCCCACGTTTACGAAGAATATCAGCAATCTTTGGAACATCGCCCGGCAAGACGATTCCAACGCTGCGTATGGTCCTATCAAGCGTGAGCGACGCGTTGTCGAGCCATGTCGCATTAACTTTCGTGCCGCCTCGCTTCACCTCTGCAAGAACTAAGTATGGCACTTTCATACTAGCGAAGGGCTGGTCGTCGGGCATTGGGTTCTCTGACAGTTCGGCGCGATAGGGAAAGCGAATGCCGATTGTGTCGATATCGGAGTAAGGGTTGCTTCCGAAATCTGGATGCACAATGAAGTTTGGAATGCAAAGGCATCCGTTCAACCGAAGGTACCAAAGCGCGAGCGCTTCACTTCCGTGACTCATGTTGGAGCCCTGTGCAAGGTTTGTTTGCAATGCCAACATACGCCGACGTCTCCGAAGTCTCCATCTGCAACCGCCCCAAGACGTGGGCCGGGGGGCTTGCCATTACCGCGCTCGACGAAGACTCCCAAGCCGTGCGCGTGTGCCGCCTGGAAACAGTGGGGACATGATTACCTGTCGCCGTAATCCGAAAAGTTACGCACCATGTCCCAATGGATTGAGAATCCAAGGGCATACGCGTCGCTTTCATCACGGCTCGCTCCTGAAATGCGGAGGGTCATGGTTCAGCAATGGCAACAGGCTCGATCGATACGCAGAACAGCGTGACACGAGAGGTATTCCTCGCCGTCGGCGATCAAACCTCAAGCCGCTCAGAACGCCCCGTTGAAATAGCCTTCTTGCGTTCTTTAGACTAAAGCAGGGACAGTTTACTTATTCCCTGCTGAAGTTTTATGCACCGCAACCGGTGCTTCGCTCCGGTCTACAATAGCCAATGCTTGTTCCCTGACCTCTTTGAGCGTTTGCTGCAGCCGGTTCAGCGGGGAGAGGTTGGCGCTTTCGTGTGGGGCGTAGCGTGCTTTTAGATACTCTTGCGTTTCAGTGAGCTTGTCGATGTGCATGACCGTTCGCGCGCCGAGTTTCAGGCCAGCGTCTTTCGCGGAAGCCAGCCGTTTCGAGAGATCGTGTTGAAGGCCGCGCACGTCTTTCGCGTCTACTCCGTACGACAGCAACACGGCGTTCAAGTACAACTCGATCGCGTGGATGGCGGCGAGCCTGAAGGGGGCTTGCGATAGCGGTTTGCCTTTGCGGCGAATTTCGTGAAGCCGTTCCGCGGCTCGCGCGAATTCGTTGGCGAGCGCAAGAAGTTCGTGTGGGCCGGCCGCGTGCCCGGGCGTGGCGGCTTGCGAGGATTTGGCGGGTTCTGCCATCGCGCGCACTGGTTCTTTGCGTGGGTTACAACTCTGCAATCTGGCATGGGTGGCTTAAGAATCTGCTAGATGGCCGTTCCGCCCACTTTGTGTGTCCGCCTTCGCTCGCGCTTCGGCGGATGCAGGCGAGGACGCCCGCGGTCCCAGGGTTAGCGCGCGATGCCATACACGGCGCCTTTCGACCGCTGTCACAAGCCCGCGCCATGAAAGTGTTGGGCCTTGCGTGCGGTACTCCGGGCGCGGTAGGTCGCGAGCTAATAACATTGATGGAACCTCCGATGTCACTCTCTGAATCGCTTCGTCTGCCTTGCGGGCAAGTGCTGCCCAACCGTGTCGCGAAGGCGGCGATGACGGAGGGGCTTGGGGATGTTTTGAACTGGGCGACGGACAAGCATGTGCGGCTCTATTCGCGGGGAAAAGACCGGGGACAGCATACCGATTCCCCTGACGCGTCGCCGCGAAAATTCAGACTCGCCCGCCGATCGAATTTCAAGACGACGAGGGATTCGCAAGCCGTTGCGCCACGCCACTCACCCCCCGCGCTGCGCCACCCGTGACGCCTCATCCGCCATCAGCAGCATGCGGTAGAACAGCATGAACACCTGGTAGAGCAGGAACAGCTGGCCGAGGTAGTAGGCGCCGCGCGCGGGGATGAAATTGCCTGCGCCCAAGAGGCCCGCGACGACCGCGGCCACGCCGAGCGCGACGCTCGACACGAACACGGTTTGGCTGAACCCTTGATCCGTGCCCGCCATGCGGCGCCTGGCGATCGCGACGACGATCAAGATCGAAGCGATCACCGACGCGTTGAACATGCACACGAACGGCCACAGCGTCGTGGGGGCGAGGGCAAGCGCCTCGACCACGATGGGCAAAAGCGCGAGCAGAATCGAAAGCAGCGCCGTCAGCGTCAGCACGTTCAGGCGAAACGTGATGACCTCGGGCGTGGCGCCCACCGTCCGCCGGTCGATCGACGTCACGATGCCGGCAAACCCCGCAAGCCCAATGGCCGAAGCCAGAAAGCCCAGCAACACCGCAACGTCGTTGTCCCCGATCATGTGTCCGGCCCGCCCGCCTTTGCTTTAAGAGTCCATCGTCGTATCACCGCGCTTGCGGCGCGGCAAAGCCGCGGCTGTTGTCAACGGCTGTTCTTGACGGCGGCCCCCCGGCAAAGCTCGTGATGGGTCTTGCGCGTGGGCCTTGGAGCGGGCTAGTGCGCGCTGTCCCAACAATCGTCATGGATTCTCCGATGTCGCTTTCTGAACCGCTTCGTCTTCCTTGCGGACAAGTTTTGCCGAACCGTGTGGCGAAGGCGGCGATGACGGAGGGGCTTGGGGATTCGCTCAACCGGGCCACCGATAAACACGTGCGGCTCTATTCGCGCTGGGCGCAGGGTGGGCTTGGCCTTTTGCTCACCGGCAATATTCAGATCGACCGGCGGCATTTGGAGCGGCCGGTCGATCTGAATA
>JABFRX010000242.1 GCA_013140995.1 Alphaproteobacteria bacterium | reverse complement strand
GGCATAGGGGACAGGGGCATAGGGGACATGATACCTATTCCCCTCTGCTCAGTGCGCGCCTAAAGCAGCGTCGGCTGATCTGCATCCCGCGTCGCCGGTTTGCGCCCCGGCGCGCGGCGGGCGACGGGGCGGCCGAGCAGGCGCTCTAAGCTTTGATGAAATCCTCGTTGCCCAAAGGGCGCCCGGCAGTCTCTGCGCCACGGAGCGCGGAGCGGCAAAGTCAAGCAGCGCTCTTGTTTTCGCGTTAATGTGTTGGGGCGGTGCGGGGAATAGTTATCATGTCCCCGTATTCTTGTCCCCGTATTCTTTTACTACACGTCCGGGATGACGACTTTAGTTGCGATTTCTCATACTCAGAGCATTACGGTGACGGCATACCAATTCTGGTTTCTTTCCTAAGCGGGCCGACTCTTCGCCGTTTGTCACCTACGGTGCCGGGCGAGGAAGAACCCTGCCACCACCATCAATAAGATACTCAGCGCCGCCCAGAACAGAAGCCAGTCTAGCCAGTCTTCGCCGGAACGCGACACTCCCATGATCATCAGGAGCGGGGGTGCCACGTAGTGTATCCGGCGGCCCATCTCGGACAGATTTTGCACCAGCCGGTTCAACACTTCCTTCATCGGCGCCCCCCTGCATTGGTCTGGCATGCCGCGCTCTTCGGTCACGCTCAGCGACCCCGTAGATCTGCCATTCAGGTCAGCTTGGCTCAACCGTCGGCAGAGTCAATTGGGGTGGCGCGGCGACCTCCCGGACCGGGAGGAGACGCCGGAATCCAGTGCATCGGTTACGGCGCGAGCGTGGGAAGGAGTTCGTCCAGTTCGTCGAACTGTTCGGGTAGTGCGGCGGCGGAGCCTTCGAGGGCTTCGTCGGCGGCTTGTTTTGTCGGGTAGCGTTCGGTCAGGGTTAGTTCGGTCTTGCCGCCTTGCTCTTCGAACGTCACCGTGGTGACGGCGCCGCCTTCGCTTTCTTCGTTTGTCCAGACGATGCGGGCGTTCGGGATTACTTCGAGGTATTTGCCGAAGAACGGCATGGGTTGCTCGAAGTCGGGGTGGCGGATCTCGAGCCGGTAGGTGCCGCCGGTGCGGACATCCATCTCGCACGCGACGACGGTCATGCCCATGGCCTTGGGGATCCACCAGCGCTTGAAGAGTTCGGGCCTCACCCACGCTTGAAAGACGATGTGCACGGGCGCGTCGAAGGTTCGCGTCACGATCAATTCGCGGTCGGACTTGCGCTTCACCGCCGTGCGGACGTTCACGGGGGCGGCGCCACTATCGTCTTTTCCGGCCATCGGCTTTCTCCTTGCGTTTCAGCTCTTCGATGATGTTGTCCAATTCGTCGAAACGTGCGGCCCAGAGCCGGCGGTAGCAGTGTCGTCAGGTGATCCAATTTCGCGCGTCAGGCGATTTTCGAGATGAACCGTTGTTCATACTTGCAGTTGCGAGCCACGAGCGCATCGATCGATAACAGGCGCTTGCCAAACGGTGCATGAGATTGTGACGGACGTTGCTTCACGCAATGCACGGCGTTGCAATTTCCGCGGAAAAAAATATTGATCCGATCTCGAATTTGCCAACTATCGCGTCGCGTGGTCGGCGGGTGCGTTCGCCGCCGAAGCGGCGTGCGAACTCGTGACGCGCTTCATTGCGTCACGGACATTTGTTGCAGCTTGAGGCGTGTTGCGGAACTCTCTACTGGCGGTCGGCTTGAGCAATCCCATTCAGACCACCAACGCTATGGAAGCACTACGCGGCCCGCCGCGCGAGCCCGCTCAAGTCCATCGGGCGTTGCGCACTTACATTCGGAACCTGGCCGAGGCCGATACACCGGAGGCCGTTTTTGTTGCGCTTGCCGCATTCGGCGGGCACTTTCACATGCCCCACATGCTGATCGTCGAAACCCGCCTCAGCGGCGCGATCCCGCAGCTTCAGCCGGTCTACGTCTCGCCAGACGCGCCGGAGGCAACTCTGGACGCACTTCGCGATCATCCGCTCTATGACTGGGCACGGGACGCGAGGGCCCCGGTCTTCCTGTCTGAGGTGGATGAAAAACTCGCCCTTAGGGGCATGAGTCGAGCGCAACCGCTTGCAGCGATCGAAGGCTTCATGGTGAATATTGAGGTTTCGCTCGGACATTTGCGTCATTTCGGCCTCTTTGGCGAAGGTGGATTGGCCAGCGGCTTGTCGCGCTCTCTCTTGCACGTTGCGACGCTTCTTGCGCATCAGCACCTTTTAGCGCCGCGCCCCCTGGCTACCGCCGCGCCAGCGGTCGCCGCGCGAGTCACACCGACGCCGCGCGAACGTGAAGTCCTGGATCTCGCCATGGCAGGGCTCGCCGACGCCCAGATCGGCAAAACGCTAGGGCTCGCGACACGAACCGTGCGATTTCACCTGCGCAACATCAGACGCAAGCTCCACGTTTCCACACGCCACGAACTGATCGCCCTTGCAGCACAAGGCTTTGGAAGGGAGCGGAAATGATTCACCTGCTGAACAAGTTCATCGACGCCATTTCCGATGCCATGCTGCCGGTACATGCCGGCGCGCACTTCGCGGATTTGGCGGAAGAGTTTGGGTTTGCCGAAAGCGTGGTCATCGCGCTACTGGAGCCTCAGCCGTCTCTCCCGGTCGCCTACTGGCGGACGGTCGGCAATATGGAAGAATATTCGCGCAACAACCCGCCTGCCCAGAACCCGCTGGCACAGTATGCGTTTGCGGTGGACGTGCCGTTCGACGTGCCCACGGCCAGCGAAGCCCTCGGCTATCGCGAAAGCGATGTCCGACGCGTCTTGTACCCGGCTGTCAAAGACCTGCACATCGTTGTTTTCCCGGTTCACAGGCTCGGCAGATTCGTCATGTACGCGGCTGGCGCGGGTGACAAGCCCGAAGACACTCCGCAAACGCGCGCGCTGCTGCACGCAGCGGCACACGTAACCTACGACGTGATGGCCTCACTCGCACCAAACAGGGAACTCACGCAGCGCGAGGCCGCGTGCCTCAAGTCGATCGCCGGCGGCAGTTCGTACAAGGCGACCGGTCAGCTGTTGGGCGTCGCGGAACGAACCGTGCGGGCGGCGGTCGCGTCGGCAAAACATAAGCTTCAGGCCCAGACCCAGTCGGAAGTCATCGCAAAATCAATGGGGCACGAGACTCGCCATGCGCAGGCGGCAGAACAGGGCTTGTCCAAATAGATCAAGGGGCATCATAGCTGCTTTCCGCTCGCCCCGGCGCGCAGGTCCGGCTTTGAGTCCGTCGCTACCCAGCGACAGCAGCGGATGGCGGCGCCGCTTCTGATGCGATCGCTGATTGCCAGCCCTTGACGTAGCTCGCAGGCACGCCCTTCGACAGGGCCGAGCCGGTTTCATGCCGCGCGCGCGTTAGGGCGCGAGCGCGACCAAGAGGTCGTCCCGGTGGTCGAGCTGTTTGGGGGTGCCGCCGGGCGGCTTCGGGCGCTTACGCGAATGTGATCGGGGCCCGTCGCGTTGCTCCGCTAGGCTTTGATCGGATGATGCCGGGGGCATGAGGGCGGCGGACTGATGCGACTCAGTTTGGTGCCTTTAGCGACGTGGTTCGGTCTGCCCACCAGCAAGAGCAGGGGATGAACTGGGTATGCCGACAATCACGCGCCTCAATCGCCGCCAGTTGATCCGCGAAGCTGCCGCCTTGGGCGCGGTGCTTGCGATCGGGACGGCTTCCGCGAAGAGTTCCACCGCCAAGCCGGTCGAGCGGCGCGATCTCTATCCGCAAGGGGTTGCATCCGGCGATCCGGACTCGACGAGCGTGATCCTCTGGACGCGGCGGCCGCCAGATGTTTCGCGCTCCAACCGGCTGACGGTGGAGGTTGCGGCCGACCCCACGTTTCAGCGCATCGTGGCGCACGGCGTTGCGGCCATCGGCGAGAACACCGATTGGACGTGCCGGTTCTTGGCGGCGGGTCTCGAGCCCGCACGGGAGTATTGGTACCGGTTCATCGACGAAAAGGGCAATGCGAGCCGCGTGGGGCGCACGCTGACGGCGCCGGCCGACGACGACAGCGGGCCCGTTCGATTCGCTTTCGTGAGCTGCCACGACGTGACGATCGGCGCGGGCAACGCCTATCGGCGCATGAAATACGAGGACGAACGGCGCCCGCGCGAGGAACAGCTCAGCTTCGTGCTGCATCTCGGCGATTTCGTCTACGAGATGGTTTGGTATCCGGAAGAAACGCCGGGCGGCATTCTGCGCGGCCGCCGGCTTCGCGACATCGTGCGCTATCCGAACGGCGAGAAGATCGGCAAGTTCTATGTGCCGGTGAACCTCGCCGACTATCGCGCGCTCTATCGCGGCTATCTGACGGATCCCGATCTGCAAGACGCCCGCGCGCAATGGCCGTTCGTGCCCGTGTGGGACAATCACGAGTTCTCTTGGCAGGCCTATCAGAGCCAGCAAGTGTTCGGCGGCAAGGTGCGTCCGGCGCAGCGCGTCAAAGTGGCGGCGAGCCAGGCTTGGTACGAGTTTCAGCCCGCGCGCGTCCGCAAGCCCGGCGCGGGCGACGCGTTCGAAGCGCCTGCCGTTCAGGACGTGGCGCTGACGACGTTGGACGAGCGCGGCCTGGGCCTTGAGCCGAACAACTTGACGGCGGTCAATGCGCTTAAGATTTACCGCGCGTTCCGCTTCGGCAAGAACGTCGACATGATCTTGACCGACAATCGGTCGTACGCCTCGCCGCCCGCGGACGGCAGCACGCTTCCAGCTATTCCGATCGGCGCGATTCCAGAAGACGCGAACGAGATCCTCGATATGGGCCGCGCGTATAACGGCGGATCGCCCCCGGTCACGCTGCGGATCGGGACGGCGGACGTCGCGAACACGCAGAAGGATGCGCCGCCGCAAGGCTATCTGGGCCTCGAGCAGATTGCCTGGTTCAAGGATCGCCTGCGCGCGGCCCAAGCGCCGTGGAAGATTTGGGGCCATTCGTTTGGGACGCTGACCTGGCGCATGGATCCTCAGAA
>JABFRX010000206.1 GCA_013140995.1 Alphaproteobacteria bacterium | reverse complement strand
GTCTTTAAGCGCCTGACGCGCCACCACGTACATCTCCGACCGGCATTTGGCGATGGCCGCTTCGGCCTTGAGCGAATCTCAGCGCGCGTCAACGTCGACTGCAGCGTGAATGCCAATTGCTTGTCGAACCGTTCGGCGCCGGCGCGGAAGTCGGCTTTCGCCGCCGGCACCAGGGTGCCGTCGATCCACGCCTGATGCTCGTCGCACGCGGCGTTGTAGGTCGCGATCGCCGCATCCAGCCGCGTACGCGCCGCGCCGGAGAGCTTCTCTTTATGCGGATCGATCATCTCGCCGATGATGCTTTTGAGGCCCTTGTGCTGCGCCGAATACGTCGCCGCATGCGGCACCGGCACGCGCGCGGGCACAAGTTCGCCGCGCGTCTGCTTCAAGAACGCCGGGATCAACTCCATGCGCCGGGTCGCCGCCGCAAGCCGCTGCTCCACCGGCGCAAACTCGCGCGCCATCAGCGTGTAGATCGCCCCACCGGCGACGCTTTGATAGCCGAGCGGATTCCACGCCCAACCCTGCACGCTTTCGGTCTGCCAAATCTGCGAGCGAAGCTCGTTCTTGAGCAGCGCCGCATCCACCTGGTTCGCGCGCGAAAGCTTCTTCGCGTCGATCGCTTCCAACGCCGCCAACGTCTGCTTGTTGAAGACAAGCCCCGCACTCCGCCCGGCCGCGCTCACATCGTCGAGCTCGCTGTCGAACCGGTGATCGCCGACCTGCGTCGCCGACACCGGCGAAAACTTCATCGACTGATCGAGCCACTTGGCCGCAAGCTTCGCGAACGCCTTATCCGCCACACTCTGCACAGCCCCAAAAGCCGCCCCCGCCACAACCGGCATCAACATCGTCGAGCCCAACGCAGCAATCGCGTGGCGGCGTGACATCAGCATCTGTTCTCTCCCCGTCTTATTGTCCCAAGACTATGTTCGCGGCCGGCGCAGGTAGTCCACCCCCGCCGCCAGCACCGCCAGCGCCGTGTACCCCGTTAGGCTCAACATCGCGAACGCGGCCGGATCCTTCGGATGTTCGTTGAAGAACGAGTTCTGTACCTGCAGCGCCGCCATCGCGAACCCTAAGCCCCACAGCGCGATCGTTCCGGCCCGGCGAGGCGACGGGACCGCCCGGTCGTAGAGCCAGACCCCGCCAAGCACGAGCGCGATCTCGACCGGCACGCTGATGTACGGATACGCCCACAGCCCGAAGCCCACCTTCATCTGATCGAACACAAGCGCCAAGTCCGGCGCGTGCACGATGAGGTCGAGCAGCCAGTGCGAGAACGCGACCGCGGCGACCGCAAGCACCACCGCCACGCGATCACCCTTGAACGCCAGCGCCACCACACCGCCCATCGCAAGCGACAACAGCACCGCGCTCGGAAGCCCGTGCGTATAAGGCATGTAGTAGAGGTCGAGCGGCGTCACCCCGATGAAATTCTCGACGATGCGTGCCTTTTCGACGCCGGCAATCACGAACGCCGCCCACAAGAAATCGACCCACTGCGCCGCGACAAAAAGCACCCACAGCGGCACGGTTTTGACCGCCGCCTTGGCCGCCAGCGCAGGCCCGTAATGCCCAATGAACATGGGGTCATTTCCTTTGTAGACAGAGCCGAAGATAGTGTCTAAAACCCGCGGCCTCAGTTGACCCAAGCGGCAAGCGCCGGTCAACTCTGCCAAGGATTGACGCAGGGTGGAGCAGCCCGGTAGCTCGTCAGGCTCATAACCTGAAGGTCATAGGTTCAAATCCTATCCCTGCACCCAAAAACAGCGCCGTCAACTCAATGAGTTGGCGGCGTTTTCCTTTTGGAAATGTGAATGGCTTTGCTGCGCTTCAAGCGCCTGCGTCATGCCGTTATGCGCTGCTCCTACGGGCGCTTCTCGTGCCTGGCCCTCACTGCACCAGAGGGGTTACCGCAGTGCGAATTTCGATGCCATTGACCCTGGCGCTGGCGGCCAGGAGTGCGATGTAGCCGCTGACGGCGCGGCGCCAGGCGTTGGCGGCGAGGTCGCGAGCGATTTGGTCTTGCACCTCCTCGAATGCGAAGGCCCGTCCTGGGATGCGTCGATCGAGGCGCAGGACGTGAACGCCGTAGCGCGTCTCGACGGGGACAGGGCAGAGCTGGCCGTCTTCGAGCGCTTGGAGGAACGTGTCGATCTCCGGTGCGGTGTCGCCGGCAGCGACTTGGCCCAGGCGGCCGCCTTCGCCAGCGGAGGCGCAGGCGGATTCCGCTTTGGCGATCTTGCCGAACACGGCGGGGTCGGCCTTCAGGATCGCGAGCGTGCGCTCGGCCGATGTGCGCGCGCGGGCCTGTGCTTCGGCATCTTCGCGCGGGGCGAGGTAGAGAATATGCGAGGCCTCGAACAGATCGGGGCTTCTAAACTTCGCCCCGTTGTTGTCGAAGTAGCGGCGCACCGCTGTGGGGTCGGCCTCCGGCAGCTTCAGCTCCCGGGCGAGGAGGGCTTCGATTGCGCCTTCTTCGCCCTCAGGCGTTGCAGCCCAGGCGAGACCCGCCGCAGCGGCGCGCTGGAGCAGAAGCTCGCGCACGACGAGCGCCTCGGCCGCCTCGGCGTAGGCTGCGTCGCGCGACGGGGCAGGGTGGTATTGCATCTCGGCGAGGATTTCGGGCTCGCCGATCTGTTGGCCGTTGACGCTGATCATGACGTGGGTTTCCGGACGCCGGACGAGGGATTGCGCGTGCGCACGATCTGATAGCCGCTTCGGAAGATGTACCAGACCGGCGCGCTCCATATGTGCACGAGGCGCGAGAATGGGAACACCATGAACATGATGAGCCCCATGACGATGTGCAGCTTGTAGGAAAGGCTGACGTCGGTGACGAGTTCGGACGCACCGGAGCGGAACGTCACGATGCGCTGCGCCCATTCGGACAGCACCAGCATCACCGAACCGTCCATGTGCTGCAGCGAGAACGGGATCGTGATGAGGCCGAGCGTCAACTGTACCCACAGCAAGCATAGAATGAAGATGTCCATCGGCGCGCTGGTCCCGCGGATGCGCGGATCGATAAGGCGGCGATGCAGCAGAATGGTCAGGCCGATGAAGCAGATGATGCCGAAGATGCCGCCGGCGGTGACAGCGAGCATTTGCTTTGCCGGCACGGAGACGCCGAGCGCCTCATAGACTTCGTGCGGCGTCAAAAGGCCGACGAAGTGTCCGACGAACAGCAGCAGGATGCCGACGTGGAACAACACGCTGCCGATGACGAGCTGGCGCTTGCGCAACAGTTGGCTGGAGCCGGAGCGCCACGAGTATTGCTCGCGGTCGAAGCGGATCAGGCTGCCCGCGAAGAACACGGCGAGCGCCACATACGGGAGAATGCCGAACAGGAAATGGTGCAGGTAGTCGAACATGGCTCAAACCCTTTGCTGTGCGTTCGCGAGCGAGTCGCAGGCGGCGGCCTCGCCGAACGTGACGGGGGCGTCTTCCCAGGCACGATCGAGCGCGTCCAGGCTGTCGTCGTCCGAGCCGCCGCCGCGCATGACTTCGGCAAGCAGCGCGCGATCGACCTGCTTGGAAGCCAGCGAGACGAGCGCGGCGAAGACCGCGGCGTAGGGTGTGTCCCTCTTCGCCGTTCGCTGGTGCAGAGCTTCGATCGTGGCCGCGGCATCCGAGAGGATCGTGCGCGCCGTGCGGTCCGGCATCAGCGACAAGAACTCCGCGAACAGCGGTAGATAGTCGGGAAGCTCCGTGGAGGTGTGCGTGAAGCCGTGGAACTTGTAGAGCGTCTGCAGCCGCACCATGGCCTGTCCCCGCTCGCGCGCCTCCCCGTAGAGATGCTCGTAGAGGTGAAGCGAGTGCGAGCGTATCCGATCGAACAGGCGAACATACTCGTCCTGCAAGTCCATCAGGTCGCCCGCGCTCAGATGCGAGAGCAGGCCGTCGATTGCGGCGAGATGCGATCCGGCGATGAGCCGTTCGTCCGCCAACGCGGCACGGATTTCCGGCAGGGCTTCGATGAGCTCGCCGGTCGGATAGGTGAGAAGCGCGCCGAGCGCGCGATAGGTCTTCATTACATAGTCTCCGTCGGCGTGTTTTCGCGCCATTTCTTCATGCCGAACAGCGAGGATTCGCTCGACCCATCCGAGCAGTTGTTGCCGAACGAGAAACCGCAGGCGCCGCGCAAGTCGTAGGCGTTCTCGGCGTACTCGCGGTGGGTCGAGGGGATGACGAAGCGGTCTTCGTAGGCTGCGAGCGCCATCGTTTTGTACATGTCTTCGATCTGGAGCTTCGTGAGGCCCACTTCGCGCAAGACCGTTTCGTCTTCTTTCCGCTCGACGTGACGCGAACGCATGAAGATCCGCATCGCGAACATGCGCCGGATTGCGGCTTCCACCGGCTTCGTATCGCCGGCGGTGAGCAGATTGGCGAGATAGCGCATCGGAATGCGCAGCTTGGAAAGGTCGGGCAGGGCGCCGTCGAAGCCGATGTGGTCGCTTTCGACAGCCGATTGGATCGGCGACAGCGGCGGCACGTACCATACCATCGGCAGCGTGCGGTACTCGGGATGGAGCGGGAAGGCGACCTTCCACTCCATCGCCATCTTGTAGACGGGCGAGTTTCGCGCCGCGTCCAGCCAAGCGTCGGGAATGCCCGCCGCGCGCGCCGCCTCGATCACCTTCAGATCGTGCGGATCGAGAAAGATGTCGAGTTGGGCTTTGTAGAGGTCCTTCTCGTCGGCAACGCTTGCCGCCTTTTCGATCTTGTCGGCGTCGTAGAGCTGCACGCCCAGATAGCGGATGCGCCCGACGCAGGTTTCCGAACAGACCGTCGGTTGGCCCGCTTCGATTCGCGGGTAGCAGAAGATGCACTTCTCGGACTTACCCGAAACGTAGTTGTAGTAGATTTTCTTGTAGGGGCAGGCGCTGACGCACATGCGCCAACCGCGGCACTTGTCCTGATCGATGAGGACGATGCCGTCCTCCTCACGCTTGTAGATGGCGCCGGACGGGCACGCGGCAACGCAAGCCGGATTGAGGCAATGCTCGCACAGCCGAGGCAGGTACATCATGAACGTCTTCTCGAACTGTCCGTACATCTCTTTCTGGATGCCTTCGAAGTTCGCGTCCTTCGAGCGCTTCTCGAACTCGCCGCCCAGGATCTCCTCCCAGTTCGGGCCCCACTCGATCTTCTCCATGCGTTGGCCGGTGATCAGCGACAGCGGCCGCGCGACCGGTACGGCTTTCGACTCGCCGGCCGTCTGCAGGTGCTCGTAGTCGAACGTGAAGGGCTCGTAGTAGTCGTCGATCTCCGGCATGTCGGGGTTGGCGAAGATCTTCGCCAAGATGCGAAACTTTCCGCCCATGCGGGGCTCGATCTTGCCGGAGTTCTTGCGGATCCAGCCGCCCTTCCATTTCTTTTGGTTCTCCCACTCCTTGGGGTAACCGATGCCGGGCTTCGTTTCGACGTTGTTGAACCAGGCGTATTGCACGCCGTCGCGGTTCGTCCACACGTTCTTGCAAGTGACCGAACAGGTGTGGCAGCCGATGCATTTGTCGAGATTGAGGACCATCCCGATCTGCGCGCGAATTTTCATGGTGATCTCTCCTATTCCGCCGCCGCAAGTTCATGCGGCTCTTCCATCCAGTCCACGTTCGACATTTTCCGAAGCACCACGAACTCGTCGCGGTTGGAGCCGACCGTGCCGTAGTAGTTGAAGCCGTAGGAAAGCTGCGCGTAGCCGCCGATCATGTGTGTCGGCTTCGTGATCGCGCGGGTGACGGAGTTATGAATGCCGCGTGTCTTCGTCGTTTCCGACCCCGGCACGTTCACGATCTTCTCCTGCGCGTGGTACATGAGACAAAGCCCTGACTTGACGCGCTGGCTCACAACCGCGCGTGCAGACAAAGCCCCGTTCGCGTTGAAAAGTTCGATCCAGTCGTTGTCGACGATGCCCGCGGATTTCGCATCCGTCTCACTGATCCAAACGATCGGGCCGCCGCGCGACAGCGTCAGCTGCAACAGATTGTCGGTATAGGTCGAGTGGATGCCCCATTTTTGGTGTGGCGTGATGAAGTTCAAAACGATTTCCGTGTTCCCGTTCTCCTTCTTGCCGAGCAGTGGCGCGATGGTTTTAAGATCGACCGGCGGCTTGTAGGTCGTGAAGCCTTCACCGAACGCGCGCATCCAGGGGTGGTCGACGTAGAGCTGCTGGCGGCCGCTAAGCGTGCGCCACGGGATCAGCTCGTGCACATTCGTATAACCGGCGTTGTAGGAGACTTCTTCCGACTCGATGCCTGACCATGTCGGCGAAGAGATGATCTTGCGCGGCTGAGCCACCAAGTCGCGGAAGCGAATTTTGTCGTCTTGGCGCGCGCGCGCGAGATGGGTGTGCCCCCGGCCCGTCTGCTTTTCGAGCGCTTCCCATGATTTCACTGCAACCTCGCCGTTCGTCTCCGGCGCGAGCGATAGGATCACTTCCGTCGCATCGATATCGGTTTCGATGCGCGCCATGCCCTTCGTCACGCCTTCGTCGGTGACAACGCCGTTCAGTTTGCGCAGAAAGTCCACCTCGTGCTGCGTGTTCCAGGCGATGCCCTTGCCGCCGTTGCCGAGCTTTTCCATGAGCGGCCCCAGGGCCGTGAAGCGCTTGTAGGTGTTGGGGTAGTCGCGCTCGACCACGGTGACGTTCGGCATGGTTTTGCCGGGGACAGGCTCGCACTCGCCTTTCCTCCAATCCTTGGGTTCGAACGGCTGCCCGAGTTCGCCGGCCGTGTCGTGCATCAGCGGCGTCAGCACCACGTCCTTCTCAACACCCAAATGACCCGGCGAGAGTTCCGAGAAGCGCTTGGCGATGCCTTTGAAGATGTCCCAGTCGCTGCGGCATTCCCATAACGGGTCCACCGCCTTTGTCAGCGGATGGATGAACGGGTGCATGTCGGAGGTGTTGAGATCGTTCTTCTCGTACCAGGTCGCTGTCGGCAACACGATGTCGGAGTACATGCAGGTCGACGACATGCGGAAGTCGATCGTGACCAGCAGATCGAGTTTTCCTTCAGGCGCTTGATCGTGCCATTTCACCTCTCGCGGCATCTGCTCGCCGCAGTCGCCCAAATTCTTGCCTTGAACGCCGTGACTGGTGCCGATCAAGTGCTTGAGGAAGTACTCGTGCCCCTTTCCGCTCGAACCAAGCAAGTTCGAGCGCCAGACGAACATATTGCGGGGAAAGTTCTTCGGGTCGTCCGGGTCTTCACACGACATCTTGAGTACACCGGATTTCAGACTCTCCGCGACGTACTGCGGCACTGGTTTGCCCGCCATCTCAGCGCCGGCCGCAATGTGCAGAGGATTGGTTTCGAGCTGCGGTGCGGAGGGCAACCATCCCATACGTTCGGAACGCACGTTGAAGTCGATCAGGCTGCAATTCCAATCGCCGGGCTCGGCGGTCGGCGAGAGAATTTCGTCGACCCGGAGCTTCTCGTAGCGCCACTGATCGGTATGAGCGTAGAAGAAACTGGTCGAGTTCATCTGGCGCGGCGGGCGGCCCCAGTCGAGCGCGAAGGCAAGCGCGGTCCAGCCCGGTTGCGGTCGCAATTTCTCTTGCCCGACATAATGCGCCCAGCCGCCACCCGACTGTCCGATGCAGCCGCACATGGTCAGCATCGCGATGATGCCGCGATAGATCATGTCCATGTGGTACCAATGGTTGATCCCCGCACCCAGGATCACCATCGATTTGCCCTTGGTCTTGGCGGCGTTGTCCGCGAACTCTCGCGCGGTCAGGATGATGTCCCTGCGCCGCACGCCGGTCACCTTTTCGGCCCACGCGGGCGTGTACGGCACGTCGTCGTCATAGGACTTCGCGACGTTATCGCCGCCGAAGTCGCGATCGACGCCGTAGTTGGCCAAGAAGAGATCGTAGACGGTTGCGACGAGGGTCTCGCCGTCCGCCAGTTTGAGTCTTCTGACGGGCACGTTCCGCACGAGAATGTCGGCGTGATCGGTCTTGGTGAAGTGCTCTGTCGCCAACCCGCCGAAGTAGGGCGAGGCAACGCCCACGATCTCATCATGCTGGTCCTTGAGCGACAGGCGGAGCCTAGTCTCCTTGCCGGCGGACGATTTCTCCTCAAGGTTCCACTTGCCTTGCTCGCCCCACCGGAAACCGATCGAACCCAACGGCGTGACGACGTCGCCGGTCGTCTCGTCGTAGGCGACGGTCTTCCAATCGGGATTGTTGGTTTCGCCGAGTTTGCCGTCAAAGTCACTGGCGCGGACGAAACGCTCCGGCACCCAGTTGCCCGCGACTTTCTTCAACCGCACAAGCAGCGGGAAGTCTGTGTACTTGCGTGCGTAGTCGATAAAGTACGGATCTGACTTCTTGACATGGAACTCGGTCAAGATGACGTGGCCGAACGCCATCGCGAGTGCGGAGTCGGTACCCTGTTTCACCGACAGCCATAGGTCGGCAAATTTCGACGCCTCGCTGTAGTCCGGTGAAACGACAACGCTCTTGATACCTTTGTAACGGCCCTCGGAGTAGAAGTGCGCATCTGGCGAACGCGTCTGCGGAACGTTCGAGCCCCACAGGATCAGGAATCCGGAATTGTACCAGTCGGCGCTTTCGGGAACGTCGGTCTGCTCGCCCCAGGTTTGCGGCGACGATGCCGGCAGATCGCAATACCAATCGTAAAACGACATGCATGTGCCGCCAATCAGCGAGAGGTAGCGCGAGCCAGCGGCATAGGAGACCATCGACATTGCCGGGATCGGCGAGAAGCCGATGATCCGGTCGGGGCCGTGCGCTTTGGCCGTGTGGACGTTTGCGGCCGCAATGATGTCGTTGATTTCATCCCAACCGGCGCGAACGAACCCGCCGTGGCCGCGCATCTGTCGAAAGTCGGTGAGCTTCGACGTGTCTTCAACGATCGAAGCCCATGCGTCGACCGGCGTTTTGGTCGTGCGCGCCTGGCGCCACTGTTTCAAGAGCCGCTTGCGGATCAGCGGATACTTGATGCGGTTGCCGCTGTAGAGATACCAGCTGGCACTCGCACCGCGCTGACAACCGCGCGGCTCGTGATCCGGCAGGTCAGGCCGCGTGCGCGGATAGTCGGTCTGCTGCGTCTCCCAGGTGACGATGCCGCCCTTGACATAGATCTTCCAAGAGCATGAGCCGGTGCAGTTCGCCCCGTGCGTAGAGCGCACGACTTTGTCGTGGCTCCAGCGGTTGCGGTAGGCGTCCTCCCACGTGCGGTCTTCGTTGGTGACGAGGCCGTAGCCGTCCGAGAACGTGCCCACGTTCTTCTTGAAGAACATCAGGCGGTCGAGAAAGTGGCTCATGATGTCACCTCAAGCGGTTGCTGGTTTGAGCGTGGGGCCGGCGCCACCGCGTTCGACGTCGAACAGCAAGCTGCCCTTGCGGGTGTAGACCTGCCAAGTGATGACGAGGCAGGAGACATAGAAGGCGAGGAACGCCCACAGAGCGACCTCAGGCCCACCGGTCATCGCGATCGACGAGCCGTAGGCCTTCGGGATGAAGAACGCGCCGTAAGCAGCGATCGCGGAGGTGAAGCCGATAATCGCGGCCGATTCCTTGTCGCCTTGCCGAACCCGCGCCTCGGCGTCGGCGCTCGGCATCAGCCGCACCATTTCCTGGCGCATGATCGCGGGGATCATCTGGAACGTCGATGCATTGCCCACGCCCGTCACGAAGAACAGGAACAGGAAGCTGCCGAAGAAGCCCCAGAACGCGCCGGGCTGATCCTTGATGCCGCCGAAGAACAGCACCGCGGCGACGCCGACAATGAGCCCTGCGAAGACCCAAAGCGTCACGCGCCCGCCACCGAACTTATCGGACACCCAACCGGTCATCGAGCGGGAGACCGCACCTACAAGCGGTCCCAAGAACGCGTACTGCAGCGCGTTCACATCTGGGAACAGCAGCTTCGAGAGCAACGGGAAGCCCGCCGAGTAGCCGATGAACGAACCGAACGTGCCCGTGTAGAGCCAGCACATGATCCAATTGTGCTTACGCTGGAAGATCACCGACTGCTCCGCGAATGAGGCTCTGGCAGAGGCGATGTCGTTCATGCCGAACCAAGCCGCGAACGCGGAGACGAAAATGAAAGGTACCCAGATGAAGCCCGCGTTCTGCAACCAGAGCTGCGTCTGCGCGCCGTCGACCGTCGCAACCTGCGGATCGCCACCGAGCCAGCCGAACACGCCGGTCGTGATGACGATGGGCACGGCGAACTGCATCACGCTGACGCCCAGATTCCCGAGACCGGCGTTGAGGGCGAGGGCGTTGCCCTTCTCGGCTTTCGGGAAGAAGAACGAGATGTTCGACATCGAGGATGCGAAGTTCCCGCCGCCGAAGCCGCAAAGCAGCGCGAGACCTAAGAACACGACGTAAGGCGTGTTCGGATCCTGCACTGCAAAGCCGATGCCGAGCGCCGGGATCATCAGCGACCAAGTGGCGACGGTGGTCCACAGGCGCCCGCCGAAGACCGGCACCATGAACGAGTAGAAGATGCGCAACGTGGCGCCCGACAGTCCGGGCAATGCCGCGAGCCAGAACAACTGGTCGGTCGTGTAGTTGAAGCCGACCGAGGGCAATTTCGCCACGACGATGGACCACACCATCCACACCGAGAACGACAGCAGCAGCGCCGGGATCGAAATCCAGAGGTTCTTGTTGGCAATCGCCTTGCCGGTGTACTCCCAGAACGTCTTGTCTTCCGGCCGCCAGTCGGTGAGCACATGCGAGGCGAGCGCCTTTTCGTGCTGCGGCAGATGGATCGACTGCATCTCGGGCAATTGCGGCAGCTTGGACAGAGCTTCGCCAGCTGCTTCGTGTTCCATCTGCCGAATCGCGAGATGCATCCAGATCAGCGCGGTTGCCGTGATGGCGAACAACAACATGAAGCAGCTTTGCCAAATGCCCGTGAGGTCGTTCAGCACGCCGAACAGGATCGGCAGAATGAAGCCGCCAAGACCGCCGATCAGTCCGACGAGACCGCCCACCGAGCCGACATTGTTCGGGTAGTAGACGGGAATGTGTTTGAAGACGGCGGCTTTGCCGAGGCTCATGAAGAAACCGAGGATGAAGACGACGACTGTGAAGCCGGTAGCGCTCATGGCGAGGCGGAACGTGAACTGTCCCTGGATGCCGTCGACTGTGTAGGTCGTGGGCGGGTAGGACAGGATGAAGAGCGCGATGACCGACACGATGAACGTCCAGTACATGACGGTGCGTGCGCCGTGGCGGTCAGAAAGCACGCCGCCGTAGATGCGGAACAGCGAGCCGGGGATCGAGTAGGCCGCGCCCAAAAGGCCCGCGGTCTGAATGTCGAAGCCGTAGACGCCGATCAGATACCGCGGCAGCCACAGCGCGAGTGCCACGAACGCGCCGAAGACGAAGAAGTAGTAGAGCGAGAAGCGCCAAACCTGGATGTTCTTGAGCGGCTCGAGCTGCGACCAGAAACTGACCGGCGGCCGCTTCTCGGCGCGCCGCGCGGCAAGGTCGGGATCGTCTTGCGCAAGCAGGTAGAACAAGAGGCCCATCACACCGATCGCAAGGGCCCAGACCATCGCGACAGTCTGCCAGCCATAGGCAACCATGATCGTGGGGGCGGCGAGCTTCGTCACCGCGGCGCCGATATTGCCGGCGCCGAAGATGCCGAGCGCCGTGCCTTGGCGTTCCTTCGGGAACCAGCGCGAGACGTAGGCTATGCCGACCGAGAACGAACCGCCGGCGATGCCGACGCCGAGGGCCGCAAGCAGGTACGTCGGATAGTCGTAAGCCAGTGTGAGCAGCATCGTGGCGACGGCGGCGCTGATCATGACGAGCGCCAGCACCAGCCGCCCGCCGTATTGATCCGCCCAGATGCCGAGCGCGAGGCGGATCAACGAGCCGGTGAGAATTGGCGTGCCGACGAGAAGGCCGAACTGCGTCTCGTTTAGGCCGAGATCCTGCTTTATTTGCACGCCGATGATGGAGAAGATCGTCCAAACCGCGAAGCAGATCGTGAATGCGATTGTCGATAGGGCGACTGCTTGGGTCTGCTGGCCGGACGTGATTGTGGTGGTGGTCATGGCCCCGGTCCTCTCTGTAAGTGCGCCGAAACTGCCGATCCAGCGGGGCTGGTGCCTTGATTTGGATCAAGGCCGTGCGTGTCGTCCTGCGGCTAACCTGCCGACATGTCAGGACCATGCCGATGCCCGTGCTTGATCTCCGTCAGGACAAGCGTGCGATGAGTCACCCGCGCTTGCCGTATCTGGAGAGGATTGAACTTTTCGCGCCGCTGCCCGAACGGAGCCGCGCGCGGATCGCCGACATTGCCGGCCTTCAGCGCTTCTCGAACCACGGCTATTTGTTCCGCGAAGGCGAGGAGCCCGACTTCATCTATTGCTTTGTCGAAGGCGGTATCGCGCTCATCGGCGGCGCCGACGGGCAGGAAGCGGTGATCGAGTTCTTTGGCCCTGGAGAAAGCGTGTTGCTCCCGGCGGCGCTGTTGGGCCTGCCCTATCTCGTCAGTGGACGAGCCACGTCGGATGGGCAGGCGCTGCTCATTCCGGCGGGCAAGCTGCGGCAGTTGATCGACGAGGACGTCGCGCTCGCCGCGCAATGCGCGCGCGTCTTGTCGCGCCACTGGCGGGCGTTGATCAGCCAGATCAAGGAGATCAAGACCCACGGTGCGGCCGAGCGACTCGCTCACTTCCTTGTCTCACAAACGGGCAAGAGCAAAGGGCCGGCGACGCTGGTTCTGCCGGGTATGAAAAAGGAAGTCGCGACGCGGCTTGGGATCAAGCCGGAAACGCTGTCGCGTACGTTGAAGAAGCTCAGGGACTATGGCGTCGATACCGAGGGGGATACGATCCGAATCGCGTCACTGGAACGCCTTGCCGCGCTGACAAGTGCCACAGCCGGCCAAGATCAAGCGGACACTTGATCGTCTCGTATTCCCATCTGGCGCGAGGTGCGCGCCTTCCTGCAGTTAACGATTGGTAGATCGCTGCGCGCCACCATGCACAAGAAAGCCATCGTCATGAGAGATGTCATGCGCAAGTTCAAACAAGCCTTGTTCGCCTCGACGCTGCCCGGCGCATTGTTGTTCGCTTCTATGTCGAGCTTCGGCGCCTTTGCCGCTCGGGCGGACGGAACGCTCGCCGACTTTTTCGACCAGGGAAAGCTGCTGATCGACGCGCGCTACCGTTATGAGCACGTCGATCAGGACGGCTTAGCGAACGAGGCCAATGCGCACACGTTGCGCGCCCGCGTCGGCTTCCTGACCGGAAAAGTGTGGGATCTGCAATTACTCGTCGAAGGCGAAGGGATCGTTCAGTTCAACGACGACTTCAACGACACGACGAACAGTAATTTCGCGTTTCCGGTGGTCGCGGACCCCGAAGACTTCCAGATCAACCGATTGCAGGTCGAGTACTCCGGTCTGCCGCAGACCGTCATCACGGTCGGCCGTCAGCGGATCAATCTCGACAATCAACGTTTCGTCGGCGGCGTCGCGTTTCGCCAAAACGAACAGACGTTCGACGCAGCGCGGATCACGAACACGAGCATCGAGAATTTGAACCTCACCTATGCCTACGTGAATCAGATCAACCGTATCTTCGGCGAAGATGGTGGTCCCGGTGCGTTCCAGGGTGCGCTCGAAGGCGACACGCATCTCTTCAACGCCGGCTACGACATCAAGGATTGGGGCAAGCTCACCGGTTACGCGTATTGGATCGATCTTGAAGATGCGCCGCAGGCGACGCTCCCATCGACGCAGACCTTCGGTTTGCGCTTTGCGGGCAAGCATCCAATCACGGAGGAGTTCACTGCGCTCTATGGCGCGGATTACGCGACGCAGAGCGACTTCCGCAACAACCCCCGCAGCTACGACGTCGGCTACTGGATGCTCGAAGGCGGCATCGCGGCGCACGGGTTCAAGCTCTTGGGCGGCGTCGAGTCGCTCGAAGGCAACGGCGTCGACCGCTTCCAAACGCCGCTCGCCACGTTGCACAAATTCCAAGGCCATGCCGACGTGTTCCTGGTGACGCCCGCGAACGGCATCGTCGACGTTTACGGAACGCTCGGCTACGAAACGAAGATCGCCGACGCGGAACCGCTGAGCGGTGTCATGGGGGCCGTGACCTACCACGACTTCGAGGCGGAGCGCGGCAGCGCCGATCTCGGCTCGGAGTGGGACGTCGAGCTCGTCGCGAAGTTCGGCGACCATTGGTCGGCCGGCATCAAATACGCCGACTACGACGGCTTCGGCACCGGTGCGTTCGGCGACCGCAACAAGCTGTGGCTGTCGGCCGAGTTCACTTACTGACCCGTTTCGCGGCCCTCGGGCACGATGTAGACCACCTTGCCCGTTTCGTCGCGGATCGGCGTGAGCGAAATGTCGATCTTGCGTCTGTCCGTTTCGCTGCGCTGCAACTCGGCCGTGTAGCGCACGGCCTCACCGCCGGCGGCTTGCGCGACGGCGCTGCGCAGGCGCTGGCGCGCGGTGTCGTCCGGCGCCAGGTCGCTTCCGGCCCAGGGGAGATCCCAAAGCGGCAGTCCGATCAGCTGCGACGCGCCTTCGGTCATCAGACGGCCGGCGCGGTTGATCTCAAGCACCGTGCCGTCGGGGGCAAGCAGGCCGATGGCCTCGAACGCATGTTCGAAGATCGCGCGGAAGCGCCGCTCACTCTCGCACAGCCGCTCTTCGCGCTGTTTGCGGCGGGTGATGTTGCGCATATGCGCGGTATAGGTGAGCGCGCCGCCGACGTTGACTTTCGTGATCGCGACTTCCATCGGAAACTCTTCGCCGCTCTTGCGCAGGCCTACGACACCGCCCCGCTCGTTCATTTGCCGCGAGGCTTGTCGGCCCTTGGCAAAGCGTTCGACATCGCCCGTATGCCGCGCGCGATAGCGTTCCGGCATGAGCGTCGAAAGCGCGCGGCCCATCACCTCTTCGGCGCGGTAGCCGAACATCTCTTCGGCTTTCAGATTCAGGAACGTAATGGTCTGCGCTTCATCCGCTGAGACGATCCCATCCTCGGCGACTTGGAGGATGCGCGAGGCCCGAAGGTGCGCCTGTCGGAACGCAGCCTGTTCCTTGCGCCGGGCGGTGTTGTCGCGAAAGGTGATGAAGTAGCGCCGTTCGCCGTCGATTTTGCGCTCGACGACGCGCACATCGACCGGCATCTGTGCGCCCGTCTTCGTCTGTGCGATGAAGTCGAGGAAGCGCGACTGGGTCTCGTCGGGTTCGTGCGCCCAGCGCTCGAGCCACTTGACCGCATCTGCGCGCCGGTCGGGCTGTTGCGGGACGAGCATGACGATGTTGCGTCCAACGACCTCGGCCTGCGTGTAGCCCAGCAACTTCTCCGAGGCAGGGTTGAAGTAAGTGATCGTACCGTCCGGCATCGTAACGATGATCGCCTCTGGCACACCCTCGACAAGCGCGCGAAAGAACGCCGCCGATGTCTTATCGGCCGGCGTTGCAGGTTTGCGGGTGAGATTCGTCATGCCACCCTCCGTTTGTATGGAACCGCGCGCCGGGCCGAGGGGGACAGACATCCGGCGCGTCGGTTCCCTCGAAGCCTACTCTGCAGCAGCCTCGAGATTCGGTGCGCCGCCCTCCATCTGATGAAGGATGCGCAAGTCCTCGCTGATCTGAATGCCGGCCTCGTCGTATTTCTTGCGCACGCGCGGCGTGATCAAGCCGACGCGCGCGAGCGCGGGCAGCATGAGATCGTGCAACGAATGAATCTGTCCCGGCGGAAAGTCCATCAGAATACCCGCATCGGCGGCTTCTTGCAGGCCCTTGAAGAAGTCGTCTGGATCGATCTCGGAGTTCGCGAGCACTTGCATGAAGCCCGGGTCCGCGCGGCTCGCCAGCGTCTGGCCGCCGCCGACCTGCGTACCTTGTACGATCAGGTAGATGGCGTTGAAGGCGAAGTCCGCCAGCTCCTCGCGCGTTGCCTCGTCCAGGTTCTTGATCACGGGCTGCAAGAAGATGTGACCGAACGACACGTGCCGCGACTCGTCGCGCATGACGTTGAAGGTCAGCGCTTTGAGCAGCGGGCAGTTCGTCACGTGATACATGTTGTTGAACGCGCCGAGCGCCAGGCCTTCGACGATCATGTTCATACCGATCATGACCTTCTCGTAGCGGTCGGACTTCAGCGTCGCGTCGATCAGCATCTTCAGCCACGGCGTCATCGGATAGACCATGGCGACCTTGTCGCAGTACTTCGCG
>JABFRX010000268.1 GCA_013140995.1 Alphaproteobacteria bacterium | reverse complement strand
GACTCCTTCTGTCTTGTGATTTCACGTCTCTACCCGTCCGCGACCGTGATCAGCGGCATGAGGGACAGGATGTCGAGGGGCATGGGGTCGGCTTGGACGATGGCGATGCGGCCGTCGAGGTCGAAGTCGGAGGCCAAGTGCACGTCGACGTCGCCCGAGCGCATCGGCGGCGAGGCATCCATCGCGTCCGACTGTTCGCGGCGCACGAGTTCTTCCAGCGTGCTTTCGTCGCCGGGGCCGGCGGCGCCGCCGATCGCGTTGTGAACGCGCACCGTCAGGCGCGAGATGCGCTTCGTCTTGCCTTGTGCGGTGCCCATCGACGGCACGTCGAGGCGTAGCGTGCGGACGCGGCTGGTGTAGCCCAAGCCTGCCCAAACATTCTCCGCCGCATTGTCGAGCGCGATCTTGCCGCCCGTGACCAGGCGGTCGGCGTGCTGCGCACCGTCGGTCACGATCTTCACGGTCTGGCCTTCAAGGTGAAAGAGTCCGGAGAGCGTGGCGGTCGCGGGGCCGTTGTAGCGCAATGCGCTGTCGAGAAAGCCCATGAGCGCTTTGTCTTCCGCGTGCGTGGGTTCGAATGGCGCCCCAAGGTATTCGACGTGGCGCTTTGTTTGACCGCCGATCGTGCGGCGAACGACGAGCCAGAGGTCGTCGGTGCGGCCATCGCTCGAGGGGATGACCGCGATGCTTTCGACGAAACCGTCCATTGGGTGCTTCGTCCAAGCGTAGATCTGCTGATCGCGGCGATAGGTAAGTGCTAATAGCGCGCCGTCGGAGCGCAAAGCCCAGAGCAGCGAGGCCGGGTTCTTCGCCCACGCGATGCGTACGATCGAAGACGAGAGCGTCAGATGCTCGGCCAGTTCCAGCAGATCCATCGAAGCGTAAGAGCCGCCGTCGGACTCGTTTGCCAGCGCAAAGACTTTACGGCCCGCGCGGTTGACGAACAGCGTATCGACGCCCGCCTTCACCGGCGGGGCTGCGTTCGAGCCTTCGCCCGATTGCGGCACGATGCGTGTGTTCGACGGCGTGATCGGATCGCCCAAGCCGCCACCGAAGGCCGCGAACTCTTGAGAGAGCGTGCCGATAACGAGGTCCGACGACGACGTCAGCCAACGGATCGGATCGGCTTGGTTCGCGGCGATGTTATAGGCGATCGTTTCGTCGTCGCGGGTGCCGGGCAGAAAGTTCGTGTAATCGCCCGTCGCCGACGCCCACAGGCCGAACGGTTGCTGTGTCGTGTTCGCGAAGACGAGGCGCTGTTCGTGCAACGCAACCACTGCCGGGTACCCGCGTGCCAGCGAGAACGCGCTGTGCGCCCAAAGCCACGTCGCGTAGCGGCGAACCTGGCCACCGCTCGTGGTGCCCGAAGCGATGGAGTTTTCGAGTTCGAAGTGACCGGGCTGGACGTTGATCGCCTTCCAGTCGCCGTTGGCTTGCCCCGCGCTCGAGATCGACACGTAGTCGCCTTCGTTGTAGCCATGCGCGGTCAGGTTCACGCGGCAAAGGCCTGCGCTATTTGTGATGTTGGTGATCGTCTTGGCCGTGGGCGCGAGGCCGTTGGAGAGGTAGGTGATGATCTTGCCCGACATGTTCTTGGGGTCGGTGTAGCCATCGAGACGCACGACAGCCCAGCGCGAGTGCAGGTAGCGCCACTTCTTGTAGTTCGTGGCGGCGCCGCCCGTGGGGTTGTCCCAGGCGTCGCCTTCGGTGTGCGAAGGTATGACGCTGCCGGTCGAACTTCCCGCGCCCGTGTCGACCAGCGAATAGACGTTGCCGTTGCTCGACACCTGCATGCCGATCGCCGGGCTTATGGCAAGCGTCGAAGCCCAAGGACTGACCGCCAGCTGATCGAGGTAAATCTCGCGCATGTAGAAATAGCTGCCGATGTGCGAACTCTGGAAGATCGGCGCGGAGGCCTTGATCGAGACGTTCTTGTTCGGTTGGTAGCTACCGTCCAACAGGGTGCACATCACGCGCACGGATTCGTCGCTGTTCAGGCCGGTGAACGGACCGCGCTCCAGCAGCATGGGCGATAGCGTCCACGACGCGTGGCCGGTCCGCGTGAGAATGCGCGGCGCGTGCAACGGATGGGCGATGAACAGCGTGTCGGCCGACTGGGTGACGACGAGGTCGTTCACCTCATTCTCGGGGAACGGCGTTGCGACTTCATAGACCTTCTCAGCCTTGCCGCCCGATGCGTAGGCGTCGTAGCCGGTTGCGTCGATGCCTTGCAGCTCGAACGTGTTTACAGCCGGGTTCGACACGATGAACTCGCGGTTGTTCGCCTGACCCATACCGGCGACGCCGGTGACGATCACGCGGTCGTTCGCTATGAAGCCGTGCGCGGTCGCGGTGACGACTGCAGGGTTCGTTTGGCTGATACCGGTGATCGTCTTTGACGACGATGTGACCGGCGCGTAGTCGCGCCACACGCGCATGTAGTTGTGGCCAAACTCCAGCATGTAGGCCTGCACGGTCGAGAAGACGAACGGGACCAAACGCGTCTGCCTCACGTGGTCCTTCACCTCGCCCGCAAAGCGCGTGCCGTGGCGGCGCATGAGGCCGCCCTCGGGGCGGACGATGAAGTTCTCGATCGCCTCGGCGCCCGAGATGTATTTGGCGAAGTCCGTGCGGCCGTACATGCGCGGGCTGAGTTCGCCCGCCGCGAACGACGGTTGGACGGTTCCGGTGCGCGTCATCATTCACCTCGCCAGTCGCGATAGGGTGCGGCGCCGCCGCCAACACGTGCGTCGAGCCAGCCGCCGTGCGGCAGGCGTTCGGGCTGACCTTCCTGCGCGTCGCGGCGGCGCGCTTCGACGAGCTTTGCTTGGTACACTTGCCACAGGCCTTGAGAGCGCGAGACGCTTTCGGAGAGCTGCACTGCGATGTCGGAAGCTATGCGCGCGGACAATGCGTCCACGAACAACGCGTCGAAGCGCGTCGTGTCGGTGACCACGCTGGTGTATTTGACGAAGATCGGGTCGCCCATGTCCGTCAGGATTTGGCGGCCCTCGACGACCCACTTCTCGGCCTCGCCGTCGAACACGGAGCGCACGATCAGGCAGTCGGCCGGCAGGTCGTAGGCGTTTGCATATTCGAAGGCGGGCGCGGCTGCGTTTTTGGGCAACTCGGCGCGCTTGGCCGCGAAGTTCCAATCGTAGGCGCGCAGCACGGCGTCGCGTGCGTAGGGATAGCGCAGCTTGCAGGCGCGCGCGGCCTGGCTCGCCTCGTCGAGCGAGGTGATCTGCGCGCCGCGGCCGACGCTGGCAAGCGCCATGTTGCAGATCGCGACTTCGGAGTATTCGCCAAAAGTAGGCATGGGTTGTCGGCCCTTTCGGTTGAGAGGGGTGGTGTTGCAGCAGTGTCGATGGAAGTGACGCGTCAGCGTCGCGCGATCGTCAGCGCAATACTTAGAAGCTTGGGCCTATTTCTCACGCGGCCAGAGGCCGATGTCTTCGGCACATTCGGTTTCGTCGATGGTGTCGTATACGCGCTTGTTGCCAGTGGCGGTGGGATGCAGCCAATTGAGATAGCCGTAGCAGACGAGGCCGAACTTCGGATCGTACACGGCACGAATGTGCGCTTTGCCTTCCGGTGCGCCGTCAACAATCGTGTCAATGACAGTCGCGTTCAATCGCCTGCCAGCGAACCGTATCGAACCGGCTTCTCGAATGACGAACTGGAATTTGCCGATTCGAAATGTGGTGCCTACGGGCATATCCCGCTTCGGCGCGCCCAAGGCGAAGTCTACTTCGTCGACGTAGAGACAATCGAATTGACTCGCTACGTCACATGTCTTGAAGCTCCAGAAGATGTGATTTCCAGTCTTTTTCCCGGCAAGATCGTACACGATGCCCGACGTCGCAGCCGTCTCAAACGGCGAGCGGTAGTAGATGACGCTATCCTGTTGCTTCGCTTGCGCCGCGACGGCGACGAAAGCGCCGACGGCGAAGGTCACGACGAAGCGGATGCTTTGAGACATGTGCCCTCTCTCCCCGAGACAGTTTTGCCGACTGACACAACACGACGATATCGGCGAGATTGTGGCTTGGGAGGATAATGTTAGTTCAGCGGACGATCGTAGCCGGGCACCGGAAATGTATGGACCTGCACCCGAGGGTTCTTGAGGTGCTCGTAGTAGTAGGGTGCAATTCGCTGGATCGGCGGCGGTGGAGAGCCCAAGAGACCGGTTTTGACCAGGAAATCATACACGCGCTTGTCGTGGCGCACCTCCGCGCTCCATTCAGGCGTTCCGATCTTGCGTTCGCCCTGTTGCAGCCGGCCGCCCTGCATTCTGCGTGCTGCCGCCTGGGCTGCACGGTCGGATTTTGTGCCGTGGAAGATCTCGTGGACCAGCATGAAGAACACGAAGTTCGGATCGGGTGCCGTTTTCGGATCACCACCTCGACCCATTTTGGTTAGGTCGACCCTCAGCGTATCTCCGTCGTTTTCAGCCGCGCCCCCTGTCCTTGTTGGCTCGTTGCCAAGGACGATCCGCTTGATCTGCTTCCAAGCTTCTTTCTCCTCAGCGCTACCGTACTTCTGGATCGCATCACCTGTTGCCGCGATACGGCCAAGTATGTCATCGGCTGCTCTGCGACTGTTCGCGTCCCAGCTTTGAGACTTCGGTTTCTCGATTCTGACGTCCTTCAGCGCAGCGGCAATGGTTGGAATGGCCGCACTTTGCTCATGATGCGCGCGATCGGATGAAGCGAGCGATGCCTCGAAAAGGCGGTCTGGCGCATACAACTCGCCGCTTTCAGGCGGATCGGTGCGTTCGTCACCGCTCGGTGCACGTTCCGCATCGCGATATGGGGCTTCCGCGGCTTCCGCTTCGCGCAGCAGATTATTCGCGGTCTCCGTGGTCGTGCTCGATTCATGCAGCGATGCGCCGTAGCTGTCGTCCTTCGGGGGCACGTAGTTTGCGAACGGGCGATCTTTGCGCGTGAACTTGCCGTCTTTGTGTTCCCACATGTCGCGCAGCGTGCGGACGCCGGCGGCGAGGGCGAACGTCATATCGGGGATGAGCGCGAAGTTCTTGCGGGCTTCGCGGTAGAGATCGTCGACGAGCGCTTTCGGCAGCAGGATGCCGCTGTCCTTGATCTTGCTCTTCGGCGGTGTGTCCGTGATGGGCGGCGCGGGCTCTGCGTCGCGCGCCGGCAGTCCCGGTGAAAATGGCGGCAGCGTGTTGCTCAGCGGAGGCGTGTTCTCTTCGCCGCTCAAGGGCGGTTGGGTCAGGCTTGGCTGCATGATGGCGTCGCTTTCATCGGAGCTGAAAAGAGAGCGGGGCCGCGTTTGGTGCGGCCCCGCGTGGTTCGTAAGTTCTCGCTGCTTACGTTTGCGCGAAGTAGAGGTCGACTGTCAGCGTGCCGGATGTGGGCAGGTTCGCGGTCGCGATGGTGAGGAACACCTCCTCATCTGCGCCGAGCTTGCCCGCTCCGCCGAGGCCCGCTGCGCCGGCGCCGAACAGCGTCGGCGTGTCGACCGCGGTGAACGCCGCGGCTGCGCGGTACTTGCCGGTCGCGCCGGTGATACCGACTGCGACGGTCGACGTGCCGAGCGTCACCGTCGACGTGAGCACGCCGAACAGGAACTGCTCGCCCTTCGACGGGTAGGCGACGACGACCGTGTCGGCCGTCGTGCCGACGCCCGCCGCAAGCGTGATCTGCTCGCGATAGACGCGCACGTGACCGCCTTGCGACGAGCCGTCGATTTGGCCCACGGGGATCTGACCGCGCGGCGCCGTGTAGTTGCCGTATTGTTTTGCCATTCGTCAGTTCTCCGGGTTTACGTGTGGTAGGCTTGAACTTCGACGACGCCGACTTCCTGCATGCGGGTCGCACCGACCGACATGGAGTAGAAGACTTGCATCGCGTAGTTCTTGTCCGCGCGTTCGCTGATGCGGGCTTGCGGCTCGGCGCCGAGCCACAACACCACTTGATCGCGTTGCCACGCGACGCAGGCGCGGATGTTGCCGCCCACGACCGTCGTGGGGACCAGCTTCGTGCCGTCGATGCGCTGGCCGTCGACGCGGATGAAGTTGAAGCCCAAGAACGTCTCGAGCTCGCCCTGTACCAGCGCTTTGACCGTGTTGTAGTCGCCCGACGTGACTTGCGTTGCGTTCAGCAAGTCTTCGAGCTGGTCCGACGTGACGGCGATGTAACGCCCTTCGTTGTCGATGTCGGCCGTGTCCATGATGCGCTTCGTGGAGATGAGCTTTGCGATCGTGAGACCGGTCGTGCCGCCTTCGACGATCTTTTGCCCTGCCGGCAGCGTCACCGCCGTCGAGCCGGTTTCGCCCGTGAACGCCGTGCCGCGGATTGCATCCACGATCACTTCGTCCATCGCGCGGCCCATGGCGTTGGCAGCCGATTTCGAATAGGTCGACGTCGGATCGAGCAAGAGACGCAGCTTGTCTTCCTGATCGATCATGTCGGCCCAATCGAAGTCTTCGAGCGAGCAGCGGCGCCGTGCATGCGGCGTGTCCATGCGCGGCGTATCGCTGTGCCTGGAGGTTCGCCGGCGCGCGGCCGTTGCGCCGATCTGATCGAAGAAGGCTTGTTTGCCGGTCACGTTTTCGACGCGCACGGCGTCGCGCAGCTTGGAACCTTTCTGCTGCGCGAGCATCATCACATTCGCCGCGTATTGCTGGACGAATGCGTTCGTTACTTGAGTGGACATGAGTGTCACTCTCCGCTTGTGGTTTGAGACAAGTCGGAGCGGGTGCCGTTCGTGACGAACGGCCGCATCCTCAGGCGACTAACGAGCGCCCTGGTTCCCGGCTTGACTTACAGGCTTGCAGCGGGGCGCGAGCGCATGGCTCGCGCGTGTCCGCGAATTGTGAGGCCATTCGCATACCCACGTCCCGGCAGTGGGCGGCGTCGCATAGTCTGCGTTAGGAGGGTACATAGGCGCGAGCATCGTGAAGCGGCAGCAAAGAGATTGAAGTCGTTTTTCTTCCGGAGCGCTTCGCACCCCGAACAGTCGCCTGCGTCTCTAGACCTTTATGCGGTGAGACTCGCAAATCTCACAGGCGCAGGACAGAGCGGTGAAATGCCTTGCGCCGACGGCGCGCGCTCCAACTCTATCCGCGCGTGCAAATATCTTCCTGAACAGAGTCGTTTCACTGTTCTCGACAAATCGCCGAAGCGCATAGCTGCACAGGTCCGCTACCTGCACCATGCGCGTGAGGCGGCTGTCTACGAACATCGGCGTTTCAATTATGTGATCTACGTCCGTCCAAAGAGTGCCTTCGGTGTGGAAACGGCGCATCAGCGTTGTATGCTTTCGAGCAGTCGTATCGTTGTTGTCGTGAACGACAATACCGAAATTCTGGCGCCCGTCGAGCTGCGGCGTACGCGATAGGTATTTTTCAAATCGAGAAATGACTTGCTCAAACGCTTGCTCATCCACTGTCCGGCGAGCTTTTGCTTGATCGAAATGCGTTTTATCGATGCACTCCGCAAAAAGCCGTGCAAAGCCCCAGTTCGAGACGACACTGGCAATTTCCTCAACCACCTTGACGCGCTCGGCTTCTGTCAGATGCACATAAGCAGCTGTGTGCTTGTAATTTTTCTTCGCTTGTTTGTACGCTTTTGAATCGCCCTTCTTCTGGAGACGCAGAAGCTCTCCTACCCGATATCGTTCCACGGCAGACCGACGCGACACCCTATCCAGCGCTTCAAAGTTCTCGATCTTCCCCTGTTCAACGTATCTGCGCACGAGCCAAGCGGTGTGCAACTCTTCTTCGTGCAGGTCGTAACGCTTGAGGACCGTCTCCACTTCGCGGTCGGCGTCCTTCCAATGCCAAATCGGCATTGCAATTCCGGCGAGCACGAAGTGGGAGGTGTTACCCGGTAGGTCCGACGTTCCAGACTCGTCAACGTAGCAAAGGTACATTGACGACAGACCGTTCAAACCAGGGCAAAAAAAGAGGCGACTGGGCTTTTGGGGCTGACGCCCCAAGTCAAGACGCTTGGCGACTCTTCCCAGACGCGAAGGGTTATATACTCGGCATTACCTTAGAATTCAATAACCTCAGAAATTTCTCCATAGTTTCAGTATCTTAGACCGTAGACGTGCTTGTGCGTGGAGGAAAGCTCCATTCTACCCCTCCCCCGCATAAGCCCGTTCGAACAGTTGCTGGACGTGCTCGACGGTTGCTGCGTGTTCGGGGTGGTGGCGAATGTTGTAGGCCTGCGTCGCCATCAGCTTTGCGGCTTCGCGGCGGGCTTCTTCGGGGGTGATGTTGAAGCCTTGGGCGCGGCCGATCTTCAAGCTGTCTTCGGTCATCATCGAGCCGATCTTGGCGAAGGCGCGTACGAGTTCGGGGTTGTTCCCGATGCCCGATTGGTTCAGGAACTCGATCAGCGGCTGGCCGCCGAAATAGCGTGCGGCGCGGGCGGCTTGGGTCAACTTCGTGTCATATGATGGCCCCCATTCCTCCTTCAGCAGGCCGATCGATTGCGTTTCGTCGTCGAGGCGGCCTTTCAGCGACGATTGAAACGCTTGCGATTGGTGGCCGGCGTAGAAGTCGAGCAGTCCTTGCACTTGGCCCGGTGTGAGGCCGAGTTTGTGCGCGATGGGCAGCGCCGCCTTCTCGAACGCTTCGTCGTAGGCGACGCCTTCCGGCAGGTCCGGGCGGTGCAGTTCGTAGCCGTCAGCTGAGCGAGGTATGCCGAGTTTCGCGCGCGCGGTTTCGTCCCACACGCCGTCCTTTGGTGCCGGGATCTTGTCGGCGCCGATGGCGCGCTGCGCATGCGCGTAGGCTTGCACCACGTCGGCGGGCGATTTGTAGCCCTTCGTTTCGACGAGTTGCTTCAGCTCCGGCGTGAGCGATGCCGTCCATTCGGCGCCGGTACCGTCGTCGAGCGCGGTTGTCGTGTCAGTGGCAGTTTGCAGATCACTCATCCTGGTTTCCTCCATCGGCGATGGTTACGAAGTCGGCGGGTTTGAGGCCGCACATGCGCGTGACGTGCAGCCAGACGCGTCGCTTGCCCTCCTCGACGCCGCGGTCGAATTCGGTGGCACCGCTAAGCGGGGCGGCGGCGTTGCAAAACATCGCAAGGTCGCGCAAGAGAAGGTCGCGGCCTTGCAGCGCGTTGCGGTAGTCGTCGGCGACTTGGGCGGCGCGTTTGCGTCCCCAAAGGGCGAGGACGATTTCAGGTAGGGTTTGCATGAATCCTCAACGGTTGACGCCCCGCCCTGCCCCGCCTATTCGACACGCGGCACAACGGGAGTGGGTGATGGTTCAGCGGATTTCTTCAGGCTCGCCGTTCGAGACCGATATGGCGTACTCGCGCGCCATCGTGGACGGCGATTGGATCTTCGTGTCGGGCACGACGGGCTTCGACTACAAGGCGATGACGATATCGCCCGATGTGGGCGAGCAGACGGAGCAGTGTTTCAGGAACATCGCGTGGGCACTCGAGCAGGCAGGCGCCACACTCAAGAACATCGTGCGCGTGCACTACATCGTGCCCGACGCCGCCGACTTCCCGCAGTGCTGGCCCGCGATGCGCAAGTATCTGGGCGACGTGAAGCCCGCCGCGACGATGTTCAGTGCGGGGCTCGCCGATACCCGGATGAAGATTGAGATCGAGGTCACGGCGCGGCGCGGGAACTAAGCATCTCGGCAACGACGTTGACGATTGTGCGAGCGATCGCTTCGCCGATGAGTGTATCGACGATCTCGCCGGTGCGTCGATCGGCTTTGCGCTTGCGCCGAAGGCGTTCAGCTCGTTTGGCAGAGGCCATCCGCTCTCTGGCCCGCTCGCGGGCGACGTCCGGCGTTACCACGGTGAGATGCCATGGTGGTGCGGTCACGTTGGGCAGGTTCGGCCATGTGGCGGTCGACCGGCGCGGCGGGGGCTTCGGCGCACGCGGAATCAAGCCGGGCAGACTCAAAGTGGCCGTCACCGATGTGGTCACCGGTAGGATGACCGATGGTGCGAAGACCGTAGCGCTCGATGGACGGTGCGGCGCGACCTTGGTGGCGGATCCTTGCGAGACCGCGGCAGAGTAGATCAGACCAGCGTTTGCGAATGCGGCGGCTGAGATTCGCAGTACCAGGCGTGGGCCGAAGAGCGTGGGGCCGTTTGCGAAGCTGGCCGTTTGCAGCGCGCGCTTCAGGCTCGCGACAAAGAAGTTCTGACCGTTGGCGAAAGCGCTGCTCTTGACCGTAGACGTTATGCGGAGCGCATAGAGAACCGGCGTGTTCGACCATGTTGCAGGCTTCGCGGTCCTCCGGGCTGACGGCGCAAAAACGCTTGCACCAGGTCCGAACGCCGCCGGCTTGTAAACGAAGGCAACGCCTTCCGCCGGGAACGTCACACTGCTTGGAACTGCCGGTGGCGAGATCGTCGCACCGGAGGGCGCGTTGTCGGCCAAGCCGATCCAAGCCTCGCCGACCAAGCTTGCCGATGATCCGATGACGACGCCGGGCATTTCAGATCAACTCCACCGTGATGCCCTGGCACACCCAGTCGTGCGCTGCGTTCGCTGCGCTCATCGTGAACTGGATGTCCAGCGTGCGGTTGCCCGCGTCGCTGTCCACCGCGATGCCCCCGGTCGCCGAACCGATCGGCGAGTTGGCGAGGATCTCGTCCACGCCGATGTCGCCGATACCCGTGCTGTTCGTAATCGTCGGCCCGAACGCAGAGAAGAACCCGCCCATGCGCTGGTTGTTGTTCGCCTGCGCCGTGATCGTGAAGTCTAAGAACCACGGTTGGCGGTCTGCGTCCGCCGTCGCGCCATAACTTGCCGTTGCATCGGAGAAGATCGTCGTCCCGCCGTAGCTTATTGCGAAGGTTAGCGTCATTGCGGTCGTGGTGTTGTGCAGCACGTTCCCGAATGCGCGCACCCGCAACTGCCGGCCGGCCAGGAACAGGCCGCTCGGGATCGACGGGGCGGCGTTGAAGATACTGACGGCGGCGGCCGAGTTCGCCTGCGTCTTCGAGGCGCTGTCGCGGTGGATCACGATCGGGCCCTGCTCGCGCATGATCCGCATGTCCGTGATCTTCGATGTCTCAATCGACGTGTCGTTCGCCGGCACATAGACCGCAGCGAGTACCACGTCGTTGGTGGAGCGCGCGGGGGGCTTCGGCGCTGCTGCAGCGGTGCCCGCTCGCACAGCAAGCGTCCCAGACGCGTTGACGACGACGAGGTCGATACGCGGATTGGAGGCGTCGGCCGTTCCGATCGTTACCGTGCCTGCAGCGACGGCGAACAACGCGCCGTTGCTCAGCACCGCACCCTTCGCCACCTCCGGCGTCATGTCCGCGCCGCCTGTAACCGCGCAGCCGCTTAGGACACAGTTCTTTCCGCTTATGCCTTCGACGAGCACTTCGAGATGTTCTTGGAACAGGATCGACTGCAGATCGTTGTCGCCTTCGCCTTTGTCGGGGATGGTCCAGGGCATGACGTGCCTCGTTAAAGCGTGAAGATACCGCTTGCGTTCCACTGCACCGTCACGTCACCGCCGGACGGCGTGAACGGCATGCCGGTGATCGACGCGTCGAGATAAAGAACGAGGCGCGACGAGGCCTCCGCGCCGCTATCCACGTAGAGGATGATCGCGCCGAGGTCGGCCGCGCCGGAGAGACTTGCCGTCGCCGTGTCGGCTGCATCGAACGTGCCGTTCGCGAACGTCTTCGACGACAGCGTCGTTGCAGCGCCGTAGTTCGGGTTGTCGAACGTCGAGAGATCGTCGACGAAATCGTGCGCGGCATTGTAGGTGTAAGCCGACGTGATGTCGGCGAAGGTTTGCTTGACGGTGCCGCCCAGCGACGTGTTCGCCGCCGCCTGCATCACTTCTTGCTTCCAGATGGGGTAGAGCGCGTTAGCCATTGTGGTCTCCTGGCGCCGCGATGGCGCGTGCAAATCCGTGGGCGGTAAAGTGTTGGCGGCAGCATTCGCGTTCGTTCAACGCGGCACGCTTGAGCCAGTATGCGAGCGTCTTCTTCAGGTTGGCGCGGAACGCGAGCGCTTGCGCCTTGATGACGGGGTCGCCGGTTTCGTTCGAGACCGTGACGATCTTTGCGAGAGCTTGCTCGGTCAATTCGTCGAGCGACAGCACTGGGCCCGGCGTGACCGTCATCGTCGGTGGGAACAGGATGAAATTGTTGACGTGGTTGATGCCGCCGGGTCCACGCTCGACGCCGCGATAGATCGTCTGCCCGTTCAAGCGATCGGGTTTGAGTTGCATGTCGTCTCCTGATTTTGGGTTAGGCTGCCGTCTTTCCGCGCAAGGCGCCGCGAAGCATTTCGATGGCTTGGGTGATGTCGCCGCCGGAGACGAGTTGTTGGCCGGTCTTGGCGGCCACGTCGCCGGCTTCGGCGCCGCTCTTGGCGGCACCTGCGATTTTCTTGGCGACGTCCGCGCCTTGCGCACCCAGCTGCAGGCCCTGCTGCATCGCTTGCATCTGTTCGCGTTCGGCGCGCATCTCTTTGACCTTGTCGGCGCCGCGCATGATCTTCGCCGGCACCGCCCAGCCGCGGCCGAGTATCTGGACCGCTTCGTCGTGATCGACGTTGTCGAGGACGCTGGGGTCGACCTGCGCGATCATTCCCAGCGATTGATAAAGGCGTTGCACCGCTTGCGCCTCACCCGCCATCTGCGCGCGGGCGAGCGGCGAGACGTACTCGATCGTCATCGTCGAGCCTTGGATTTCCTCAGGTGCCGGCGGCAGCTGGTTTGCGCGCGAGAGCAGGCCGAAGCGGCGCGTGATCAGTGGGGAGAGAAACTCACTTTGAATGCGGCCCAGATTGGGCCCGAGAAGACGTAGCTTCTCCTCTTGGCGGCCCATCCATTCGGTCGCCGTCATGTTCGGCGAACCGATCATTTGCATCAGTGAGAAGTAGAAGCCCTCTTTGATGGCGTTGCGGCGCTGTTCCATCATCTCAAGCGTGATGCCGATATTGCCGCCGGTCATCAGCGGGCGCAGCAGCTGCGTGCCGTTTGCATCGAGTGCGCCGTAGGTGATGCCGCCGGGATACGTGCGCGCCGCTTTCACGACACCTTCGTCGGCGGCGGCGAGCGGCGGGTCGGCGACCTTTTGCGCGGCCTTGATCGCCGTTTCGTCCATCCGGTTCAGCATCTTCACGTCGGGTAAAATCTGCTCGCCGATGCCGCGGCCGTAGACTTCGCCGGCTGCCTGCGCCCAGCGCGGCACGTGATAGGGCAACTCGTAGTAACCACCTTCGGCCACTTTGTGACGCGACTCTTCTTCGATGTAAGTCGAGACGAACGGGCGTGCCGTGGGTTCGAGCTTGTCGGCTTTGTATTCGCCGTTCGGATAGACGCAGTGGATGAAGTGGATGAGGCTGAACGGGTCTTTCTCCGCCGTGCGCGCGGTGCGCTCGCTCAAGCCGCCGGCGAACATCTCAATCGCCTGCTTGCCGGTGAGCGCGAAGCGGCGATAGACGGTGTCGACTTCGCCGTAGGCGCTTTCGGCAATGACGCATTCGGAGAGCGGGCGGACGTTGTCGTTGATGCGCCCCTGCCCCGGGATTTCCTCGGAGTAGAAGACGGCCGTGCCGAAGCAGGCGAGGTCCGCGTACATCGACGGCAGCACCGAGTAGAACCGGCTGACCTGCGGCCCGAAGGAATGCAGGAGCTTCGTCTCGACGTCGTAGAGCCAGTCGCGAACCGGGTCGTAGTCGTTCATCTCGTCGTCGGCGAGCCGCAACGCGAACCACCGGTTCGCCGGGTTCGTCATCATGCCGTAGATGCCACCTGCAAAACTGTCGGCGGCCATCAAGGGCGTCGCGTCGAAGATGCGCTGGTGGCGCTTCTCACCCGGCTGGCGGATCGACGTGAACTCCGCCCTCAAGGGGCGGACGTAGTCGGCGATCTCCTGCCACGTGCGCTCGAACTCCGAGCGCTCGCCCTTGAGTTTATTCCAGTGCAGGACAAGCTCCTGCGGCGTGCGACCTGTCATTGTTTTGCCCAATTTGTTGAAGAGGTTAGTGTGGGCCCGCTAACCGCGAGCGTGAGGGGATGGCAGACAAGGGAAACAGTGGCCGCTTAGCTGCCCGTCTTTCGTGGCTCGGCGGACTTACCGGCGCCGCCGCGGCGCTTCTTCTTGCCGTGATTTGGCCGTGGCCGGCGCCCGCGGTCGCTTGGCAGCGGTCACTGGAGAGCGCGATGGCGCGCCGCGACTGCCCGGCGATCAATGCCCTCATCGTCGAGGTTTTCACTGCCGGTGCGAAGGAAATCCTCGAGTACGAGGCGCGTTTGGCCGAGACCGGAAACTGCGAGGACAAGAATCTCGCTAAGGCATCAAGGTTGCGAGACCACAAACGTCTATACGACCGGCTTGCGAAATATCCCAAGTCATATTGGCGACCCCGTACGGAGAGCGACGCACTTGTGAGCGTTGGCTGGACCCGTGACGTACAGATCTCGTTTCTGAATTTCGTGTGCATTGCGCCATACGACACGCTTACGATGGTCGATCATGCGCGACTGGCTCAAGCGATGCGCGGCAAAGGCGTCGAAGCCGACCTTAATTTCTGGCACGACCTTCATGTGGAGCGGCGCGCCGTGTGCGTCAGCCTCGTCAATGGGCTCATCAGGGACCTGCTGAGCATGGAAACCAACGAGGCAAACACAGTAGCATATGATCTTTTTGGGTTTGATATCAGCTACGAAGTCCCTGGCGCCAAGTCGATGTATGCAGAATTGGTTTTGGGACGCGGTTTCAAACGGCGCTATGCCAGTGAAGATGGCATTCGCGTGTCCCGCGCAAGTGCGTGGTCAAGCCTTGAGGTAGAGGCCGGCACTGGCCATCTGCCCGCCATCAAGATGATGATGGAGTACCTTCATGCTGGAAGATTTCGTGAGGCGGACAACATAGGTGCATATTTCTGGGCGCTTCGCTTGAAGCGCCTGGGAGGCGATCCAGGCAAAACACTCACGAGCATCTTGGCGAAACTAACGTCCAGTGACCTTGCGAACGTCGAAGAAAAAGAGCGCATCGATAGTCTATACTAGTCTCTCTATCCCTGAGCGTGCGGCGGGATCGAACAACCGTGCAGTGTCATTTGCCTCTCTATCGCTTCGATGTGCTCGCTTGCTGCCTGAAAACTCGCTTCTTCTCTCCGGCGGTTGGCTTCGGCGCGGGCGCGATATTCTTCGACGACGCCCCGCTCTCGGAGAAGCTCTCGCGTTTGCTCGGCGTGAGCGGACTTTTTGCCTTCCGCTTGTGCGCGGGACATGTACTCGTCAAGAGTTGTCACAATCACCTGGCCCCCCGTGGTTCTGCCTACACCTTTGGACCAGCTCTTGTCGCGCTGCGGGGCCTTCCGAGCATCGGTGACAGCGCCAGGCTCGAACCTGAACTCTCGCTCGCCGTGCTCTCGATCGATATCCTGCAAACGCGCAAATATGGCATCCAGTTGCGCGTTGATGCGCTCCAACTCCCGGGCACGCGACTCTGATTCGCTTTGCCAGTTTTGACGCATCACGTCCGCTTGAGCTGCCACCGCTCGTGCCTGTTGCAAGTCGCGGCTGAGCAGATCGCACCGCGCGTTGGGCAGCGGTGGCTTCTTGCCGGGGCGATCACCGGGCTCGTCTCCGCCCGCGAGGATGGAGCGACCGGCGAGCTCTGTTTCAGATGCGGTTCTTGAGGCACCACTTTCGGCGCCGGTCAGCAGGCTTCTCGGATGGCTCGCGAGCCAACCCGTGAACGCACGCTCCGCCGGCGAGAAGAAGTTTGTGTAACGCGGTAGGTTGGTCGGCTTTACCATGGTTTCCTCGGCTGTTTGGCTAGGGCTCATCGCGTTGCCGAAAGCCGGTCCGCGTCGTAGGATCGGCCACTCCTGGGGACACCCATGTCGGCCGACGATCAGTTGACGCCTGCGCCCGCGACGCCGAACGGCCCGCGGCTTCCGAAGTTGAGCCGCCAGGACAGCGACGCGCTGACGTGGCTGGGTAAGTGGATCGGCATTCCGCTGCTGGTCGTGTTCGCGATCTATTACAGCGAGTATATTTGGGGCGGATCGAACGTGAACATCGTGCCTACGGTGACGCGGCAAGAGGTCAAGCCGTACCCGTTTCCGGATGGCGCTGCCGGGCCGACGCTTGCGCCGCCGGAGATTCCGCGCGTCGCGCCGCCGCCGCCACCGCTCGTATTCGAGGCACCGCCGCCGCCGCCTACACCTTCGCAGATCGTGGCGCGGCCGCTATCGCAGCCGAAGCCGGTCTATCCGCGCCGCGCCTTGGAGGCGGAGCGCGAGGGCGTCGTGCGCCTGCGGATCACGATCCAACCGGAC
>JABFRX010000297.1 GCA_013140995.1 Alphaproteobacteria bacterium | reverse complement strand
CTTCATCGGCGACGGTATGCCCAACGGCATGGCAGGCGAAGGCGGCGACGACATCTTCGTCGGCAGCAGCGGCCCGGGTGACCGCTACGACGGCGCATCCGGCTTCGACTGGGCGACGTTCAAAAACGACGGATTCGGTGTCAATATCGACCTCAACATCCGGGCGTTCGACTTGGCGCCGATCCCACCGTCGGCGGCGAGCATTCTGGCACGCTTCGACTCGGTCGAGGGTATCTCCGGTTCGGCGCACTCCGACATTCTGCGGGGCGACGACGAAGACGCGATATCGATCGCGGCGTCCGGCGCACAAGGCAGCACGCTGACCAACATCGCGTTGGTGAACGGGTTGCAACAGATGCTCGACACGATGTTGGGCGGACCGGTGACCAGCTTCAACGCCGGTAACATCATCCTGGGCGGCGACGGCAGCGACATCATCGAAGGCCGGGGCGGCGACGACCTGATCGACGGCGACAAGTGGCTGAACGTGCGCATCAGCGTGCGCGCGAACGACGACGGCACGGGGCCGGAAATCGGCAGCTACAACAACGCCGCCGACCTCGTCAACGAGATGGTGACCGGGGCGATCAATCCCGGCCAGCTCGTCATCGTGCGCGAGATCATGAACGGGTCCGGGCCCGACTTCGATACCGCGATCTTCCGCGGTAACCGGGCGGACTACACCGTCGTGGTCGATACCAACGGTACCGCGCTCGACTTCAGCGACGACGTCATCACGGTGACCGACACGGTCGCGGGCCGCGACGGCATCGATACGCTGATGAACATCGAGCGGTTGCAGTTCTCCGACCAGTCGATCGTCCTGAGCGGTCTCAACAACGCGCCGGCAGGTTTGTTGCAGATCCTCGACGCGGGAACCCTCGATCCGGACAACACGCCGGCCGAGGATCAACAGCTGCGCGTCTCGATTGCCGGCGTCACCGACGCCGACAACCCGGGCGGCGCGATCACCGGACCTGTGACCTACTACTGGCAGTTCGAACCCGATGCGGGATCGGGCGTGTTCGAGGACATTCTGCTTCCGGGCGGCGGCGGCGATGCCCGCGTCACGGGGCTGACGTTCACGCCTGGCGACGCCGAGGTTGGCCTGCGCCTGCGCGTCAAGGCGGTCTATCAGGACGCAAACGGCGTGCTGGAAGAAGTGTTCTCGGCGCCGACGGTGGCGGTGGCCAACGTCAACGACGAACCGGGCGGCAACGTGCTGCTCAGCGACCTGACGCCGGCCGAAGACGCGTTCATCACGGCGATCAACAACATCACCGATGCGGACGGTCTGACTTTGGCGGTGTTCGAATACCAGTGGCAGCACCTCGACGGTCTGGACTGGGTCGATATCATCGGTGCGAACTTCGAGTTCTTCGCGCCCGACCAAGACCAAGTGGGCCGCCAGGTGCGCGTGGTCGTTTCCTACACGGACGACCAGGGTACGCTGGAAAGCGTGGAATCGGCGGCAACCGCCGAGGTCACCAACGTCAACGACCCGCCGCTGGGCTCGCTGGACATTAGCGACATCACACCGACGGAAACGCTGACGTTGACGGCGGCGATGAACTTCATCGACCAAGACGGCACCGCGACGTCAACCTTCGCCTTCCAGTGGCAGGAACTTATCGGCGGTACCTGGACCGACATCGCGGGAGCGACGACGGACTCCTTCACGCCGGCCCAGGCGCAGGTGAACCACGAGCTGCGCGTCACGGTGTCCTACACCGACGACTTCGGTACGGCTGAAACGATCACGTCAGACCCGACGATCGTCACCGGCGACTTCATCCAGGGCAACGGTGCGGCCGAGACGCTGAACGGTACGGAAGGCCAGGACATCATCAACGGCGGCGGCGGGGCGGACACGCTCAACGGCCTCGGCGAAGACGACATCCTGAACGGCGAGAACGGCACCGACACGCTGAACGGCGGCGACGGCAACGACACGCTGAACGGCGGCAACGGCAACGACATCGTCAACGGCGGCGCCGGCAACGACACCGTCATCTTCCAGATCGGCGACGAAACCGACACAATCGACGGCGGCGACGACATCGACACGCTGGAGTACCGCGGAACCGCGGCCAACAATACGGCGCGCTTCCTGTTCGACGGCAGCGCGATCACGGCGATCGCGGGTGGGTCGATCACGAACGTCGAGGTGTTCAACCTCGACCTCGGCGACGGCGTTGACACGCTTTCCTACGACCCGAATGGCGCGCCGATCACCACGGCTGCCATCACAGTCGACCTGGAGACGGGCACTGCGTCGGGCTTCAACTCCGTCGTGGGCGTCGAGAACGCCACCGGCGGCAACGGCGACGACTTGTTCATCGGCAACGCCGGCAACAACACGTTCGTCGGTCAAGGCGGACGCGACACCTACTCGCTGGCCTCGACCACGGCGGGTGCCACGATCACGACGGGCTCGGCGACCAGTGCGGAAGCCGGGACGGATACCTTGGCGCAGATCGAGAACTATATCGGCAGCCAGGGTAACGACTCGATCATCGTCAACGGCGGCGTCAACCTGATCGACGGTCAGGACGGCAACGATACGCTGAACGCCGGCGGCGGCGCCGACACCGTTCTGGGCGGCGCGGGCAACGACACGATCCTCTACAACCTCGGCGACGGGGCCGATACGGTGGACGGCGGCGACGATACCGATACGCTCGTCATCAACGGCTCTGCGGCGGGCAACAACCTGGGCGTCGTATTCGACGGAACGCGGCTGACCAACATCGCGGGCGGTGCAATCAGTAACGTCGAGACCGTGACGCTGAACATGCTGGGCGGCACCGATACGTTGAGCTATGCGACCAGCACGGCCGGCGTGACGGTCAACCTCGCGGTTGGAACGGCCTCGGGCTTTGCGTCTGTCGCGAGCGTCGAAAACGTGATCGGCGGCAGCGGCGACGACGTGTTCACCAGCGGTGCGGGTGCCAACAACTTCCAGGGCAACGGCGGTGCAGACCGTTTCGTTGCGACGGTGGGCGACGGCAACGACACGTTTGCGGGCGGTGCGGGCGCGGACACGCTCGACCTCTCCGGCACCACGGCGAACGCCACAGTGACGCTGACGGCTGCGACGAGTACGCAAATCGGGACCGACTCGCTCTCCGACATCGAGAACTTCATCGGTGGCACAGGCAACGACACGATCACGTTCGGTAACGGCGTCAACAACATCAACGGCGGCGGCGGTAACGACGTCATCGTGGCGGGTGCGGGCGCCGACATCATCCTGGGCGGGGCGGGTAACGACACGATCAGCGGCGGCACCGGCAACGACACGATGAACGGCGGTGCGGGCACGGACGTGTTCCTCTTCACCACCAACTTCGGCAACGACACGATCGCGGGGTTCGACTTCAACCCGGGCGGCGGCGGCGGCGGTCCGGGCCAGGACTTCCTGCGACTCAACCCGGCGCTCGGCATTACGGCGGCCAACTTTGCGGCCAACGTGTCGATCGTGGCCCAGGGCGCGGACACGCTGATCACGATCGGCACCAACACCATCACGCTGCTCGGCGTGCAGGCCAACCAGGTGAACGTCACCGACTTCACGTTCGGGGCGTAAGTTCGGGCGGGCGCGGGCTCATCAGCTCGCGCCCTACCCCTTCATTCCCGCGCCGTCTTCTGGCATGAAGCCGCCAACTTAGGTTGGAGGCCAACATGGACGTGCGGGCAGCGGTTGCGGTTGAAGCGAAGAAGCCACTGGAGGTGACCACGGTGCGCCTCGATGGGCCGCGCGCTGGCGAGGTGCTGGTCGAGATCAAGGCAACCGGGATTTGCCACACGGACGACTACACGCTGTCGGGTCTCGATTCGGAGGGTTTGTTTCCTTCGATCTTAGGGCATGAGGGTGCGGGCGTCGTGGTCGATGTCGGCGCGGGCGTCACGTCCCTCAAAAAGGGCGATCACGTCATCCCGCTGTACACACCGGAGTGCCGGGAGTGCGAGTACTGCCTGTCGCCCAAAACGAACCTCTGCGTGAAGATTCGCGCGACGCAGGGCAAAGGCGTGATGCCGGACGGTTCTTCGCGGTTCACGCATAGCGGCAAGCCCGTGTTCCACTACATGGGCACGTCCACGTTTGCGAACTTCACCGTGCTGCCCGAGATTGCGCTCGCGAAGATCCGCTCCGACGCGCCGTTCGACAAGGTTTGCTACATCGGCTGCGGCGTCACCACCGGCATCGGCGCGGTCGTGAACACGGCAAAGGTGGAGCCGGGCGCGAACTGCGTCGTCTTTGGGCTCGGCGGGATCGGGCTCAACGTGATTCAGGGCCTGCGCATGGTGGGCGCCGACATCATCGTGGGCGTGGACATCAATCCGGAGAAGAAGGCTTGGGGGCAGCGGTTCGGGATGACGCATTTCGTCAACCCGAAAGAGGTTGAAGGCGACCTTGTGCCCTATCTCGTGAACCTGACGAAAGGCGGCGCCGACTATTCGTTCGATTGCACCGGCAATGTGCAGGTGATGCGCCAGGCGCTGGAGTGCTGTCACCGCGGTTGGGGCGAAAGCATCATCATCGGCGTGGCACCGTCGGGCCAGGAAATCGCGACGCGGCCGTTTCAGCTCGTCACCGGCCGCGTGTGGAAGGGCTCAGCCTTCGGCGGCGCACGCGGGCGGACGGACGTGCCCAAGATCGTCGACTGGTACATGGAAGGCAAAATCCAGATCGACCCGATGATCACGCACACCCTGCCGCTCGAGCGGATCAACGAGGGGTTCGAGCTGATGCGCGGGGGTAAGTCGATCCGGAGTGTGGTGGTTTATTGAGTCAAGGGTCCGTGGCCGATCGTGCGGTGTAGAACCACGTGAGGCGCGTGGCGGGGACGCCTGCGAGGTGTAGCGCCAGGATGGACAGATTGAGAAGTTGCCGCTTGAAGATGCCCTCGGCCACGAAGCGGCGGGCCGACGTTACGACGGTGGCGTCTGCCTTGACGAAGCGGCCTGCGCGGCGAATCCGGCGGCGAAGTTCTACGTCTTCAAGGAAGGGCCAATCCGGAAAGCCGCCGCACGATCGAAACGTGGCGGTGGTCATGAAATAGGCTTGATCGCCGAACGTCGTGAACGCCGTGTCGAAACGGCTAAAGAAGGAATACGCAGCAAGCGCCGGATTTGCGTTGTCAAAGCGCAAGCGAAAGCTGCCGCCGGCGACGTTCGTGCCGGCCAGCGTTCGACGGATTGTTTCGCACGCTCCCGGCGGCAACCGTGTGTCAGCATGCAGGAACACAAACACATCCGCGGTCGCGGCCGCAGCGCCGGCGTTCAGTTGCATTCCGCGGTCGCGCGGCGCGGCGACGACGGTGACGCCCCCGTGGTGCGCTGCGATCTCCGCGGTTTCGTCCGTGCTGCCGCCATCCACGACAATGCGCTCGCTGAATTCGTGCGCGCCGAGAGAGGCAAGCAATTCGCCGATTTGGCCTGACTCATTCAGCACCGGAACGATGACGGCGATCGACAACATTCGATGTGGCCTACTTCTTGGGCGCAGCAACACATTCGCGGCGTAACGCGTTCAGGACTTTCGGGATGTCTTCTTTCATTTGCGCGCGCACCATGCCGGTTGGAATCCAACCGTTCGGCGCCAACCGCGAGGTATAGAACACGCGCGTCGCTCGACCGGTACGCAGAGGCTCCAGACGCCATTCGCCCGCGGCCTCCTTCAAGTCGCCGCTCACGCGGCTAAAGCGCAGGCGGCGCATACCTTCGTAATCGGACCTAAAGACATGGGTGACCACCGGCATAAACCACGCCCAATCGATCTTGTGCTCGCGTATGTCCCATGCCGCCGCCGGATCGCGGTCCAGAACCTTACAACTCACAAGATTTGGGACGAAGCGCGGCGCTCTCTCGCAGTCCGTCATGATCGTCCAAACCGTGTCAGGCGGCGCCTCGATGTCGACAACGGCCGAGACCCGCGCCGCATCCGTGTCATCGGTGCGTAGGACATCGAGGAGAACCTCGCCCGCGGCAAGGCGAGTCTCCTCCGCGGGACCGATTTGCATCGCGGCAGCCGGCATTCGGAGGACGAGGGCCGCGCAGAGACCAACGAGCCCGACGAGAAGTGTAGCGCAACGCGTTGGCATCTGGTGCTTTCGATATCAGGTCATCAAAGAGAGAGTGCCGCCAGGATTGGACCGCCGCGCCCTTGCTGCATCAAAATTGCAGTCTTAAGCGTAGCGCTGCCGGGCGGGGGCAGAACGAACGTTCGCGCCCGCCCCGTCCATTCGCCGAGCCTGACGAGCTCACGCACGAGGTTCATGTGCGGCAGCGTGCGGCCGTCGTTTTCACCCGCCTGAACGGCAACTTCGATCGTGCGCGGATCGTAGCGCACCAACCAGACTTCCGACGGCGCCTGCGGCGGGGCGGCGGCGACGGAAACGACGTTCGCCGCGACCGACAGCGGCCCGGCCGGTACGCGCCCGGCATGCGCAATGGCGGCATGAAGCTCGCCGCGGTTGATCCCCGGTAAGTGCTGCCGGCCGTTGAGCACGACCTGCGGCGTGTAAACGTTGCCGCTTTGCAGCCCCTTCGCGTAGTCGTATTGCCGGTTTGTGAACGCCGGCGTTGCAAACGTGTCGCGCCAGCCGAGCCGGTCCCAGTACGTCACGCCGAAGCTTAGTACGAGCAGATCGCCCCGCGCGGTCATCGCGTTCACGTTCGCATTGGCGGGTGGACACGACGAACAGCCTTGGCTCTGAAACAGCTCGACGACAACGAGACCGCCGGCAGCGGTCGCACTTATCGTCCAGAGGTTTGCGGCGGTAAGCACGGCAAGGCCGAAGGCAAGAATGGGGTTCATCGCCGTTTTCCTTCCGAAAGCGCGACGGGTTCTCCATTGCAGTACGGATGACGCCCGGTGGAAGGTTCGCCCTCACGCGAACGTGATCGGCCGGCGGACTTTGGGTCCGCGCACACAAGCGCCGTCCAGCGAGATCAAACGAACGTCGCAATCTGTTCGAGCGATTTCTTCTTCTTGGCATGCTGCGGCACGGTGGCGTTGCCGGCCGGGTGTCCGGCCACCAGCAGGATGAGCGGCTTCTCGGTCTTTGGGCGCCCTAGAATTTCGGTGAGGAAGCCCATGGGGCTGGGCGTATGGGTCAGCGTCGCCAAACCGGCGTGGTGGAGCGCTGCGATGAGAAACCCGGTGGCGATGCCCACCGATTCGGGAACGTAGTAGTTCTTCGCGATCGTGCCGTCTGCGTCGGGGCCGCTGCGTTGACCGAAGACGACAATGAGCCACGGCGCGATTTCTAGGAATGGTTTGTTGGGGTCCGTGCCGAGCGGTTCCAACGCTTGCAGCCACGCACCACCGGCGCCGCCTGCATAGAAGTTTCGTTCCTCCGCTTCCGCCGCCACGCGGATCGCCGACTTGATCTGAGGGTCCGATACGACGGCGAAGTGCCACGGCTGCCTGTTCGCGCCGCTCGGCGCAGTCCCGGCCGCGCGCAAGCAATCTTCGATAACCGATCGGGGAACCGGCCGGTCGCTGAAGTCGCGCACGGTGTGGCGGCGGCGGATTTGTTGATAGAACGCCTCCGCGCGCGCCTTCATCTCGGCGTCCGGGAAGTTCATTCGATCTGGCAACGGCACGGGAACGTAGGGCATCGTGGGTCTCGCTCATTCGCTTCAGGTGAGCGTCAAGTCGATATCACGAAGACGTTCAAGCCGAACGGGAGTGGCCGAAACGTCCGATTCCCGCCGCAAAACAGCGCCACCGGGTTCTCGCGTGTTGAACCAGCGCGAAGTTCGAACGGATGCGCAGCTACCTCGCCAATCTCTATTCGGGCACGCTTTCGTCGTTTCGCTCGCTCGAAGAATTCTTCTCTAAGGACCACCGATCAGATAGCCGCATAGCGCCGATGGCGGCCGATACGGTCGCGCACCGTTACGCGGTTTTGCAGCGCAAGTCCGATACCGGCAACTGGTGGGTCCGCATGAACGGCGTGTGGGTTGGCTACTATCCTGCTGCGCTCTTCGCGGACGGAACGTTTTCCCAACGGCCCGCTAGCCGAAGACGTGCCGCGGCGGACTGACGGCGGGATCTTCTTTCCAGCTGCAAGGGATGCTTAAATGGCGCGGACCACTGTATCGGAGTTGTTCGCTGATGTTTCGTCGCGTTGTTGCGTTTGGGTTTGTTGTGGCCGTCCTGGCTGGTGCGTCGCTCGCCGAGGATGTGCCCGCTTACCGGCCTAGTCCCGGGACGCAGCGGCCGGTGCCTGTCATTCGTACGGCGCCGCCCGTGGCAGCTGCCAACGCGTGCGCGCCTTACATCGATTTGGTGTCGATGGCGCGGATGGGGCGGGAGCGGCCTAGTGCGCCCGCGTTCTCAAAAGAGTCAACGACTCTAACCAAGGCCTATTTCGGTGCGCCGAAATGTATGGGCTGGGTGTCGTCCGAGGGCGGCAATAGCGTCAACTGTCCAGCGACGGGCAAAGAAGAGGCTTGGGCGGTCAAGACCATGAACCATCACGTCATCGCGGTGACGGCTTGCGCCACCGGGTGGCGGCGCAGCGTCTCGGCGCGATATGCGACGTTCACGTCGCCGGACGGTACGTCGAACATCACCGTATCGCGGCCGGATCCAGTGTATGGGCCGATGGTGGAGACCACGGCGCACTATCAGCCGTGCGAGCCGCTGCAAGAGATGATGGGCTTGGCGCGCAACGGACGGCGGCTTTCGAGCGAGGCGCAATACACGAAGACGCCGACCGCGCTTCTCATGCGCTATTACGGCGCCACAGCCTGCAGCGCGAAGGCGCGCGAGACGGCGGGGAGCTTTGCGGTGTCGTGCACTTTCGCTGCGGCCGATAAAGCTGCGGCGGAGCGAATGGCGAAGGAAGGTGCCACATCCATCCAATCGTGCCAGCCCACGTGGACGAGGAGCGCCACCGCGATCGGCGCGAAATTCGTGAAGGGCGACGGCATAGAGGTCGCCGTTTCGGCGTCAAGCGAACGTCAGGTCGACATCACGATGACATTCGCGCCGAAGACGAAATAGGCTAACCCTCTGATTCCGGGCGCTTTTGCGTGCAATGTGTGTCTGAACTCCCCGTGAAGTTGTTGTTGATATGCGCATGTTCGGGGAGCGCGTTGACGGCTTGCACGTTGCACTAGAGTCACGCCCCAAGTGGGGCGACCCAACGCTGTGGACACGCAACTGGGGGGCGAACGGCTCGCGCGATCCGCGAATGCGGTGACAGGCTCGTCGCGCGGAAAAAATTTTCGACTAGCAGTGTCATGCTGTCCCTTCAAAGCACACCACATCGTCCTGTCATGCGCCCCGGCGGTTGCCAATCCACAGGCGATACACGCTCGATCGTCATCTCCCCCTGATTGCGACGCCAGGTTTGCGCTGTTAGTTTCGCCGTCGGAATTAAATTTGGGGGACATGATGAAAACGTATCTGCGGACCACGGCCGCGGCGGTGGCGCTGCTGGCAGGCGCTTCGGCGGCCGGTGCAGGACAGCTTTATTTCTCGGTTTTCGGCGGCGTAAATTGGGGCGAAGACTTGGCTCCCGTGACCGGCGGCGGCGGTGTTGTGAACGCCGCGCGGACTGAAACAGTCGTTCACCAAACGATCGCGCCCCACAACCATACGCTGGCTTTCGTGTTCACCGCGGTCACGAACTTCAACATGACGGGCGCGGACGCCGAGACGGGGTTTGTCGTCGGCGCAACCGTGGGCCGCGAGTACGACAACATCATGCCGGGGCTCAGGCTGGAGTTCGAGGGTTCGTTCCGGCGCAACAATTTTGGACTGGCGACGCTTGCAGGCGGCGGCGCCGACACCGACACCGCGTCGAGCGCGTTCAATCCGGGCGGCAACATCACGCACCCGCTCTCCATCACGCCGCTGGCGCCGCTGACCGTCGTCGGGCCCGGCGTCGCGAACGCGGCAGGTGCCGGCACTTATGCGTTCCAGGCCAACTTCGTCACGAACTTCACCGTCGCCGACGAAGGCAACGTGCAGACATGGGCGTTGATGGCGAACGCATGGTTCGACCTCACCAACGACAGCGATTTCACGCCGTATGTCGGCGGCGGCATCGGTTATGCGATCAGCAAATTCGACGGCGGCGCGGTTTATGACGGCGTCGACGGTAACTTCGCTTGGCAGGTGGGCGCCGGCCTCAACATCGACGTGTCGGAAGATACGCAGATCGGCCTCGGCTACCGCTACTTCGATGCGGGCGACGTCGAGCTGACGCTACCCACACCGTCGGGCACGCCGGTCTCGGCGGAGCAAGACGTACGCGGCAGCTCAGTTCTTCTGCAACTCACGCACAAACTCTGACGTCAGGCCTTGGGGGACATCACGATGATGAAGCAATTGATGACGCGCCTTCGGCGCTCGACGGTGCTGCCGGCTGTTGCGGCGGGGCTTGTGTTCTCGATCGGGCCGGTAAGTTCGGCGTTTGCGGCCGCATCGACGCCTGCCGCACCGACAGGCTTCTTCTTCAATCAGACAGATTCGTTGAACGGCACGGACCCCGCAACGGTGCAGGCCTTCCTCGAAGTGCTAGCAGAGGATCCGCTGTACAAAGTGGTGGACGGGGACAGCGATGCGGTTGCGCGAGCGAAAGGCGAAGCACTGCAAGCCGCCACCGCAACCTATTTGCAGAGCCTCGGATTGCAGGGTCCCTGCGCCGAGCAGCTTGATCCGGTCGCGTTCGGTCTCAATATTGCCAGCGCCGCGGCCGACGTGGCCGGCCTCATCGCCGAAGCGATCGGCGCGATCATCATCGTCGCCGAAATTCCCGGCATCGTCATTCAGGCCGTCGGCACCGGCCTCACCATCGCTAGCGTTGCTGTCGAGGGCGTGCAGAACAGCCAACCGAATTGTAATGCCGAGTTTACCGGCACGGTCGTCGCGCATTCAAACATCGCGGCAAATATGGGCATCACCGCGCACAACGGCCGGATCAATCTCGGCGATGCGTCGGGCGTGAACTACACGGACGGCATCACGCTGGGCGGCGGGTCGCTGCTCGGCGCGGGTTTCGGTGGCGCGCAAGCGTCAACGGGCCACGCAAGCGCCATCGCCGTCGGCAACGGCGCGAATGCGTCGCAATCGGGCAGCATGGCGCTGGGCCTCACCGCTTCGGCGACCGGCGTCAATGCGACTGCGGCCGGCAACGGCGCGTCGGCGGGCGGCGCGAACGCGAGCGCGTTCGGTAACGGTGCGAACGCAAGCGGCGCGAACTCCAGCGCGTTCGGCAACAACGCACAGGCGACGGGCGGGAATTCGACCGCGGTCGGCAACAACAGTCAAGCGATCGGGTTGAACTCGACCGCGATCGGCAATGGCGCGATCGCGCGCGGCGACAACTCGTTTGCGGCGGGCAACGGTGCGAATGCCGGCGGGTTAAGCTCCTCGGCAGTCGGCGACGGCGCGAATGCCGGAGGTGCGCATGCGACCGCAATAGGTAGCGGTGCCGGAGCGGCCGGCGCGAACGCCACAGCGGTCGGACGTTCGGCGTCGGCCGGCGTCGCGGATGCGTCGGCTTTCGGCAGTTCGGCCAACGCCAGCGGCATATCCAGCAGCGCGGTCGGTCACTTGGCGCAGGCGCAGGCATTGAACTCGTCTGCGTTCGGTCACGATGCGCGGGCGACCGGCAACTCCAGCACCGCATCGGGCGACGGCAGCCGCGCCAACAGCATTAGCGCCTCGGCCTACGGACATATTGCGCAAGCGATGGGTGCCAATGCATCGGCGTTCGGTAACGATGCGCAAGCACTAAACGATGGCAGCACGGCAGCCGGCGTCAGCAGCCGCGCGACAGCCACGAACGCATCTGCTTTCGGCCGCATTGCGACGGCGAACAACACGAACGCTTCGGCGTTCGGCAACGACGCACGGGCAACCGGCGCCTCGAGCACGGCCTCCGGCGATGCCAGCCGCGCCAACAGCACCAACAGCTCGGCGTATGGCCGCAATGCGCAAGCACTGGCCAACAACGCGTCGGCGTTCGGTAACTCGAGCACGGCGAGCGGCCAGTCGAGCACGGCGGGTGGCGACGGAAGCCTTGCGAACAACACGTTCACCTCTGCATTCGGCCGCTTGGCTTGGGCGACGGGTGTGAACGCGTCGGCTTACGGCAACAACAGCACGGCGTCCGGGCAAAGCAGCACGGCGGTCGGCGATACGAGCTTCGCGGATGCGACCAACGCATCGGCAGTCGGCAACCAAAGCCGGGCGATCGCCGCGAACGCTTCTGCGTTCGGCAACCTTGCCTTGGCAAGTGCGGCCAACAGTGTAGCGGGCGGCAATCAGGCGGTAGCGTCGGGGGCGAGCAGCTCGGCCTATGGCGACAACAGCTTCGCCGGCGGCGCCTCCTCTGTTGCAGTCGGCAACACGGCGCGGGCGCAAGCGGCGAGCTCGGTCGCGGTCGGTCACGACTCGCTAGCGGCTGGTCCAAGCGCGATTGCGGTCGGTCATGGCGCGCAGGCGATCAACTCGGTCGCGGTCGGTGCGTTTGCCTTCGCCGCGAACGGCGGCGCAGCCTTCGGCGACGGCGCGCGGGCCTTCGGCACGAACGCCACGGCGCTGGGTCCGAACTCTGTTGCTTCGCACAACAGTTCGGTCGCGATCGGCGAGAACTCGTTCACGTCGATGGCGAACACGGTGTCATTCGGTTCGGCCGGCAACGAGCGGCGATTGATGAACGTGGCCGACGCGATCCTCGGCAAAGATGCTGTGAACCTAGACCAGCTGAACCGCGCGGTGACGGGCCTCAATCGCGGTATCGCGGCAACGACGGCTTTGGCGACGCCGATGCTGGCGCTGGACCGCGGCGAGACCGGTTTTGCGACCGGCGCCGGTTACTATGAAGGTGAGACGGGTGTCGCCTTCCGTGTTGCGCATCAGATGGACATGGAAACGCCAATCCTGCTCAGCGCGGGCTACAGCACGGCCGGCGGCCAGACCGGTGCCGCGCAAGTGGGCTTGGCGTTCAAGTTCTAAGGTTACTGACTCGCAGTTTGAGGGGGCTCACCGTTGACGGTGGGCCCTTCTTCACGTCACATCCGGCGCATTGACCGGAGGGGTGATATGCGGCCGTTCGTTGTGACGTTCGCGTTGGTGATTGCAGCTTTGGCTGCGCAGATGGCCGTTGCCGCGCCGCCCGCGCAGAATTTGAAGCTGTTGCAGCCGGTCGTGCCGAAAGTGCCCACGCCCGCTGCCGTTCTGGCTATGGTGCGCTCGACGCTGATCGCGGTCGACCATGGCAACAAGACAGGCAACTACACCGTCGTACGCGATTTGGGCGCGCCGGATTTTCGCGACGCGAATACACCGGCGAAGCTGGGGCTGGTGTTTGCGAACCTCACCGAGCAACGCGTCGACATGCTGCCGGTGCTGGTGGTCGAGCCGCAGTACCGCGAGGCGCCGCGGCTGACCGCGCGGCGGATGCTCTATGTGGCGGGCACGTACAACATCCAGCCCAAACGCGTGTCGTTCGAACTGCTGTTCGACGTGTGGAAGGGCGAATGGCGACTCTACGGCGTGTCGATCGTGCCGGGGTAGAGGATTGAAACGCCAAGGTGCTTGTGCGCGCTTTCACGCGTTGGTGTGTGTCCGATGCGCCGTAGAATAGATCTCACACGAAGCAACCAAAGGTTGGCCATCCGCGCGCCGCAGGCGCGCATTCACGTTTCGATTGGCGCCTCGCGCCGAAGTAGAACTCGACTCTTGGCGTTCTTGGCGTTCTATCCTTATGGCAAGAACGTGATGCGTTTGACGAAGGCTTGCGACGGGCCTTTGGAGGACGACGTGTCGACGGCGACCGCGAAGCCCGAGACGGCGTCGCGCAGGTCGGCGCCGAAGGCAGTGCGGAAGCCTTGGCGTAAGTCGAAGCGAGTGGTGAGCGCGCGCTCAGGTTCGGCGCGGTCCACACAAATGTAACGGCCGGCCTCTTGGTAGTGGCGGCCGACATAGGGAAAGCCTACGCGGTCGGTTGCGCACAGAAACAGGCCGATGAACGGCGGCAGGTTCGGCGCGAACAACGAACCCGATGAACGCTTCGCTGCGCCGAAGAAGACGTGCACCATGATCGCTTCGTTGTTCACGCGGCGCTCGTAACTGGCCCCGGCCGGGTGCTGGGCGACGCCCCACTCGATTTCGACGGTCGAATAGGCGTTCGGATTGAGGCGCGTGTTCGTGAGCAGGCCCAGCGCCGGGCGCAGCGTCTGCAGCCCAAGCCCACGCGTGTCGGCCATCAGTGCGATCTTCTGCGGGTTCTTGGCGTCTTGCTCGATGTGGAAGCCCTTCGCTTGCAGCCACGCGTAGATCGACCCGCCGCGAAAGTCGGTGAGGTCGACGACGAGCGGAGGCGCCGGGGTGTTTGCCGCGCTCGCGAACGCAGTGGCGGCGAAAGCCGTCAGGGCCACCAGGGCCGCGCGCGCGAGGCGTGCAGTCTTCGTCGTCATGTCTTCACTTTCGAGGTGTTTCAACGGGCGGCGGTATCGCGCGGTTCATATGAACGCGCTATGAACTGCGCATCTGGCGCATGCGACAGTGGGAGTTGGTTTCCACAGGCGTCTTTCGCTTCTATTCTGCTGTTGAGGCATTTGATTTGGCGATGGTCGATACCGAGCGCGTTAAGGCGATCTGTGTAGCGCATGCCGGGCTCGAGGGGCCTCTGCTGCCGATTCTGCACGCCGTGCAGCGCGCGTTCGGGTGCGTGCCGCGTGAGGCGGTTCCCGTCATCGCGCATGAGTTGAACCTCACGCGGGCCGAAGTTTACGGGGTCGTCACGTTCTATCACGACTTTCGCGAGGTGCCTGCGGGGCGGCGGGTTATCAAGATCTGCCGCGCGGAGGCTTGTCAGGCGATGGGCGGGGTCGCGCTTGGCGTCGCCGTGTTAAAGCACTTCGGAGTCAATTGGAAAGAAACGAGTGCGGACGGCGCGGTGACGATCGAGCCCGTCTATTGCCTCGGCCTTTGTTCGGTCGCGCCGGCGGTGCTTGTGGACGGCGAGCCGCATGGGCGGGTTGAGGCGGCGCATCTGATTGCGCTGGCAGGGCACAAGCCATGACGCGCGTGTTCGTGCCCTTTGACGCGGTGGCGCTGGCGGTTGGTGCTGAGGGCATCGTGCGCGTGCTGCGGGCGACGGCGGAGACGCGCAAGATTGGGGTCGAGATCGTGCGGACGGGTTCGCGCGGGATGCATTGGCTGGAGCCGCTGGTCGAGGTTGAGACTTCGAACGGGCGCATTGGTTATGGGCCGGTGAGGGCGTCCGATGTTCCGGCGCTGATCGATGCAGGGATGCTGGAGGGTAAAACGCATCCGCTTTGTATCGGCGTTGTCGATCAGCATCCGTGGATGAAGCGGCAGACGCGGATCACATTCGTGCGCTGCGGTGTGCTGGATCCGTTGTCGGCGGACGACTATGCAAAGCACGGCGGCTTTGCGGGGTTGAAGCGGGCGCGGGAGATCGGCACGGCGGCGACGATCGACACGATCACGAAGTCTGGCTTGCGCGGCCGCGGCGGGGCTGGGTTTCCGGCGGGGATCAAGTGGAAGACGGCAGCTGATACCAAGGCCGAGCGGCGCTATATCGTGTGCAATGCCGATGAGGGCGACAGCGGTACGTTCGCGGACCGGATGATCATGGAAGGGGATCCGCTATCCTTGATCGAGGGGATGGCGATAGCGGCGTTCGCGATCGGGGCGTCGAAGGGCTTCGTCTACGCGCGCTCGGAGTACCCGCAGGCGAATGCGACGTTTGCGAAGGCGATAGACGTTGCGCGGGCCGCGGGGCTGATCGGCGACGGCTTCGACATCGAGTTGCGCATCGGCGCTGGGGCGTATGTGTGCGGCGAAGAAACCGCGCTGCTCGAGAGTCTGGAGGGCAAGCGCGGTCAGGTGCGGGCGAAACCTCCCCTGCCCGCTCATGAGGGTCTGTTCGGCAAGCCCACGATCGTGAACAACGTGCTGACGCTCGCGACCGCGCCTTGGATCATGGCGCATGGCGCGGAGATGTACGCGGGGATCGGGTTCGGACGGTCGCGCGGGACGATGCCGATACAGCTTGCGGGTAACGTGAAACATGGCGGGCTGTTCGAGGCGCCGTTTGGGATGACGCTTCGTGAGATCGTCGATGAGATCGGCGGCGGCACGGCCTCGGGCCGGCCCGTGCGCGCGGTGCAGTGCGGCGGGCCGTTGGGTGCCTACTTCCCGCGGGCGCTGTTCGACACGCCTTACGACTATGAGGCGTTCACGGCGCGCGACGGCTTGATCGGGCACGGTGGCATCGTCGTGTTCGACGACACGGTCGACATGGCGGCGCAAGCGCGGTTCGCGAT
>JABFRX010000302.1 GCA_013140995.1 Alphaproteobacteria bacterium | reverse complement strand
TGCGCAGTTGCGCGATGAGAACGAGAAGTACGTTGCGGGGCCGAAGCCCGGTGGTGCAACTGCCGCGGCGCCCGCAGCGCCGAAGAAGGACCCAAAGTCCGCGCCTGCCGTAGTGGTCGCGCCTGCACCGGCGCCAAGGATCGTTCCAGCAGGCGCTTCCGGCATCGGACCGATGCCGCCGGCTGTGCCCAGTGCGCGGGTGTTTGCGTCGCCGTTGGCGCGGCGTGTAGCTGCGCAGGGTGGGGTTGAGCTGACTGTGATCCAAGGCTCCGGGCCGCATGGGCGGATTGTGAAATCGGATGTTGAGGCGGCTGCGAAGGGTGGTGCGCAGCGTGCGCCGGCGGCAAAGCCTGTGCCGGTTGCCGCGCCGCGTCCTTCGGATGCGCCTACGCCATCGTCGATGCCGGACGCGCGGCTGTTTTACCTGAAGGATTCTTACGAGGAACTGCCGCACGATTCGATGCGTAAGACGATTGCCAAGCGCCTGACCGCTTCGAAGCGCGACATCCCACATTACTATCTGACGGTCGATTGCACGATCGATACGCTGCTCGACGTGCGCAAGCAGATGAACGAGAAGGCGCCGGCCGAGGGGGCAGGGGCGTACAAGCTTTCGGTGAACGACTTCATCGTGAAGGCGGCAGCGCTGGCGCTGATCCGCGTGCCGGGCGTGAACTCATCGTGGACCGAGACGGCGTTGCTGCGCCACAAGCACGCCGATGTGGGCGTTGCCGTCGCGCTCGACTTCGGGCTGATCACGCCGATCGTGTTTGCGGCCGAAACGAAGAGCCTCGCCGCGATCTCGCGCGAGGTGAAGGACCTAGCCGTTCGCGCGAAGGCAAAGAAGCTGAAGCCTGCCGAGTTCGAGGGCGGCACGTTCTCGATCTCGAACCTCGGCATGTTCGGCGTGCGCGACTTCACCGCGGTGATCAACCCGCCGCAGTCGGCGATCTTGGCCGTCGGCGCGGGCGAACAGCGTGCAGTCGTGAAGAAGGGCGCGCTTGCGATCGCGAACGTGATAACGGTGCAAATGTCGTGCGACCACCGCGTGATCGACGGGGCGCTTGGGGCGACGTGGCTCGAGGCGTTTAAGGGCTACATCGAAGACCCGGTGACGATGTTGGTTTAGTTGTTCAAAGAATACCGCCCCGCAGTGGGGGCGGTATTTTTTTAGCTCGGCTTGCAATACACGCAGATCTTGTTGCCGGTCGGGTCGCGCAGATACGCGCCGAAGAATGTGGTCGAGTCCGCGGGTCTCGGTCCTGGCGCGCCTTCGTCGGTGCCGCCGTGGCTCACGCCGGCCTTGTACGCCGCCTCGACTTCGCCTTTCGTCTTTGCTTTGAACGAGATCATGATCCCGTTGCCGGCGCGGGCGGGGTTGCCATCGGCGGTTTTCGACACGACATAGACGTCGTGGTTGTCCTGGCCTTTGGCGCCGTAGCCGGTCCAGCCGCCGTCACTGAATTTCTGGTCGCAGCCCATCGCGCCGAAGACGGCGTCGTAGAAGGACTTCGCTTTCGCCTCGTCCAAAGCGCCGATGGTGACGTAGCCGAGCATCATGTTCGTGACACCTCAAATGTTGGTCCGAGAAAGCTACGGCCGCGTTCGGAACAAAGCAAGAACTATTTTCGAGTTACCCCCATGGGGTTCAGTTGACAGAGGGTGGCGCCGCGGGCGACCCAAGGCGCGCAACGCTCGAGGGAATCTGATGGCCGATACGCAGTTCGATCTCATCGTCGTCGGTGCCGGTCCCGGGGGTTACGTGGCCGCCATCCGCGCGGCGCAGCTGGGCCTCAAGACCGCCGTCGTCGAGCGCGAGCATTTGGGCGGCATCTGTCTCAACTGGGGGTGCATTCCGACGAAGGCGTTGCTGCGCTCGTCCGAGATTTTTCATTTGATGCACCGGCTCGGCGAGTTCGGGTTCTCGGCCGACAACATCAAATTCGATTTGGCAAAGATCGTGGACCGCAGCCGGAAAGTCGCGGCGCAGTTGTCGAACGGCGTGAAGTTCCTCATGAAGAAGAACAAGATCACCGTGATCGACGGCGAGGCGAAGCTCACGGCCAAAAACAAGGTCGTTGTGACCGGCAAGGGCGCGGGCGAGTACGGCGCGAAGAACATCATCATCGCGACCGGCGCACGGGCGCGCTCGCTGCCGGGGCTTGAGGCAGACGGCAAGCTGGTGTGGACCTACAAGGAAGCGATGGTGCCGCCGTCGATGCCGCAGTCGCTGCTGGTGATCGGGTCGGGCGCGATCGGGATCGAGTTCGCGAGCTTCTACCGGACGCTGGGGTGCGAGGTCACGGTCGTCGAGGTGCTCGACCGCGTGTTGCCGGTCGAGGACGAGGAGATTTCGGCGCTCGCGCTCAAAGCCTTCACGAAGCAGGGCATGAAGGTGCTCACGGGCGCGTCAGTCGAGAAGCTTGCGAAAGGCGTCGACAACGTCACCGCGTCGATCAAGACGAAGGACGGGAAGACGCAAACCGTGACCGTCGATCGCGTAATCTCCGCGGTCGGCATCACCGGCAACGTCGAGAACTTGGGGCTTGAGGCGGTCGGCGTGAAGGTCGACCGCGGCCACATCGTCGTCAACGAGTGGGCGGAAACGGCCGTGCCGGGCCTCTACGCGATCGGCGACGTCGCCGGGCCGCCGTGGCTTGCGCATAAGGCAAGCCACGAAGGCGTCATCGCGGTTGAGCGGATCGCCGGCGTGAAGGGCCTGCATCCGCTCGACGTGTCGAAGATCCCCGGCTGCACCTATTGCTGGCCGCAGGTGGCCTCCGTCGGCATGACGGAAGCGAAGGCGAAAGCCTCAGGCCGCGAGGTGAAGGTCGGCCGCTTCCCCTATATCGGCAACGGCAAGGCCATCGCGCTCGGCGACACGGAGGGCCTGATCAAGACGGTGTTCGATGCAAAGACCGGCGAATTGCTCGGCGCACACATGATCGGCGCGGAGGTGACGGAGCTGATCCAAGGCTACACGATCGCGCGGACGCTTGAGTCTACTGAAGCTGAGCTCATGCACACGATCTTCCCGCATCCGACGCTCAGCGAGATGATGCACGAGGCGGTGCTCGATGCGTATGGGAAGGTAATGCACGTCTGAGGGATGCTGTCAGGTGAGCTTCGAGGTCTTCATTCAAAGGTTCGTCCAAGGATCGCCCGCGCCACTTCCACCGAACGTGATCGAGACACGCCTCGGACCATTGGTCAAAGCGCGCGACGGTGACGTTTGGCGCGTGTCTGACGGGATCGGCGACACCGTTGACGTGTATGTGAGCGAGTCTAGCCTGATGGTCTCACGGCCGACGCGGAGCCCGATGCTATGGGCTTCAATATTCGAGATCATACGTGATGCCGACGCTGTGCTTTTTTGGCCTGGTCCAGTTGGATCATCGGTGATGGCACGCGAATCCGTTGCTTCTCAACTGTCCCAGGCGTTTGTGGATGCGCTCGGCACTCCGCACCTGGTCAGGAATGGTGCTGAGATTGCGCAGTTGATCGCTAGCCAGGAATAGGCCGCTACTCCGCCGCCTTCGTCTCCAGCATCGCGATGTGAGCGTTCGCGAGTTTGCTCACGCCCGTGTAGTCCGTCTTGCCGGTGCCGAGCACGGGCACGTGGTCGACGTGGATGACACGGCGGGGGACGGCGAGCTCCGGCACGCCATGGTTCTGGGCCCAGCCGACGAGTTCGCCGCGGTTGGCTTCCTTGGCGTCGGTGATGAGGACGATCTGTTCGCCCTTGCGGCCATCGGCCACTGCGATGGCGGCGTGCATGTTGTCCGGCCAAAGCGCCGAGGCGCAGTTTTCGACCACCGCGAGCGAGACCATCTCGCCGCCGATCTTTGCGAAGCGTTTCACGCGGCCGCGGATGGCGATGAAGCCTTCCTCGTCGATCGCCACCACGTCGCCTGTGTCATGCCAGCCGTCGGTGAGCGGGTGGAGCACGCCCGGTTCGGAGGGCTTCAGATAACCCTTCATGACGTTGGGCCCGCGCACGAACATGCGCCCCGCGTTCGGAATACCTTCGACGGGTTCCAGCCTGGCCTCCATGCCGGCCATCAGCTTGCCAACCGTGCCGAAACGGTTGGCGCCGGGTGCGTTCGCGGCCACCACGGGGGCGGCTTCGGTTACGCCGTAGCCTTCGAGGATTTCCATGTTGCAGCGACGGCGGAGCAGCGCGCGCGTCTCGTCGCGCACGCGTTCGGCGCCGCAAACGGCTAGGCGCAATGAGGCCAGGTCGCCTTCGTCGCTGGCGCGCGCGTATTGCGAGATAAACGTGTCGGTCGCGAGCAGGATCGTCGCCTTCGTGCGGCGGATGCGCTTTGCGATTTCCTTCACCTGGAGCGGCGAAGGATGCAGCACGGCCTTGATGCCCACCATCAACGGCAGGATCGCCCCGACAGTCAGGCCGAAGCAGTGGAACGTCGGCAGCGGGTTCAGCAGCACATCCTTGCCCGGATAGAGATCGAGATGCGCTTTGACCTGCTCAACGTTGGCGAGCAGATTTTGGTGGCTCAACACCACGCCCTTCGGATCGCCCTCCGTGCCCGAGGTGAACAGGATGACGGCGGTCTCGTTGTGACCCGGCCATTTCTTGATCGCCCAGTGCGGTATGAATGAGCCGATGACCGCCGCGACCTTATCGACGAGCGACAGCTTTTCGCGCACGTCTTCGAGGTAGACAATTTGAACGGACTGCGAGAGTTCGGCGATCAGATCGTCGAGCTTTGCGATCTCGATGAACTTGCGCGCGGTCGCGATGACCTTGATCTGACCCGCGGCGCACGCGGCCTTCAGGTTGCGCGCGCCCGACGTGAAGTTCAGCATCGCGGGCACGCGGCCGAACGCGTGGATCGCGTAGAACGTCAGTACCGCGCCGGCGCCGGTCGGCAGCATCACGCCGACGGCTTCTTTCGGCTTCGCGTATTTGCGCATGGCGCTGCCCAGCGCGAAGGCGGCGCGGACGATTTCGTCGTAAGTCAGCTGCCGGTCGTCGGCGTCCCACAGGGCTACCGTCTTGCCGCCGAAAGTCTTGCGCGCCTCAAGGAGCGC
>JABFRX010000123.1 GCA_013140995.1 Alphaproteobacteria bacterium | reverse complement strand
GATATGCGGCAAAAACAAAGATCGGCCAATGCCAGAGATAGAGCGAATACGAAATCTTGCCGGTGAACACCATCGCCGGCGTCGAGAGCAGCCGCGCAACCACGGTGCTATGCCTCGCGCCGCTAGCGATGATGAAAGCGGCCCCCACACAGGGCAGCAATGCGGCATACCCCGGAAACGGCGTACTTGCCGAAAAGAAGAGAACGGCGACGGCAATCATCGCAAGTCCGGCGGCGCCAACCGCTTCTGCCACCACGGAACTGCGAAACGCTGGAAACAACCCCATGGCCAGCATCGTGCCAAGCAGCAGTTCGAACGCGCGCGAGTACGGCAGATAGAACGCGCTGGAGTCGCCTTGCGCCGTGCCCCAAACGGAGAATGCAAGAGACGCCACGAAAGCTGCCACGACGGCTGCGATCTGCCAGCGCCGCTGAAGTCGCGCGATCGCCCATAAGAACAACGGCGCAATCAAATAGAACTGCTCCTCCACTGCGAGCGACCACGTGTGCAACAGCGGCTGCGTCTCCGCCTCCGGCATGAAGTAACCGGCCTGCCTTTCGAAGTGGAAATTCGCGTAGAACAGCGCCGCCGCCTTCGCGGACTTGGCGAGGGTCACATAGTCCTGAGGCGAAAAGAAAAGAGCCCCCGCAACCATCACCGCCGCCAGCACCGTGATCAGCGCGGGTAAAATGCGCCGGATGCGCCGCTCGTAGAACCCGGCGAGCGAGAACCGCCCGTGCGCAATCTCGCCGAGCAGGATCGAGGAAATCAAAAACCCGGAGATGACGAAGAACACGTCCACGCCCACGAACCCGCCGGGAAAAATCCCAAGCTTGCCGTGGAACAGGATCACGGTCCCGACCGCGATGGTGCGCAGCCCGTCGACGTCGGGCCGGTAGGCGATCTCGCTGTGTGGGGAGGGCGAAACGCGTCCGTGCATGGGGCTTGGGCAGTGACACAACGCCCCGCCACACTCAAGCCGGTTTCCTTGACTAGGGCGCTTGGCGCCACCAATCTGCCGCCCCTTCCAATTGCCTTAACCAATGGAGATTCGCACGTGTCGTCGCCCGGCAACGAAATCCGCATCACCCTGCCTGACGGCTCGGTGCGGACGACGACGCGCGGGAGCACGGGCGCGGACGTCGCGGCCTCCATCGGGGCGGGCCTGGCGAAAGCCGCGCTCGCGGTCAAAGTCGACGGCGAACTGAAAGACCTCGACTGGCCGATCCAAAAGGACGCCAAAGTCGAAATCGTTACCCGCAAGAGCGAGGAGGCGCTGGACCTGATCCGGCACGACACCGCGCACTTGCTGGCGCAGGCGGTGCAGGCGCTCTACCCGGGCACGCAAGTCACGATCGGCCCGAATATTGAAGACGGCTTCTTCTACGATTTCGCGCGCAACGAACCGTTCACGCCGGACGATTTGCCGAAGATCGAAGCGAAGATGCGCGAGCTCGTTGCGGCCGATCTCCCGACGAAGCGCACGGTGTGGGAACGCGACAAAGCCGTCGCTCACTTCCGCGGCCTCGGTGAGCAATACAAGGCGGAGATCATCCAGGATCTGCCGGCGAACGAAGAAGTTCGTGTCTATTACCACGGCGATTGGCACGACCTCTGCCGCGGCCCGCACTTGATGTCGACGGCCAAGATCGGTTTGGGCTTCAAGCTGACGAAGATTGCCGGCGCCTATTGGCGCGGCGACGCGAAGAACGCGCAGCTCCAACGCATCTACGGCACCGCTTGGCGCGACGAGAAAGAACTCGCCGCCCACCTCCAACGTTTGGAAGAGGCCGAGAAACGCGATCACCGCAAGATCGGCAAAGAGATGCACCTCTTCCACATCCAGGAAGAGGCGACCGGCCAAGTCTTCTGGCACCCGAAGGGTTGGGCGCTCTACCGCACCGTCGAAAACTACATCCGCCGCAAGATCGAACGCGGCGGCTACAACGAGGTGAAGACGCCCCAGCTGATCGACCGCAAGCTCTGGGAGGAGTCCGGCCACTGGGAGAACTACCGCCCGAACATGTTCATCGCCGAGGTCGACGAAGGCACCGACCACGCGCGCAGGATTCTCGCGGTCAAGCCGATGAACTGCCCGGGCCACGTGCAAATCTTCAAGCAAGGCCTGAAGTCCTATCGCGACCTGCCGCTGCGCCTCGCCGAATTCGGCGCCTGCCACCGTTACGAGCCGTCCGGCGCGCTGCACGGCATCATGCGCGTGCGCTCGTTCGTGCAGGACGATGCGCACATCTTCTGCACCGAAGAGCAGATCGTCGACGAAACGAAAAAGTTCGTGGAACTGCTGACCGAGGTCTATCGCGAACTCGGCTTCGAGAGTTTCATCACGAAGCTTGCGACTCGCCCCGAACTGCGCGGCGGCACCGAGGCGCAGTGGGATCACGCCGAAACGGCACTCGAAAACGCCTGCAAGACCATCGGCTTGCCTTACACGATCAACCCGGGCGAAGGCACGTTCTACGCCCCGAAGCTCGAATTCGTGCTGCGCGATGCGATCGGCCGCGACTGGCAGTGCGGCACGATTCAGCTCGACTACGTGCTGCCCGAACGGCTTGACGCGGAATACATCGCCGAAGACGGCAACCGCAGACGCCCGGTCATGCTCCACCGCGCGATCGTGGGGTCGCTCGAACGCTTCATCGGTGTCTTGATCGAACACCACGCGGGCAAGTTCCCGGTGTGGCTTGCGCCCGTGCAGGCGGTGGTCGCGACCATCGTCTCCGACGCCGACGCCTACGCCAAGGAAGTGACGGCACATCTGAAGCTCTCAGGGCTGCGCGTCGAAACCGACCTCAGGAACGAAAAGATCAACTATAAAGTCCGCGAACACTCGTTGGCGAAAGTGCCCTATCTGCTCGTCGCCGGACGCAAGGAAGCGGAGGAGCGCACAATCTCGATCCGCCGCCTGGGTAGCGAGAAGCAGGAAACGATGTCGCTCGACGCCCTGACAAATTTGCTGATCGCTGAATCGACGCCGCCCGATCTGCGCTGACGAGTCAAGTACGCCGTAACCGCTGCGGATGCGCACCGGCGATGCGTTGCAGCTCGCCGGTCGTCTCCATATGGAGCTTGACCGTTGTGGTGTACCAGTTGACCGAACCGAGGCGCTTGCGGTCCGACGCAGGCAATCCCTTGGCCACAAGGACGGCCAAGTCCCCAAATGCCACACCTCCGGCCGTCTTGGGCGCAGCTTTCAGGATCGCCCCGCGCACCAGGTCGTACTTCCACTTGGCGATGGCCTTCGCGGATTTGCCGGGCGTGGGTGTCCTGCAAAGGACCTTGGGCTCGTTCATGGGCGGGTGGACGGCGGATTTCACAAGGGTCGACGAATGCCACGCCACGGTCCGGATCGCAAGAAGACCTTGCTTTAACCCGCTGATTTCCTATGCTTACGTCATCAGCCGACGTGCCGGGCCGCCAAAGCCCGGCGCGTTGTCTGTTCACAACCAAAGGAGAATGCCCAATCGTTAGACGTCCGCATCAATCGACTGCAGCCCCGTCCAAGGACGGCCCGCGCATCAACGAGTTCATCAACGCGCACGAATTGCTGGTGATCGACGACGAAGGCGGTAAGCGCGGCGTGATGAGCAAATTCGACGCTCTCAAACTCGCGCAGTCCGAGGGTCTGGACTTGGTCGAAGTGTCGCCCATGTCCAAGCCGCCCGTCGCCAAGATCATGGACTTCGGCAAGTACAAATATCAGGAACAGAAAAAAGCCGCCGAAGCCCGCAAGCATCAGAAGATCATCGAAATCAAGGAGATCAAACTCCGCCCGATGATCGACGATCACGACTACGACGTGAAAATGCGCTCCATCAAACGCTTCTTCGAGGAAGGCGACAAAGTGAAGGTGACGCTTCGCTTCCGTGGCCGCGAGATGGCGCACATGGATATCGGCATGGAGCTCTTGAAGAAGGTCAAGCGCGACATCGACACGATCGGCAAGGTCGAGCAGGAACCAAAGCTCGAAGGCCGCCAGATGATCATGGTGATGGCGCCGAAATAACGGCGCTCACGTCACCCCGGCGTCAGCCAGCCGCGATATCGCACGAGCCTGCCGATCACGGGCAGGCTGATGGTGACGTCGAAGCGATAGCGTCCGTTTTCGTCAATCCCCGCGACCGCTTCGGTCTGTGGGGTTAGGAAGCGCGGCAGCGGCAGCTCGCCAAGCCGCGCGCGTACGATGCCCAAGCGAAACCCTTGCGCATCGGCGGCAGCGTCCAGGTCGAATGCGATTGCGCCGAAGCGTTCGGTGAGTTTGCCGGGTGCGGTTTCGCTCAAGGTGCTCGCGAAAGTGGCTTTGCCGAAGCGGCGAACCCAAACCTCGCCGTTGCCTTCGCGTTCGATCGTGACGGCGGCGCGAAGATTGCGCCCAGCGGATGGGAAGCCGGCAAACCAAGCGACCGCTTGCGCGAACGGGTTCTCGGCCCCTTCGATATCGACTTCACCCGCAAGTTCGCGCGCAGGGTCCGGCGCGTGCGCCTCGCGCACCGCTTGAGGCATCTGCGCAAAGCGCCCAAGCACGCGCTGAAACAAGGGCACTTGTGTAAGCCGCTCGGTCGTAACGGCCGTGCCGATCTCGTAGCGCGAAAACTCTTTCGTGAAGGCGTCGAGCGTGAGCAAGTCGACGCACGCCGTCGCGCCACGCTCGCTCACGGTGCCATTGGCAAGCGCGCGTGCCAGCGCCAGCGCGGGCAGGGAAGGAATGTTCGGCCCATCGCCCGCTGCTGCAACTAGCGTCCAGCGCGCGCGCATGCGCTCGCCCGCCGAGTCGAGGCCCACGGCTTCCACGATCATGCCGCCCTTGTCGCTGCCAAAGCGGCGGAACCACGCGGCGACGGCATGAAGCAACTCCGCGAAAGGCTCCAGCGAGCGCACGAACCCCCAGCGCACGGGAAATGTCAGCAGCCAAAGCCCAAGCTGCAGGATTGTGAGCTCCACCCCCGCCCGAAACACCGCTTGCCGCACGCTCGGGAACCGCATCCGCACAATGTCGAGATCGGGCGTCTCGACCAGCGCCACGAACCGCTTACCCAACCCTTCGATCGAAATACGC
>JABFRX010000284.1 GCA_013140995.1 Alphaproteobacteria bacterium | reverse complement strand
AGATGCGCCGGCGCGCGGACAAGGCGGGGTTCCTTAGACTTGCGTTGCCGAAGGAATACGGCGGCCAAGACATCGGCAATCTTGCGATGGCGATCATTCGCGAGCACCTCGCCGCGAAGGGTCTTGGTCTGCACAACGACTTGCAGAACGAAGCGTCGATCGTCGGCAATTTTCCGCAGGTGTTGATGTTCCGCGACTTCGGTACGCCGAAGCAGAAGGAAGAATTCATCAACGGCATGCTGGCCGGCACGCACCGGCCGGCGTTCGGTTTGACCGAGCCGAAGCACGGGTCGGACGCGACTTGGATGGAGACGCGCGCGGTTCGCGAGGGGAACGGCTGGCGCATTACAGGCGAAAAATTTTGGAACACCGGCGTGCACACGGCGAGCCACGACATGGTTTTCGCGCGGACGAGCGGCAACGACGGCGATGCGCGCGGCATCAGCTGCTTCCTCGTGCCGATGAAGGCCGAGGGCGTGAAGATCGAGTTCTACTACTGGACGTTCAACATGCCGACGGATCACGCGCATGTGTCGTTTAAGAACGTTTATGTGCCGGATGACGCGGTGTTCGGGCCGGTCGACAACGGGCTCATGCTCGCGCGGCACTTTGTGCACGAGAACCGCATTCGTCAGGCGGCGTCGTCACTGGGTGCCGGCGTCTATTGCTTGAACGAGTCCATCGACTACGCGAAAGCGCGCAAGCCGTTCGGCAAGCCGCTGGCGGCGAACCAGGGGATTCAGTTTCCAACCGTCGAGTTGATGACGCAGGCGGAGATGTTGCGCTTGTTGATCCAGAAGACCGCGTGGGAGATGGATCAGATGACGGGACCGGAGATTCAGCTCTACCTCTCCGACAAAGTGTCGATGTGCAATTACTGGGCAAACCGCTTCTGCTGCGAGGCGGCGGATTGGGCAATGCAGGTGCACGGCGGCATGGGCTATTCGCGGCACAAACCGTTCGAGCACATCTACCGCCACCACCGCCGGTATCGCATCACGGAAGGGTCGGAGCAGATCCAGATGCGCAACGTGGCCGGGCACATGTACGGGTTCTTGGGGAAGAACCGGAAGGCGGAGTAGTTACCGCGACGTCATGGGTGCGTGGCGGTGCGCAGCCTGTTGCCCCCGTTCATCAAGCATCGCACTCGCTACTCAGAGTTTGTTACGTGTCACCGGAATTCACATCTGCGCCTGCTCGGGCGATACGAACTCAAGCGCGCTAGCATCAACCGGCGTGATACCGCGCCGTGGCGGAAGATTTTCGGGCAGCTTCACATTCCACGCGAGCCCAACGGCGCGCAACAGCCGCACAAACTCCCATCCCAAGTCGATTTGGCCGGGATAAAGCCCGTGCCGCGCCGAACTCGGGAAGGCGTGATGATTGTTGTGCCAGCTCTCACCCATAGTTGGGATCGCCATGATCGGCACGTTGTGTGCCTGCACGACCGCATCATCGACGAGCCAGGTCTGCGGCCCTTGTGTGTGCGCAAAATATGAAATGCACCAATGCATCGTCGTGCAAGCCGCGACCCGGACGAAGACTCCCCAAACGACCCACGGCCAACCACCCAACGCAAAAAGGGCGAGACCGATCGGCACCTGATGCAACATCCACGTACGATCGAGAAACCGATAGAATGGATCGTCGCCGATACCAGGTCCCGGATCGAAACCGGGCGGCCGCGCCAGCACCAACCGGCCGTGCAAATAGAGAATTCCGTCCAAGACGAAATGCTTCTTGTGCGCGAGGAAGGCGTGACAGTCGACCTGCCGCTGCGCCCAATCGCGCATGTCGTGCAGCCGAATGGTCCACAGCGGTCCACCCATGCCGACGGCTGTGCCCAGCCATACCATCACACGCTCAAGCCACTTCGGACATTCGAAGCTGCGGTGAATCAGACGCCGGTGAAATCCAACCGAATGCCCCGCGCACAGCGTCACCGCGCTCGTGACCAGGAACACCGCCATCGCATCCCAACTGACCGTTAGCGGCGCGAGCACAAGCGCTGCGATCAGCATCCCCCCGTTCCAAAGGGAGCGTGGCGCATCCCACACGATGCGCCCTTCGACCGGACTGGCCATCTCAAGATGGGTCAGCGAATTGACGCGATAGGGATCGGACGACGACGTGTTCGACATGTGCGCCTCCAAAGACGTGGTCTCAAGACCTCTTGAAAAAGCGGCTGGCGCTCGCGCCAAGACTGATGATTTGCCGCATCGCGCGCGACGACAGCATCTGCCGTGACGGATGAATCGCCTCAAGATCACGGATCAGCGAAAGCATATCCGCCATCTTGGCTTTGGCTTGACTCGGCGTCGCGCCGTCCTTCTCGGCTTGCGCGACGCATGATTGCATTATGGCAAGCGCTTCAGGCATCTCGCGCTTGCGCCGCTCCTCAAGACCCGTGACCAGCAATTCCCAAGGATCGTCACCCACAAACCAGCCGCCCGCCGTCTGCTCGGCCATCTTCCATTGCGCCAAGTCGCTGAGCGCGGCGGTAATCTCATCGTCGCTCATTGCCAACGCGCGCGCGACAACGTCGGCGACAGTCGGCCCATCGGCAAGATAAAGAAACGCGTGAACGCGCGCCGTCGCGGCGCTCAAGCCCCACCGCGGCCCGAGTTCGGCGAAGTAATCGACGAATTGCCGCATGGCGGCGCTCGGCGTTGCAGCATCGTGATCTTTGTCCGATCCCCCGCGCTTCTTGGCGGTCGGCCCTACGCGTTTCGCGGATTTTCGGGCAGAATTGTCCATGCCAGTTTCCTAATTGGCAAGCCTCGGCCTGGCAAGCTGAAAGCGACTTTGATGTCTGCGAGACAAGTATGAATGCAGATCGAACTTTGCGCGAAGCGCAAGGGCAGTTTCTACGCGCCAACGGCTTGCCCGCCGATGGCGGCGAGCACGCGCGCGCGTGGAACTGCCGCATTGGCCCCGTCATCCTCACGCTTCCGAACTTTGCGTGGCGCAAGCGCGCGATCGTCCGCCACGATCTGCATCACGTGATTACGGGCTACGAATGCGGTCTTGTCGGCGAATTCGAGATGGCCGCCTGGGAATTCGCTGCCGGTCGCTTCGACAACTTCTTCGCTACTGCTTTTTGCCTGCCGCTCGTGACGCTGGGCGCCGTCGCAGCGCCTCGCCGAACCTTCGCCGCTTTCATGCGCGGTCGGGGGAGCGAGACACTTTACAGATCGTCGATAGATCGCAAGTTGCTGGACATGCCGTTGCGAGCAGCGCGTCAGCGCTTCGCACCTCAAGCGCGGCAGCCGCGCGCGGCAGACCGCATAGCGTTCCTGCTCTTGACGGCACAAGGCGCGTCGATCCTGGTCGCCCCACTCCTATTCAGCCTGATCGCTCTTTTTCTAGGCCTCTAATCCGGGGCCTGGCTCAGTGGCATCCGTGATCCTGGCCGCGAGAGGCCGACGGATGATAATCCAGGGACATACGACAAACTCTGAGGTTGTGTGTGGCCGCTGCCCCTCGCCCGCGATGACAGTCCGCCAGCAATCCCGAATTTGTCCCCTGAACTGCCCTGACGCCGGCGAAATAGGTTTCACCAAACCGTCTTCGCGCCAAGCGCGGCTATGCCTTCATCGACCGTCAGAATTGCACAATCCGCTTCAATTCCATGCGCTGCGATTATCCGATCCCAGGGGTCGCGGTGCACGTTGGGCAGGCGCCCCGCCCGGACCGCTACCGCCCACGTCATGTCCAGAAGGCGGAAACGGCCGCGGCGGAGGAGATCAGGAAGTTCGACCGACACGTCGATCGGCACCTTGCCGAACTTGTATTTGTAGGCGCACTCGTAGAGCGACGCCGTCGCCACGCCTAAGTCTTGCGGCGGATCGGCAATAAGCTTCCGGACACGCGCCGGCAGGTGCGCGTCGTCCGTCAGCCACCAAATCAATGCGTGCGTGTCCAGGATGTACACTATCGGCTGCGTTTGGGTTTGCGTTTCGGCTTCGAAATACCAAACTCGTCGGTGTGTTCGCCTTCAAGCCATGCACGGTCTTTCTTGCTCAGCGGGCGCAAGAACGCATCGCTTGGTATCTTCCAATGCTTCGCCGCACCCGGAACGCGCGGCTTAAGCTCCTCAACGATCTCAAGCCGGGCAATTGGCTTCCCCTTACGCGCGATGACGATCTTCTCGCCCGCCATCGCGGCGTCGAGAAGCTCCGAAAGCGTTGCCTTTGCTTCTGCGACATTCACGGTTCTGTCCATCGTCACTCTCCGGCCTCACCGAACAGGGTACGCCTCAAGCTCATGTTGGTCAAGTGAGATGACCATCTGGTAAACCGACTCTAGCCGCCCTTCCCATACTACAAAGGCCGGTGCCGCCCCTCCCCTGCAGCACGCCTTCGCTTCGCTGCGGCGCGCGCACTTACTTGCATGTTGGAAAAGTCTGAACCGCTCCCCCAAGCTTGGCAAAGCTTGGGGGAGACAAGCAGATCGTTGGGATTTGCGGCTCTTGATTTTGTTCTTTATATGTTCTATTATTGTCTAACTTTATCTGAGCGTAAGGCCACGCCGCAGGACGGAAAATGCACATGCCCTCAATGGTCTCACGGCTCCAGGCGGCGCCGCGCTGCGCCGGCCGCTCGAAGCGGACGAAAATGCCGTGCCTGGCTCCCGCCGTTCGCGGCTTTCGCGTCTGCCGATTTCACGGCGCCCGCGGCGGCGCTCCGAACGGCAACCGCAATGCTTGGAAACACGGCGTCAGGGGTGGAGCTTGGCTTGGGCACGCGCGCGACCTGCGCGCGCTTGTCCGCGGTGCCGCCAAGCTCGTTTCCGGCGCTCGGGCGCTTTCCGGTCAGACGGAATCACAGTCAAATCTGTCATCCCGGACGTTAGCGAAGCCCGCCGCAACGCGGTGCGGCGTAGCTTACGAGCCGGGACCCAGGGACGACGCGCTGTGTGGCAACGCTGCGACCGTCACCCCTGGGTCCCGGCGCGCGCTTCGCTGCGCTCCGCTTGGGGATGACAGACTGAGTGGATCAACGAAATCGGGAACCGCCTCTAAGCTTCGGGTACATGGGGTTGTTCGCTCGAATTCCGGCCCGGTATCCCCCCGCCGTCC
>JABFRX010000254.1 GCA_013140995.1 Alphaproteobacteria bacterium | reverse complement strand
CGAAGACCGCAAACTCGAAGAGATCGAGCGCGCGGCGCTCATGGACGCCGGAATCTTGGCGCTCGAAACGAAACTCGCGACCGCTCAGGCGGAATTGAAAGCCGCGACCGACGCGTTGTCGAAAGCGCAAAGCGCGCTCGCCGCGCTCGACCAGGAACGCACGAAACTGCTCGACGATGGCGACCGTCGCGCGCACGACGAAGCGCTGGCCGTCCTCTCCCAGGCGATCGCCAGCGAAGACCTGCAAACGATGTACCGCGAAGCGCGCACGACCCGCACGACGGACGACGATCGTCTGGTGCAGCAAATCGAACTCACGCAAAACGCGACCGCGAAGGCCGAAGCGGAGGTCACCAAGATACGCGACGAGACCCGTGAAATCGCGCGCCGCCGCAGCGAACTCGAAGGCGTGCGCGACAAGGTCCGCGCGAAGAACTACGACGGCCCTTGGGGCCAATTCCAAATCAACAACAATGACATGCTGGGCGAACTCATCGGTGGCATCGTCCGCGGCGCACTCCAAGGCGCGGTGCTCTGGGACGTGTTCGAGCGCGGTTACAGCAAACGCCGCGACTGGGACGACGATGACGACGACGATGATGACGACCGCCGCAAAAACACATGGGGCAAAAGCCCGCGCTTCCGCCTCCCTTCCTCCGGCTTTCCAAAAATCGGAGGCAAAATAGGCGGCGGCAGCCGCAGCGGCGGCTTCCGCACGGGCGGGCGGTTCTAACCTCCCTGGGACCGCCGGCTTCCTGCCGGCTCTTTCTGCCGCTTCGATTCAGCAAGGGCCGGGCACCAACAACACCCGCCCCACCGCTTGCCGGCTTTCAATATAGGCGTGCGCGGCCGCCGCGTCTTTAAGCGCGAACGTCTTGTCGATCACGACTTTGAGCTTACCCTTCGCAGCGTCGTCGATGTGGCGTTGGATCATGTCGTGCACGCGGTCGGTGAAAATCTCCGCGCCCAGAAAAACGCCGGTCAGCGAGCGATTGCCCGCCATCAGGCTCGACACATCGAGCTTCACCGCCTCGCGCCCCGCATTGCCGACCATTGAGCAGCGTCCGCGGGCACCAAGGCACAGCAAGCTTTTCTGCAACGTAGACCCGCCGACTGGATCGACGACGACATCGACGCCCTTGTTGTCGGTGAGTTTCATTACCTCGGCAACGATGTCTTGCTTCGCATAGTTGATGCCGTGGTCCAGCCCGAGCGGCTTCAATTTCGCGAGTCGTTCGTCGCTCGACGCGGTCGCCAGCACCCGCGCCCCTGCCCGCTTTGCGAGCTGTATTGCAGCGATCCCGACCGCACCGGCGCCCGCCTGCACTAACACCGTCTCGTCGGCCTTCAAACGCCCGAACTCGAACAGGCAATCGTCCGCCGTCCCGAACGGCACCGGAATGGCAGATGCCTCGCGCACGTCGAACCCGTCCGGAACAAGCCACGCATTGCGCGCCGGCACCGCGCGCAACTCCGCGTGGCTGCCGAACGCGTTCACGGTCACGACCTTTTGGCCGACGTTGAGGTGCGTGACCTCCTTCCCAACCTGAACGATCGTCCCTGCCGCCTGATAGCCCACGATATGCGGCCGCGTGATAAGCGCGCCACCGAGGCGGTTCAACGTGTCACCACCCTCGATGCTCACCGCCTCGACTTTGATGACAACCCCCGGCGCGTAGCAAACCGGGTCTTCCACGTCCTCGTACTTGAACACGGACGGCGGACCATTCTCGTAGTAGACGGCGGCTTTCATGGCATCCTCACTTCGTTGACAAAATCTCGTGCACGGTCTCCGACGGCCGGCAAAGCTTCACCGCACGCTCCGTCACCACGATCGGCCGGTTGATCAGGATCGGATGCGCGATCATGGCGTCCACGATCTTCGCGTCGCTCGCCTTCGGATCGTTCAAGCCCAGCTCCTCGGTCAGCGCTTCCTTCGCACGCAGCATGTCGCGCGCCGTGCCGCCAGATCGCTTGATCAGCGACTGCAGCTCGTTCCGCGACGGCGGCTCCTTCAGATACTCGATGACCGTTGGTTCGATCCCCCGCTCGCGGATGAACGCAAGCACGTTGCGCGAGGTCCCGCACTTTGGATTATGATAGATCGTGACCTTCTGCGGCATGATCTACGTCCCCCGCGCCGCCACCCGTGCGATGAACTCGGCGCGGGAATTCTCCGACGGATAGGGCGCATCCGGCACCGGCACGCCCAGAAACGTGCAGAGCGGTGCCCAACCCTGCCCCGCCTCGTAGACGAGCAACCGCTCCGGCGCGATCGTGCGCTTCACCTCGTCAGTGTGCCTACGGAAATAGTCGGTCATATAGGCCCGGTCGTGCATGTGCGCCCGAAAGTCTTTCGTGAAGCTATGGAAGAACGTGCCCATCGGTCCGTCGTCCTGCGTGACCAGCGACCCCGGCGCGAAGATCGTCGCCTGCGTGGAGCCGAACCACTTGTCAGGATCGCGCACGGAGTGCAGCACCTTTGCATCCGGATAATGCGCCGCAAGCTCGCGCCAATAATGCGCACCCGGATAGTCGACCATCGCACCGTAGCCGGCAAAAATCTTGTCCCAGTCGGCCCGGCCGGCGCCTGCATCGATCCACAGCGGCACACTCTCCGGATGCTGGAACACCTCGACCATGTGATGGCACGGCCCAAACCCCAACATATTGAGCGCCGTCTGCAGCGACTTCGTCCCCGTCCGCCCAAGGCCGGAGCCCACGACCTTCAACGCCATTGATCTCATCCTCTTGGAGTTGGGACCATGCGCAATCGACAGCCCGTCCGCAACCGCGAGGGTTGGATGCCCACTAGCATTTCGCAAGTCCGCCCGGCAGAGTCGGGGGACCCAAGTACACGCGTGGAACCACCGATGAGCACACTCGCCCGCCTCGCCCTCGCAGCCGGCGTTGCCGCAAGCGCCCTGTTCGCCGCACACACGATCATCGCCCAAGCCGAACAATCGGCGCCCGCGCGCACGGAAGGCGACGACCTCTTCCGCCGCGGCCTCTATGCCGAAGCGCTCGCCTGGTGGACGGACCGCGCGGGCACCGGCGACGTCGAAGCCGCCCGCCGCCTCGGCGTCGAATACATGGACGGCAAACGCGGCGTCATCGACCGCGACTTCGAGAAGGCGCGGAAATACCACCTGCAAGCCGCAATGGGCGGCGAACGCCGCTCGATGATGGATCTGGGCACGATCCACGACAACGGCTACGGCGTCCCCGAAAATTTGGGCGAAGCGGCGCGCTGGTACTTGTGGGCCGCAAAATACGGCCACGGCCCTGCAATGTACAACACCGCCCTCATGCTCGAAACCGGCGACGGCGGCCGCACCGACCTGGTCGAGTCCTACATGTGGTACATCTTAGGCGCACGCGAAGGTTTCAAAATGCTGCCCGAAACAAGGTTCGACATCATGAAGCCGCCGCCCGACTCCGCCATGGGCGCACTCCACGTCAAACTAACCCCAGCCCAACGCGCCGAAGCCCACACCCGCGCGAAAGCGTTCAAGCCGATGACAGGCCCGCTGCCGCCGTCGGAAAACCGCTGAGCACCGATGTAGGAGCGCTGACCATGCTCGCACGCGCATTGGTGTTGCTCGCTGTCGTGATTATGGGCCGCGCGCCGGCACTGGCAGACGATCGCTCGGACGCGTGCGGCTATGTTTATCCCGTTGACGGCTATTCGGCCAAAGTTGGTGAACTGCTCATTGAGTTGCCGGTCAACGACCGGCTCGTTGTGAACGGCGTGGTACGAGCCGAGCACGCGCGTTACGATGAAGGCTCAACGCCAAGGCCATGGCACGATTCCGCAAACACGGCAGAGATTGCGGCTACGTCTGACTATGTCTTGGTTCGAACACTATGGACCGATTGCGTTGATTACAGCTGGTCGCGCATCTACGTACTCGATCAGTCCGGCTCGCTGATTGCAACAAGCGCGCTCTGGAGCATACATGACGAATTTTGGTTCAAGATGGATGCAACCGGATTGACCTTCGCCAGCGATTGGTTCTGCGGCAAGGACGGCGGAGCACCGGCTGGGCGTGCCTATGTCTACGTGCTGCGTAAAGGCTCAACGACTTTTCGGAAGGAAGAGAGAGGCTGGAAGGAGACGTGCAGCGATACGGCGTCGCTTCGCGCCAACAGAGTGTTTTTCACACCCATGCAGCCGATCTTACCGGCGAATAAGTAGTCTGAGTTTTCGTCATCATTGATGACCGCCTCTCGCGGTATGCCCGCCTCGCGGCAAGATGACCATTAGCACTACGCAAGCCTTCTGGCTCACGCACGTCTATTATGTCACCAAAATTGTTCGAACCGGTGCGGTAGGCCCTTGACTCTCAACACCACCCAGAATAGAACAAAATAAGAACAATTGCAAGAGCAAAGAGGGCTGACCCGTGCCAACGATCCTGGCGGCGGAGGACGACGTGTCCCGCGAACAAACCTGGGAAGAACCCGTTTCCAAACGGGTCCCAAACGCATTTCTAACGGATTTCAAACGGCAAAACCCGCGAGAAACCGCCAATCTAACGCATCTAACGGATAAGATTTTGCATCATCGCGCGGCCCCGCGCCGTCCCGAAGGGCTCTCCGCGCTGAAGCAAACGATCGCCGCGATCGAGGCGGCTTACCCCGGCAAGGCGGGCGACCGACGCGCCCACGTCGAGACCGGCGTCGCCGGCATCGACGCGACCTTGGGCGGCGGCCTGATGCTGGGCGCGGTGCACGAGTTGATGCCGAAGACGGCGGGCGATCTCACCGCCGCCGCGGGCTTCGCCTTCGCACTCGCCGCGCGTGGGCAGGCCAAGACCGCGCACACGCTCTACATCCAGCACGACTTCACGGCCGCCGAGTACGGCCGTCCCTATCTGCCGGGTTTGCACGCCGCCGGCATCGACACGCTGATCTACCTGAATGTCCCCCGCGCGGAGGACGTGCTCTGGGCGATGGGCGAGGCGTTGAAGTGCCGCGGCTTCGCCGCCGTCATCGCCGAGTTCCCGGCACAAACGCGCGTGCTCGATCTCACGATGACGCGCAGGCTCGCACTCGCCGCGCAAGACGGCGGCGCGTTGGGCCTGATCCTGCGCCACGGGCGCGACATCGAGCCCAACGCCGCGACCACGCGC
>JABFRX010000311.1 GCA_013140995.1 Alphaproteobacteria bacterium | reverse complement strand
ACGCAAGGGTTGACCGGCGAGAAGATCGGCCTCTTGTCCCTCGCACTTCTCGTGTCGCAGACGGTTGCGAATCTTGGTTGGGGCGCGCTTGCCGACCGGATGGGATTCAAAGCGGTCTTTGTGCCGGCGCTCTTGCTATGGGCCGGGGCGACGATTGCTCTTGCGATGTCGACGGATTCGGCATCTGTGATGTTTTGCTTCGTCGGGATCGGGGCCGGGTTCGCGGGCTACTTGATCGCCGCGCAGAACATGGTGCTCGAGTTCGGCGACCGCTCCGATCTACCGATGCGGATTGCGATGGTTAACTCTGCGCAATCTCTGGTTCAGGTTTTCGGGGCGATCGCAGGCGGGACGATGGCCGCCTCGCTTGGTTTTGAATTTGTGTTCGGCGCGGCGGTCCTTGCCAAGCTCGCGGCGGCGGGCATGTTGTGGTTCTATGTTAGCGAACCGCGCGCCGCGCGCCGACTCCGGGGGGAGGTCGTCGTCGACGCCGGGGAGGGGTTCGAAATGTCAGTCACCGGCGAAGGGGCCGCAGTCCCCCCAAAAGCGGCGGGTTCCGACCGCGGCCAATTGAAGCCAAGCGCCGACGCCTCGAAGGCGGGCGACAAGCGCGCGCGTACGCCGCTTTCTGTGCGCATGGACGACGTCAAATACACGCTGGCGGCCGCGTGCGGCGCGCTGCTCGTGCTTGCCGCGTGGACACAGGCTTGGACGCTTAGCTTGTTCCTTGCCTTCGGCGTCGCGCTGATTGCGGTGGCGCGGTTCGCCTTCGTGCGCAGTCTGCCCGATCCGGTTTGGACGCAGCCGGCGCCCGCTGTCGTGCAGCCGACTGACGCGCCGATCAAGTTTTCGCAACCGCCGTCACGCTCGGATACCTCGCCTGCCGAGTTGGTGCGGCGCTTACCCGACCCTGTTTTGATGACAGATCACACCGGGCGGATCATCGCCGCGAACGATGCGTTCGAGCAGCAATTCGGCGTCGTGGAACTGCGTAAACATCTGGCGAGCGTCTTGCGCGCGCCGCAGGTGCTGACGGCACTCGACATGGTGCTTGCGGGCCGTGGTGCGCAGCGGGTCGAGTTTCCGGTCGTTGGCGCCCACGAGCAGAACTTCGAGGCCTACCTTGCGCCGATCGAAGATGGCGACCGCATTCTACGGTCGGCGTTGATCGTGCTTCGGGATACGACGAAGGCGCAGCGCGTGGAGCAGATGCGCGCGGATTTCGTTGCGAATGCGAGCCACGAGCTGCGCACGCCGCTCGCCTCGCTGACCGGCTTCATCGATACGTTGCGCGGGCACGCCAAGGACGATCCGGAAGCGCAGGAACGGTTCCTCGGGATCATGGCTGAGCAGGCGACGCGCATGCGGCGGCTGATCGACGATCTGCTGTCGCTTTCGCGGATCGAGCTTAACGAACACGTTCGGCCGGCGGGCAACGTCAATCTGGGCGATGTCGTGGAAGAGGTCGCGAGCGCGCTTTCGCCGCAAGCCCTCGGCGCGAACATCCAACTTGAGATCGCCGAGCCGACGTCGTTGCCAAACGTTGCCGGCGACCGTGACGAGTTGTTTCAAGTGGTGCAGAACCTCGTCGACAACGCGATCAAATACGGACGGCCGCAGACGATCGTGACGCTGGAGCTGGGCACGCGGCGCGCCGATCCGGGCGAGCCGGGTCCGTCGCCTGCCGTCTATTTCGCCGTGAAGGACCGTGGCGAAGGCATTGCGCGGGAGCACATTCCGCGGCTCACCGAGCGATTTTACCGCGTCGACGTGCGTCGCAGCCGGGCAATCGGCGGGACGGGGTTGGGGCTCGCCATCGTCAAGCACATCGTGAACCGGCATCGCGGGCGGCTCCTTGTCGAGAGCAAGGTCGGCGAGGGTTCGACGTTCACGGTCTTCCTGCCGCTCGCGACCGAAGTCGGGCAAAGCGACGCGCCGCAGGCCGGGTTGCTGACGGCGTCATGAATCCTTCATAGAATCGTTGCATTAGGTCCGTGGAGCCTGGGTAGTTGGGCTCCCGTTGCACGAGGCAAATATGGCCGAGCACATCGTCAAATCGTTCCACGATCAGCTTGAGGCGCTCAGCACGGCGATCGTGCAGATGGGCGGGCTGTGCGAGGCGCAGCTTGCTAACGCGATCGAGGCGATCTCTAGGCGCGACATGCCGCTTGCCGAGCAGACGATAGCAACGGACGGCAAAATCGATTTATTCGAGGCGCAGATCGAGCAACAGGCAGTGCGTTTGCTTGCGCTGCGCCAGCCGTTGGCGATGGACCTTAGGGAGACGCTTGCGGCGCTCAAGATTTCGCACGATTTGGAGCGTATCGGCGACCTTGCCAAGAACGTCGCCAAGCGCACGCTGGTGGTCGCGCGCGATGCGCCGGACCAGCATTTGGCGCAAGGGCTTACGCGGATGGGGCGGCAGGCTTTGACACAGGTGAAGGCGGTGCTCGACGCGTTCGCCAGGCGCGACGGCGAGGCGGCGCTGCGCGTATGGAAGAACGACAACGACATCGACGAGCTCTACAATTCGCTCTTCCGCGAATTGTTGACCTACATGATGGAAGACCCGCGCAAGATCGGTCCGTCGACCCATTTGCTGTTCATTGCGAAGAACTTCGAGCGGATCGGCGATCACGCAACGAACATCGCAGAGACGGTCTACTACGCGGCGACCGGCACGAAGATCGGCGAAGACCGGCCCAAGAGCGACACAACGTCAACAACGACCATTACCCGGCATGACGAATCTTGATGCGGGCGGCGGGCGGCCGGGGCTTGAGCGAAAGCCGTTGATTCTGATCGCTGAAGACGAGGCGTCGCTGATGACCCTCCTTCGCTACAACATCGAGAAAGAGGGCTACCGCGCCGTCGAGGCTTTTGATGGCGAAGAGGCGCTGCTCGTTGCGGCGGAAGATACGCCCGATCTTGTGGTACTCGATTGGATGCTGCCGAAAGTTTCAGGCATCGAGGTTTGCAGGCGTTTGCGCGGACGTGCCGAGACGAAGAACGTGCCGATCATCATGCTGACGGCGCGCGGTGAGGAAGCGGACCGTGTGCGCGGGCTCGATACCGGCGCGGACGATTACATCACGAAGCCGTTTTCGATGACGGAGTTGCTAGCGCGTATGCGCGCGGTGCTGCGGCGCATCCGGCCGGCGCTGGCTGAGGATATCGTCTCGTTCGGCGATGTCGCGATCGACCGGACGACGCATCGCGTGCGGCGGGGCAACCGAGAGATTCATCTGGGACCGACGGAATACAAGCTGCTCGACCACTTTATCCAACACCCGGGACGCGTGTTCAGCCGCGAGCAGTTGCTCGATGCGGTGTGGGGTTCAGGCGTCTATGTGGATGCCCGCACGGTCGACGTGCACATCGGGCGCTTACGCAAGGCGCTGATCGAGGGCGGCGAGCAGGACCCCATCCGCACGGTGCGGTCGGCCGGCTATGCGTTGGACGAGTCGCTGAAGACTTGAGACCAAAACAAAAGGGCCCGCGCTTTACGGCGGACCCTTTCATCTTCCCCTCAAAACCGTGAGGCTTTAGCTGTTCGCCAGATAGCGGCGGTAGTCTTTATCGCGTTCCCGATCTCTGCGACCCTGCGTCGGCTGGAAAGCCTTGACGCAATGCGCGTCGCAATAGGGCGATCCCACTTTCGGCGAATGGCCGCAGAAGTGGAAATCGCTGGTCGACGGATCGCCGATCGGCCATTTGCACATGCGGTCCGAGATCGTGAGTACGGTAGTCTTGCGGCCCTGATCGTCGACCACGGGGTCGCGCTCGATGATCGGCACCTGCACCATCGGCGCCGGGCGTGGGCGAGCCACGCGGCGGACTGTTTGAATGCGAGGGCGTTCGGCGCGGGCGGGGGTCGCGCGGCCGGCTAGTCCCAGGCGGTGAACTTTGCCGATGACGGCGTTCCGGGTGACCCCGCCGAGTTGGCGGGCAATTTGGCTTGCACTTAGTCCTTCTGCCCAAAGTTGCTTCAGTTGTTCGACGCGTTCGTCCGTCCAACCCATTTTTGTTCTCCCTCGCTGGGGGCGAGAATGGTTAAGCGAGGTATAGTAGGGATCGGAACTGGACCTACAAGTTCTAACGGCTGGGACTACATCTAGTTATTGGGGATTTGTGCCCGCCGGAACACATAGTTAACGAATCGCCCGGAATCGTTGACATAATAGCTTATGCCACCCATTAGTGGACTTAGCGGAAAACCTGGGTATTTCCGTGTGTGAGCTTGAGGAAAAGCTGTGATTTCGCCGATTTTGCCGACCTATGCGCGTGCCCCGATCGCCTTGGAAAAGGGGGAGGGCGCTTATGTCTTCGCGACGGACGGGCGACGTTTCCTCGATTTTGGGTCGGGCGTGGCCGTCAATGCGCTGGGTCATGCCCATCCGCATTTGGTCGCGGCCCTGACCGCGCAGGCTGCCAAGGTTTGGCATACGTCCAACATCTTCCAGATCCCGGGGCAGCAACGCCTGGCCGAGCGGCTGGTCGCGGCGACGTTCGCGGACACGGTGTTTTTCTGCAATTCGGGCGCCGAGGCGATCGAGTGCTCCGTCAAGATGGCGCGCAAGTTTCACTCGCACCATGGGCGGACTGAGCGGTTTCGCATCGCCACTTTCGAGGGCGCGTTTCATGGACGAACGCTAGCGACAATTGCCGCCGGTGGGCAAAAGAAGCACCTCGACGGCTTCGGGCCGAAGGTCGATGGGTTCGATCAGGTTCCGTTCGGCAGTCTGGACGCGCTAAAGGCCGCCATTGGGCCGCATACGGCGGGTGTGCTCATCGAGCCGATCCAGGGCGAGGGTGGCGTGCGTGTGGCGCCGCCGGAGTTCCTGCGGGCTCTGCGCGCGCTTTGCGACGAGCATGGGCTGTTGTTGTTGCTCGATGAGGTGCAATCCGGTGTTGGCCGGACGGGCAAGCTGTTCGCGCATGAGTGGGCGGGGATTACGCCCGACATCATGGCGATCGCGAAGGGGATCGGCGGCGGGTTCCCGATGGGGGCGTGTCTGGCGACTGAGCGCGCCGCGGTTGGGATGACGGCTGGGTCGCACGGCTCGACGTTCGGCGGCAATCCGCTCGCGATGGCGGTCGGCAATGCGGTGCTCGATGTCGTGCTGGAGCCCCAATTCTTGGAGCACGTGAACAAGGTTTCGAATTATCTGCGCCAGCAGCTTGCGATGATCGTCGATCGCAATCGCTCCGTGGTCGAGGAAGTGCGCGGCCATGGGCTTCTGCTCGGGCTGAAGTGCAAACTTCCCAACAACGAGGTTATCGACGCGCTGCGCGCGCGCGGGCTGCTGACGATTAGCGCTGGCGACAACGTGGTGCGCATTCTACCGCCGCTGATCATCACGGAAGAGCATGTGCGCGAGGCGATCGGTATCATCAACGATGCGTGCCTGAGCCTTTCGCACACGCCGGCTCAGGATGCTGCGAAATGAGCCTCAAGCACTTTCTCGATCTCGATGCGTTCGACGGCGCGATGCTGCGCCGTTTGATCGACGATGCGAAGCGGATGAAGAATGCGCGCAACGGACGGCCAAAGGGCGCCGCAGACGATGCGCAGCCGCTGAAGGGGCGAATGCTTGCGCTCGTGTTCGAAAAGCCCTCCACGCGCACGCGGATTTCGTTCGATATGGGGATGCGCCAACTGGGCGGGGAATGCATGTTCCTCGACGGGCGCGACATGCAGTTCGGACACGGCGAAACGGTGGGCGATACGGCGCGGGTACTGTCGCGTTATGTCGACGGGATAGTGCTGCGTTCGAAGAAGCATCAGAGCCTGCTTGAGCTTGCGGCGAGCGCCTCAGTTCCGGTGATTAATGGGCTCACCGATAAGACGCATCCGTGCCAGCTGATGGCGGACGTCATGACGTTCGAGGAGCATCAGGGGCCGATCGGGGGTAAGGTCGTGACTTGGTCGGGGGCCGGTAACAACGTTTGTGCGTCGTGGATTCATGCTGCTGTGAAGTTTGGGTTCGAGCTTCGCGTCGCCTGTCCGCCGGAGTCCGAGCCTGACCGCCACGTGACGGCATGGGCTAAGGAGCAGGGCGGCAAGGTTCATATCGTGCGCGATCCGTATGAAGCGGTTTCAGGGACCAGCGCGGTCGTGACCGATACCTGGGTGCAGATGTCGGAGTCAGATCAGCTCGGCGAAGGCGGGACGCGTTCGCGGCACAATGTGCTTGCGCGCTACCGCGTGGACGAGCGGCTGATGGCGGCGGCCGGCAAAAAGGCGATCTTTATGCATTGCCTGCCCGCGCATCGCGGCGAAGAGGTCAGCGATTCGGTTCTCGACGGGCCGCAGTCGGCCGTGTTTGACGAAGCCGAGAACCGGCTGCACTCGCAAAAGGCTGTGCTCGCCTGGGCGTTGTCGTGACGGCCGACTTCGTTCGCAGCTTCCAAATCGAAGGCATGAACGTTCGCGGCCGGGTGGTGCATCTGACCGATCTCGCCGATCGCGTGATCGCGGCGCATGGGTACCCGGATGCGGTGTCCGGTGTGGTGGGCGAGGCGTTGGCGTTGGCTGCGCTACTTGGTGCGTCGTTGAAATTCGATGGTACGCTCACACTGCAAACGCGCAGCAACGGGCCGCTTCGGATGATCGTTGCCGACTACATGACGCCGGGCACGTTACGCGCGTGTGCGATGTTCGACCGTGCGGCGGTCGAGGCGCTTGGGGCGGCGCCGGCGTTCGAGGCGCTGGTGGGTGAAGGATCGCTTGCGATCACGATCGATCAAGGCGCCGACATGGAGCAGTATCAGGGGATCGTGCCGCTCGACGGTCCGGGACTAGGCGACGGTGCGGTGGGCTACTTCGAACGCTCTGAGCAGATACCAACGCGCATCAAGCTTGGCGTCGCGACGTTGAGCGCGCGCGGTGCGAACGGAGCGCGGCCGCATTGGCGGGCGGGCGGCATCATGATCCAGAACTTGGCGGCACTTGGCGGACTGAACGCGCCGGTAGCCGAGAATCCGGACGATTGGGTGCGCGCGTCTGCGCTGTTCGCCACTACCGAGGCGCACGAACTCGTCGATCCGCAGGTGGAGGCGGAGCGATTGCTGTTCCGGCTGTTCCATGAGGACGGCGTGCGCGTGTTCGACCGGCACGAGTTGCAGTTCGGTTGCCGCTGCAGTTCGGACCGCGTGGCTGCTGTGTTGTCGCAATATCCCGAGCAAGAGGTTCGCGAGCTTGCCGATGAAGGCGGGATGATCCGTGCCACGTGCGAGTTTTGCTCGACGGTCTATCGTTTTCAGCCGCAGGATATTCAAGCGGCGCAGACGTGATCCATCAGGCGGCGCATGAATGCCGTGCAGGCGTCGATCTGTGAGAGTTCGATGAACTCATTCGGCTTGTGGGCTTGTTGGATGTTGCCCGGACCGCAGACGATCGACGGGATTCCCGCTTCTTGGAATAGGCCTGCTTCCGTGCCATACGCGACCGCTTCGGCGTGGTTGCGGCCGGTGAGTTGTTTCGCCAATACCTCCGCGGGGCAGTTTTCGCGCGCGATAAGGGCGGGAACATGCGCGCGGGGTAGGGTTACGATGTCTGCTTCGGGGGCGATGCGGTGCAGACGCGGTAGGACATTTTCTTTCGTGTGCGCGATGAAGCGTTCGACGATGTCGTCGCGGCTGGTGCCGGGCAGATAACGGAACTCCCACTGGAACATGCAGTGGCGCGCGAGGATGTTGAGCGCAGTGCCGCCTTCGATCGTCGACGATTGCACGGTGGTGTAAGGCGGGTCGAATCGGCCAGACGGGTCGCCGCGTTCGCGCATCTCTTCGGCGAGCGCGCTTAGATGCATGATCAATTCGGCGGCGACCATGACGGCGTTGACGCCCTTGTCGGTTTGGCTGGAGTGCGCTTCGCGGCCGGTGACGGTCGTGCGGAACGAGCGAATGCCTTTGTGCGCGTTCACGACCTTCATGTCCGTCGGCTCGCCGATGATCGCGAGCTTCGGCGTGGGTACCGATTTCACGATTTCGGCGATCATCGGGCGGACACCGAGGCAGCCCACTTCTTCGTCGTAGGAGAGTGCGATGTGGACCGGCGTCTTGAGGCGGCGTTTTTGGAACTCCGGCAGGAGCGCCAGGATCACGGCGGAGAACGACTTCATGTCGGACGTGCCGCGGCCGTAGAGCTTGCCGTCTTTCTCGACCGCTTTGAACGGGTCGGTGTCCCACGGTTGACCGTCGACCGGAACAACGTCGGTGTGGCCGGAGAGAATGATGCCGCCGGGTTCGCTTGGCCCGAGCGAGATGAGCAGGTTTGCTTTGGTGCCTTCAGCGTTCGGGATGCGGCGGGGGGAGAGGCCGTGCGCTTTGGCGTAGTCTTCGACGAACGAAATCAGATGCAAATTCGAGTCGCGGCTCGTGGTGTCGAAGGCGACGAGGCGTTCGACCATTTCGCGGGGGGTGTAGGTTTGGCTCACAAGAAGACTCTAACTTCGAAGCTTTCTGGAACCATACACCCAACCCAAAAGTTGTCATCCCGGCCGAGGGGAGCATAGCGAAGCGAGAGCCGGGACCCAGGGGAATATGGCGGTGCCTCGTCTCCTGGGTCCCGGCTCGCAAGCTACGCCGCGCCGCTTGCGCAGCGGGCTTCGCTAGCGTCCGGGATGAAAACGTTTACTTGGTTTCTTTTGCGCTACCCGTCCAAGCTCGATGCCGGGTTGCCGATGATGGTTAGGAACTCGCGCCGCGTCATCGGGTCTTTGCGGAAGGCGCCTAGCATGGTCGAGGTGACCATCGTGACGCCGGGCTTATGGACGCCTCTCGTGGTCATGCATTGGTGCTGAGCTTCGATGACCACCGCCACGCCTTTCGGCTCCAGCACCTTTTGGATGCAGTTCGCGATCTGGGCGTTCATCTTTTCCTGCACCTGCAGGCGGCGGGCGTAGGCTTCCACCACGCGGGCAAGTTTCGAGATGCCAACGACGCGGTTGGTGGGCAGGTAGGCGACGTGCGCCTTGCCGATAATCGGGGCGAGGTGATGTTCGCAATGCGACTCGAAGCGGATGTCGCGCAGCACAATCATCTCGTCGTAGCCCTCAACCTCTTCGAAGGTACGCTTCATGTAGTCTTCGGGATCTTCGTTGTAGCCGGAGAACCACTCCTCGAATGCGCGTGCCACGCGCGCCGGTGTGTCACGCAGGCCTTCGCGTGCGGGGTCGTCGCCCGCCCAACGCAGGAGCGTCGTGACCGCCGTCTCGGCTTCTTCGCGTGTCGGGCGCGATTGCTCGACCAGTTTCGGCTTGGTCGCGTTTTTGCGGATCATGGACGCCATTGAAAAATCAGCTCCTCGGGAGGTGACATTACGTGCACGACCCCGGCTCAGATCAAAGCATCCGCGGCTATTATTTCAATACCGGGTTTCACGAATTTGTCGCGCCGCCGCCCTTGACGTACGCCGTTTCCAACCCAAGCAATTCCACGTTCTTTGACGAGAATTAATGAATGCGGCGCGCTTCATGCGGGCTGTCGAGCGGGAACAGCGGGATGTCCACTTGGAACGCCACGCCTTCCGCCGTTTGCATCTGGTAAGCGCCCAGCATCATGCCCGATGGCGTTTCCAGCGGCGTGCCGGATTTGTATTCGAACTTTTCGCCCGGACGCAGGATCGGTTGCTGACCCACGACGCCTGCGCCTTTCACTTCGATCGTGCGGCCGTTCGCGTCGATGATGCGCCAATAGCGCGTGCGCAATTGAACCGTATCGCGCCCGCCGTTTTCGATCAGGACGGTGTAGGCCCAGAAGAAATGGTTGCTGTCCGGCGCCGACTGGTCGGCCAAATAGGCCGGCTGCACCGATACCTTAATTTCCCGCGTCGTGCGTTGGAACATGTGGCCCCCGCTCAACCCCTGAGCCGGCACCGCGTCGCCAAGCTCGATCCCCGTTTCCCGCTTCATCTCAACTCTACCGTTACTGCCGATTTCACTGAGTTCGCAACAAAGCAATTCTCGTGCGCAGCATGATGGAGGTCGGAAATCTCTTGGGGGGATGGTTGACGGTCGCCCGAAAACGCCACTTTGGGCCGAAGTGTGACACGGCTGACCCAGTATTTTCCTTGGGGCCCTTTCTCCATGACCCCCACCGCCTCATCAACGTAACTGTCGACGGTGAACCGCTTGCGTGCGGCGACGGCCAAAAACGTCAGCATGTGGCAGGTCGAAAGTGAGGCGACGTAAGCCTCTTCAGGATTGACGCGCATCGCGTCGCCTTTGAACTCCGGCGCCGCCGACCACGGCACGACTTCACCGCCGCCGAATTTCACCTCGTGCGCGCGGTTGTAGGTTTCGTAAGTGAAGTCGGCGGACGAGCGCTGCCAGCTCGTCGTGGCGCGGTATTCGTGCATGGTGACCTCTACAGTGCTTTCAGGGCCTGACGCAGATCGTCGGCGATGTCGGCCGGATCTTCGAGGCCGACGGACAGGCGCAACATGCCGTCGGTGACACCTAGCTCCGCCCTTGCCTCAGGCGTCAAGCGGAAATGGGTGGTTGTAGTTGGGTGGGTGATTAGCGACTTCGCGTCGCCCAGGTTGTTCGAGATGTCGATAAGGTTTAGGGCGTTGGCAAATTTGAACGCCTCAGCCTTGCCGCCGTCGATCTCGAATGTGACAAGCGAGCCGCCGAGTCCCATTTGGGCACGCGCGAGCGCTGCCTGCGGATGATCGGGGCGGCCCGGATAGATGACGCGCTTTACCTTCTTCTCGCGCGCCAGCGCATCGGCGACGGCGGCGGCGTGTTCGCACATCGCGCGCACGCGCAGGTCCAGCGTCTCCAGCGACTTCAGCAGGACCCAGGCGTTGAACGGGCTGAGGCTTGGGCCGGTGTTGCGGATGAAGGGTTGCAGGTGATCGGTCAGGAATTTTTTGTCGCACAGGATCGCGCCGCCGAGGCAGCGGCCCTGGCCGTCCATGTGCTTTGTCGCCGAGTAAACGACGATGTCGGCGCCGTATTCCATCGGCCGTTGAAGCACCGGGGTCGCGAAGACGTTGTCGACGATGAGGCGCGCGCCCGCTTTGTGCGCGATGCCGGCCACGGCTTTCAGATCGATAATTTCGAGCGTCGGGTTTGCCGGCGTTTCGAGGAACAGCACCTTCGTTGTCGGTTTGACCGCAGCGCGCCAGGCGTCGAGGTTCGTACCATCGACCAACGTCGAGGTGATGCCGTAGCGCGGCAGTACGTCCTCGATCACATAACGGCAGCCGCCGAACATCGCGCGCGACGCGATCACATGGTCGCCTTGGCGCAGATGGCACAGCAATGCCGTGCTGACGGCGGCCATGCCGGTGGCCGTCGCGCGTGCGACCGGCGCGCCTTCGATGAGGGCGAGGCGTTCTTCGAACATCGCAACCGTCGGGTTGCCGAAGCGCGAATATACGAAGCCGTCGTCTTCGCCTTTGAACCGTGCTTCGGCGGTTTCGGCGCTGTCGTAGGCAAAGCCCGAGGTGAGATAGAGGGCTTCCGAGGTTTCGCCGTTCGACGACCGTTTCAATCCACCGCGCACAAGGCGGGTCTTCAGGCCGTAAGTTTGGCCGGGACGTAGTTCTCCCATCGCTGAACCTTTCCGAATAACAAAAAGCCCCGGACCTAAGGGGCAATCCCTGTAGCCGGGGTCGGAGGTCACACGACCCGGCCTTTTAGCTGTTTGTTTAACGTGGCCGCGAAGCTGACCGGCTCAAATCACCACGAGGGCGCAACTTATGCGGGACGCTTTTTGTGCGCAAGGGTTGGGGACATTCGGCCGCGCCGCTTTCCGGACGTTCGCGAGTGGCCTAAAACACTCGTTATGGCTCAGCCCTCGACATTGTTTACGCCCGCCGACGACGGCGACATCCAGCGCGGGCACTCGACCGGCATCCTGCCCGCAAGCCATCTGCGCGGCATGATCCAGCGCGGGCGTATTCAGGCGCTGAAGGATATCGACGACGCGCAGATTCAGCCGGCGAGTTTGGACCTGCGGTTGGGCGCGACGGCCTGGCGAATCCGTGCGAGCTTTCTGCCCGGCCCCGATGCCACGGTGAAGCAACGAATCGAACAACTTGCGCTGCATCAGATCGACCTCACGAAGGGCGCGGTGTTCGAGGCCGGGTGCGTTTACATCGTGCCGCTGCTTGAGAGCGTGGCGTTGCCCTATCGCGTGTCGGGGGTGGCGAACCCGAAAAGTTCGACCGGGCGGCTCGATGTGTTCACGCGGTTGATCACGGATCGCGCGAAGGAATTCGACCGGATCGAGCCCAGTTACGAGGGGCCGCTCTACGCAGAGGTGAGCCCGCGTTCGTTCTCGATTTTGGTGCGAGAAGGATCACGGCTCAATCAACTCAGGCTGCGGCGCGGGTCGCCGCCGTTCTCGGACACCGAATTGAAGCGGCTTCAGGAAGAGCAGGGGATTGTCGCGGGCGATGCGGACATCTCCAACGGCATCGCGCTCACCGTCGACTTGAAGGGCTGGGACGGGCTCGTCGGTTATCGCGCGAAGCGGCACGCGGGTTTGATCGACGTCGACAAGCCCGGCGTGCACGAGGTTGGCGACTTTTGGGAACAGGTTCGTTCGCGGCCCGATGCGACGGTGGTGCTGGACCCGAACGAGTTCTACATCTTGGCATCGCGCGAAGCGGTGTCTATACCGCCGGAGTACGCGGCGGAGATGGTGCCGTACAATCCGCTCGTCGGCGAGTTCCGGGTGCACTATGCGGGGTTCTTCGATCCGGGGTTTGGGTATTCGGGCGCGGGCGGCGCCGGTTCTCGTGCTGTGCTTGAAGTGCGTAGCCATGAAGTGCCGTTTATCCTGACGCACGGGCAGATAGTGGGGCGGCTCGTGTTCGAGCGGCTGACCGAGCCGCCGGAGCGCGTTTATGGGCAGGGCTTAGGCTCGAACTACCAGGGCCAGGGATTGAAGCTCTCGAAGCACTTCCGGACTTGAGCCCAATGCAGGGTGTCGCTGTTTGGCCGTTCCTGCTCGCGATTGCGGCTTATGTGGCCTACCAGACGTTTCTGAAGGCGGCGCGGCCTGAGGTGAACATCCTCGGGCTGTTGACGTTCGCGTATCTCGTGTCGTTCGCGTGTGCCGGATTGTTGTGGTGGCGCAATCAAGATCTTGGCGCCAACCGTCTGGAGTTGCGCGACTTCGGGATCGCGGCTGCGATCGGCGCGTCCATCGTCGGGATCGAGTTCGGATTTGCGACGGCGTTCCGGCTTGGGTGGCCGCTCAATACGGCGGGTGCCATCGTCAACGTTGCGGCGGCGCTGATGGTGGTTCCAATCGGCTACATGCTGTTTGCGGAACAGATGAGTTTGACGAAGGCGCTTGGACTCTTGTTGTGCTGCGGCGGGCTTGTGCTGATCGCGCGCACCTAAGCTTTGCAGCTGCCGCCGCCGAGGACGCAGAACTTTGCGCAGTGCGGGTGGTTGAGTTTTATGGGTGCTAGCGCGTCTGCGAGGTTGGTTCCCAATTCGAATTGCGAGTCGTAGGGTAAAAGCGTGCAGGCGAGTACTGCTGGTTTCGCTTCACCTTGGCGTTTGACGACCATGCGGCTCGCTGCGCACATCACGTCGCCGGGGTCTTTGTTTAGGATACGCCAGCAGTCGACAGTGATTTCGGGGACGTCGATGCGGGCGTCCATTTCGGGGAAGATCACCAGTGCTGCATGGTCTGCGGCGTCGATTTTCAGTTTCTCGCGCGCGAAGAGTGCAGCGTAACCGGCGCGCATCTCTTCATCTGTGCCGCCCCACAGCAGGCGGCCTGCGACCGCGGTTGCGACGCCGTTGTCGTGCAGCCAGCGCAGGCCCTCGAGCGTGTCGTCGAACGAGGCCCCACCGCGCTCGTCGTCGTGCAGATCTTGGCGCCAATGATCGAGGCTGACGCGGAACGTCAGCCGTGCGCCATAACGCTTGACAAGATCGACGATCGCGCTTTGCACACGGGGCCGCATCATCGGTTTCATCGCGTTCGTCAGCACTAGCGCGCCGTAGCCGCGCGACAGTGTTGTCTCCAGGATCGCCGGCATGTCCGGATTCATGAACGGCTCGCCGCCGGTGAAGGCGACGGTCTTCGGGCGTTGGCTGATCGCCTCTGCCTCGTCGAGGTAGGCCGCGACTTCAGCCGCCGTCAGATAGGCGAGGCGGTCGTTCGTCGGTGAGGACTCGATGTAGCAGTTCTTGCACGCGATGTTGCAAAGCGTGCCGGTGTTGAACCAGAGCGTCTCCAGACGCTTCAAGGCGACGCTCGCCCGGCGCTCGCCCTTCGCGGTCGTGTTCGGATCTTGGAATTTTCGCGGGTCGAGCGGCGTGAACGCCTGAGGCGCGGGCACGTTCTGGGTCATTGCCGGAGCATAGATATCCAAACGGGATGTGCAAATCGCTCGCTTGCGCGCTGTTTTTGCCGCCGATGGCAATAGACATTGCGAGGGGCGTTTCCCGAATGTATCGGAGCCTAGCCAAGGAGGCGGCGCCGTGAATGTCGTTCCTAGACTGATTGCCTTGCTCAGCACATCGGAGCTCATCGATACTTTCGCGAGCATGGCCGGCGAGACGGCGACGGCGACCCGAAAGGGCGTGGCGGCGGCGGTCGCCAGTATCTTGGGCGCGCTGATCGCGAAGGGCTCGAACGAAAGCGGTGCCAGCTCTCTGATCCGGCTGATGACCGAACATAAGATCGACGGCAACATGCTCGACCAGCTGGCCCTGTTGTTCGGCGGGCGGACGCGGGACGCGCAGATCGATCTGGGCAATCGAATGCTTGGCGCGATCTTGGACGACAAGACGCTGGGTGTGACGCGGCTGGTCAGCTCGGCTTCAGAGATGTCCGGTGCGAGCGCCGGCAAGCTGATGGCGCTGGTGGCGCCGACGGTGTTGGGCGGGGTCGCGACGGCGGCGCCCGCGGGCGGGTTCTCCGCCAGCACGCTTGCAGGCATTCTTGCGAGTCAGAAGGACTATCTGGGCACCTTCGCGCCGCCGGGCCTCAGCGACTTGCTGGGGCTTGGTGTACTGGGCACGGCGGAAGCCCCGGCGATGGCTTTCGCCGCGACGTTGCCCACGGCTGGCTTGCGGTCGCGCGAAGCCGGTGCGGTTGGTGTTGTGGCGATGGCGGCACCGAGCTTCTGGCAGGTGCTGCCGCCGTGGGTCCTTCTGGCGGCGCTCATCATCTTGGCGTTCTTCGGCCTTCGTTCATGCATGTTGGGAACCGAGCGGGCTGCTGTCGAGGCAACTGTTGTGACCGAGCCGGAGCCCGTTGCGCCGGAAGTTCCGGCGGAGCCTGCGGCCACGCAACTCGCGCTGCCGAGTGGGACCGTGTTGACGGTGCCGCCCGGGTCCGTTGGGGAGAACCTCTACAATTTCCTTATCGGCACCGAGACCGGCTCGAAGACATTTCTGTTCGACGGGCTGACCTTTGAATCCGGTAGCACGACGCTGGATGCGAATTCGCAATCGACGATCGCCGTAATCGCTGAGATCTTGAAGGAGTTCGGCGCGGTGACCGTGTCGGTTGACGGCTACACCGACAACACAGGTTCGCGGGAGGAAAATGCGCGTCTCTCGCAAGCGCGTGCGCAGGAAGTGATGGCGGCGCTTACCGCCGCGGGGATCGACGCTTCTCGTTTGACCTCAGCCGGACATGCCGACGACAGCCCCGTCGCCGATAATGGCACCGAAGAAGGCCGGGCGCAGAACCGGCGGACGGAGCTGACAGCCACGAAGAACTAGGGTGCTTCACAGGCGGCCTCGGGCGGTGCTATCAAATCTGCCTCACGCGGGTGTAGCTCAATGGTAGAGCAGAAGCTTCCCAAGCTTACGACGAGGGTTCGATTCCCTTCACCCGCTCCAACCTACGCCTGACGGCTTCGGTTGGCAGGCCAGCCTCGCGCTGTGGGTTTGTGGAGATGCCATGGTTCTTGGTGAGGCGTCTCACGTTCCGACATCGGCCGTCATCGAGAACTTGCTCGGCAAGGCGCCGGGCGAATTTGTTACGCTCGATTGGTTGATCGGCGAGCTGCGCGAGCGGTCGTTTGGGATCGTGCTGTTGGTGATGGCGCTCGTTGCGCTTATCCCCGGCGGATCGACGTTCATCGGGTTCTTGCTCGCTTACCCCGCGATTCAGATGACGCTCGCGCGTCCCGGTCCGACGCTGCCGCGGTTCATTGCCGAGCGCCGTGTGGCGACATCGCGTGTCGCCGGCGTGTTTCAGCGCGCGGCGCCAGTGCTGAGATGGTTGGAGCGGTTTGTCCGTCCGCGCTGGCACGCACCGTTCGAGGCGACGAAGCGGCTCGTCGGCGTCGTCGTCTTGTCGCTTGCGCCGACTTTGATTTGGCCGTTTCCGTTCGGCCATATCATCCCGTCGTTGGTGGTGGGGCTGTTGGCGCTCGCCTATCTCGAAGAGGACGGCGTGTTGTTATGCGTCGCACTGGCTGCGGCCGTGCTGTCGCTAGCGATCACGGCGGCGACGGTTTGGGCCGGGATACGCGTGGTCGATCTGTTGTAGCTTAGCTCAGGCCGTTTCTTGGCCGATCACGGTCTCGATCGTGTGGTGACCTTCGCGCGTGAGCAGTTCGAGCAGTTCGCGCTTGATACGGGTGATGAGGCCGGGGCCCTGGTAGGTTAGCGCGGTGTAGAGTTGAACGAGCGTGGCACCGGCTTTGATTTTGGCGAATGCGTCGGCGCCGGAGGAAATGCCGCCGACGCCGATCAGCGTGAGCTTGCCTTGGGTTAGGCGGCGGACTTGGCGGAGCACCGCCGTCGAGCGCACAAACAGCGGGGCGCCGGAGAGGCCACCGGTTTCGTTGGCGTGGCGGTTTTTCAGCGTGGAGGGGCGGGCAGTCGTCGTGTTCGAGACGATGAGGCCGTCGAGTTTGTGGGCGAGTGCCAGTTCGGCAATATCGGCGCAGGCGTGGTCGTCGAGGTCGGGGGCGATCTTCACGAGCAACGGAACTCTGCGCGCGAGCTTTGCTTTCGCTTCGCCGAGTGCGGTGAGCAGCGTTTGTAGTTCGGGCTTGTTTTGCAGGCCGCGCAGGCCCGGCGTGTTCGGCGATGAGATGTTGACTGTGACGTAGCTCGCAAAAGGTCCAAGTTCCTTGAGACCTGTTACATAATCGGCGACGCGGTCGCTTGCGTCTTT
>JABFRX010000291.1 GCA_013140995.1 Alphaproteobacteria bacterium | reverse complement strand
CCCGGTATGTATGCGCGCGGCGACTACGACCTTGCGGGCTTTGCGATCGGCGCTGTGGAGCGCGATCAGGTGCTGCCGCGGCGCGACATGGTTGCGGGCGACGTGGTGCTCGGACTGCAATCGTCCGGCGTGCATTCCAACGGGTTTTCGCTGGTGCGCCGGATCGTGGCGGATCAGGGGCTCAAGTTCGAAGCGCCTGCGCCGTTCGCTAAGGGCGAGAGTCTGGGCCGCGCGCTGCTGGTGCCGACTCGGATTTATGTGAAAAGCGCGCTTGCGGCCATCCGTGAGAGCGACGTGAAGGGCTTTGCCCACATCACCGGCGGCGGTTTGACCGAAAATGCGCCGCGTGTCGTACCGGATGATCTCGACATCGAGGTCGATTTGGCAAGCTGGATGCCGCTGCCGGTGTTCCAGTGGCTCGCGCGTGCGGGCGGCGTGGATGAGCGCGAGATGTTGCGTACGTTCAATTGCGGCATCGGGATGATCGTTGTGGTGGCGGAAGCGCGCGCTGACGATGCGGCCCGCGTGTTGTCGGATGCAGGTGAACGGGTGTTCCGGCTCGGGCGATTGATCAAGGGCAACGGCGAACCAACCGTGCGGTACAAAGGCCGCCTCGGGCTTTGACTCGAAAGCGCGTCGCTATTCTGATCTCCGGGCGCGGCAGCAATATGCGGGCTTTGATCGAGGCTGCGCGGTCGCCGGATTTTCCCGGTGAGATCGTGCTTGTCATTTCGAGCCGTATGGAGGCGGATGGTCTTGGGCTTGCGCGCGAGCTTGGCGTCGAGACGGCGCTTGTCGATCAGGGACGGTTCCGGCGCGAGAATCGGGATCGCGAAGCCTATGACGCGGAGCTGCATCACGTATTGACGCGTGCGAATGTGGAGTTCGTTTGCCTTGCCGGGTTCATGCGCATTCTGTCGCCAGGTTTCGTGCGTAACTGGCAGGGGCACATCGTCAACATGCACCCTTCCCTTCTGCCGGCGTTTCGTGGGTTGAAGCCACAGGCGCAAGCGCTCGCCGCCGGTGTGAAGGTGACGGGCTGCACCGTGCACTATGTCGTGCCCGAACTCGACGCCGGGCCGACAATCGCGCAGACCCAAGTGCCGGTTCTGGAAGGCGACACGGAAGAAACGCTAACAGCGCGCATCTTGGAAGCGGAGCACCGCCTCTATCCGCAGGCGGTGCGCGACGCGCTTATGCGGCTTTAGGCTTCGTGCCAATGTCTTTCAGGATTTCGCGCGCGGCGTTGTGGCCGGGAACACCGGTGACGCCGCCGCCAGGGTGCGTGCCGGCGCCGCACATATAGAGGCCCTTGACCGGCGCGCGGTAGTTGCCGTGGCCGAGGACGGGACGCGCCGAGAACAGCTGATCGAGCGATAGCGCGCCGTGCATGATATCCCCGCCGACAAGGCCGAACGTGCGTTCGAGGTCGAGCGGCGACAAAGCCTGCCGGCCGAGCACGCTCGCCTTGAAGCCAGGCGCGTGTTTGTCGACGGTCGCTATCATCAGATCGGCAACCTCGTCACGGTGGGCGTCCCAGGAGCGGCCGTTCGGCAGTTCGGGGGCGACGTGCTGACAGAACAAGCTCGCAACGTGTTGCCCCGGCGGGGCCAAGCTGTCGTCGAGCGTCGAGGGGATCAGCATTTCAACGATCGGTGCGCGCGACCAACCGTGCATGCGCGCGTCGTTGTAAGCGACCTCCATGTAGCGCAAGCTCGGGGCGATCACGATGCCGGAGGTCAAGTGATCGCCGGGCTCGGGCAGACAGCTGAAGCGCGGCAATTCGGATAGCGCGACGTTCATTCGAAATGTGCCGGAGCCGCAGCGGTAAGTCTTCATCCGTTCGGCAAAATCCTTCGGCAGGACCGCGGGGTTCACCAGGCGCTCGAACAGCAGTTTTGGGTTCAGGTTCGAGACGACGGTTGCGGCTTCGATGCGCTCGCCCTTGTCGGTGACGACGCCGGTGACGCGGCCGTCGGTTACGACCACCTCGCGGACGGCCGCGTCAGTACGGATTTCGACGCCAATTTCTGTGCAGGCTTTCGCCATCGCCTGCGTGATCGCGCCCATGCCACCGATCGCGTGGCCCCACGCCCCGCGTTTGCCGTTCACCTCGCCAAAGACGTGGTGGAGCAACACGTAGGCCGTACCCGGCATGTAGGGGCTTGCGTAATTGCCGACGACGCCGTCGAAGCCGAAAATCGCCTTGATCGGATCGCTTTCGAACCAACCGTCAAGGTAGTCGCCGGCCGAGCGCGCAAAAATTGCGAGGAGATCGCGGCGGGTTTCCATCGGGAGTGCCGCGACCTGAGTGCCGAGGCGTGCAGACTTCATCAGTTCGGGGATCGCCCCGAACCAGCCGCCTTCGACAACATTCGGCGGCGTCTCAAGCAGCAGGCCGCGCAGCACGTCAGCCAGCGCTTCGATGCGCGCGTAGTAAGCGTCAAGCGTCGTTGCGTCGCGGTTCGAGAATTTCGCGACCTCCTGCCTTATGTTCGATCCAACTGCCAAATAGGCGCGATCGTCGATAGGCAAAAAGTTCGCCATCTTGCGTTCGACGATCTTGAGGCCGTGCACGTGCAGGTCGAGGTCAGCGATAATCTTTGGATTGAGCAGGCTGACCGTGTAGCTCGCGACCGAGTTGCGAAAGCCCGGGTGAAACTCCTCTGTCACGGCAGCGCCGCCGACGACGCCGCGCCGTTCGAGTACGGTCACTTTGCGTCCCGCACGCGCGAGATAGAACGCGCAAACGAGCCCGTTGTGGCCGCCGCCGATGATGACGATGTCAGCCATGAATGTTCAATCCATGAGCTTGCGGGCAAGGTAGGTGAACTCCAGTGCGATGCGTTTGGCGCGTTCGCGTTGGTTCGAGGCGGCGTCGTGGCCGCCGTCGATGTTTTCGTAGTAGAGGAAGGGGAGGCCCATCGCTTCCATTCGTGCCGCCATCTTGCGGGCGTGGCCGGGGTGGACGCGGTCGTCTTTCGTCGAGGTGACGAAGAACGGTTCTGGGTATCGCACGCCAATCTTCAAACTGTGGTACGGCGAAATCTTGCGCAGGAACGCGCCTTCAACCGGATCGGCGGGGTCGCCGTATTCGCCGACCCACGAAGCCCCGGCGAGTAGCTTGTCGTAGCGCAGCATGTCGAGCAGCGGGACCTGCACGACGACCGCGTTCCAGAGTTCGGGGCGCTGCGTGAGTTCGACACCCATCAAGAGGCCGCCGTTCGAGCCACCTTGGATGCCGAGGCGGCGGGGGCTCGTGATCTTGCGCGCGATCAGGTCTTCGGCGACCGCGGCGAAGTCGTCGTAGATGACCTGCCGCTTCGTCTTCAGGCCGGCCTGGTGCCACGCGGGACCGAATTCGCCGCCACCGCGGATGTTGGCGAGCACATAGACGCCGCCGCGTTCGACCCAGAGCTTGCCGACGGTGCCGGAATAGCTCGGCGTCATCGATACTTGGAAGCCGCCATAGCCGTAGAGGAGCGTCGAGTTCGCGCCGTCGAGCTTGATGTCCTTTTTGTGCACGACGAAGTACGGGACTTTCGTGCCGTCTTTCGACGTTGCTTCGAATTGCTGAACTTGCATGCCCGATGCGTCGAAGCGCGGAGGCAGAGACTTCATCTTCGTGAACGTGCCGCCGGTCGCGTCACCGAAATAGAGCGCGTCGGGTTCAAGGAAGCCTGCGGCGTTGACGAAAATCTTGTCGTCGAGATTGCGCGCCGCAACGACGCCGATCGCGGCGTTCGCGGGTAGATTTAGCTTCGAGCGGGTCCAGGCGCCGTTCGCAAAGGCGTAAGAATAGAGCGCACCTTTTACATTCTCATAAACGGCGACGAGCAGGCGGTTGCGCGTGCTCGATACCTGCTCGATCGATTCACGCGGGCCCGGCTTGTAGATGACCGTGGCCTTTGCGTTTGCAGTGTCGCGTTTCAGATCGTCCAGACTAAACGCCACCAAACTGCCCTTCTGCATCGCCGAGCCTTGCCACGTCCAGTCGTCTTCGAGCGTAAGCACCAGTTCGCCCGCGATCAGGGTCTGTAACGACGATTTCAACGGGAACGGCAGGCGCTGGAGACCCTTGTCCGTCGAGAGGTAGTGTTCGGTTTCGAAGAATGAAACATAGCGGGTGAACGTGACGGCCTGCACCTTACCGTCGGCATCGCGCCACACGCCGGCGCCTGCGGACACATCCTTCACGGTGCCGCGATAGGCCTCAACTGCCTCTTCGATCTTAGTTCCGCGCTTCCAGAGTTTGGCGACGAACGGATATCCGGACTCCGTCATCGTGCCGAGGCCCCAATCGCGGCCGACATAAAGCGTGTCGGCATCGAGCCATTCGACGTCTTGTTTGCCTGCGGGCAAACGGAAGCCGTTTTCCACGAACGCCTTCTTCTTCGTGTCGAACTCCCGGACTTCGACCGCGTCTTTGCCACCGTCGGACAATCGTAAGAGGCAACGCGTTTCTTCAGGCTCCAAGCATGTCGAACCCTTGAACACCCAGTTCGCGTTCTCGGCCTTTGCCAGCGCGTCGAGATCGAGCATCGTCTCCCATGGCGGATCCTTCTGCGCGTAGCCCTCGAGCGTCGTGCGGCGGAGAAGGCCGCGCACGTTCTTGTCGTCTTGCCAAAAATTGGTGACGCGGTCAGCGCGAAAGCCGGGCATCGGTACACGGTCTTTCGCTTCCAGGATCGCGAGGGCTTTCGCCTCCAAATCCGCATAGCGCGTGTCGGCTTGAAGTATCTTCAGCGACCGGTCGTTCTGTGCCCGCACCCAGGCAAGCGCCTTCTCGCCCTCCACCTCTTCGAGCCAGAGGAACGGGTCCGTTTCTTCTGCGATGGACATGCCGGCGCCTACCAAGAATGCTGTAGAGATGAGCGGAAGAATTAGCCTGCGCACGAATTGCCCCCAAACGGAAACCGATTGGGGGCAAGAGGTAAGCGACGAGCGGGCGGCAGGTCAAACCGCCCAACTTACGATTGCTTTAGCCTGCGTAGGGAACGCCCAAGCCCTGGATCGCCTTGCGTTCTTCGGCGATGCAGGCGGCGAAGCTTGGCCGAGCGTGCGTCGCCTTTAGGAACCGCACGAGGTTGGGCCAGCGCTGCGCGTCGGGCCAATAGCCCGCATGGGCCGCATTCACGAACGGTGAGGCGACGGCGATGTCGGCAATCGTCAGAGTATCGCCAATGTAATGCGCGCGGCCGTGCAGTTCTTTCTCGAAGTAGTCGAGGAAGCGCGGAACCTTGTTTGCCCACGTGTCGTCGGCGAGCGCGTGATCCGCATCCTTACGCATCAGGCGGTTCACGATGATCGCGCGGAACAACCCGCCGCCGACCGAGCCGATGAAGTCGCTGTCGGCATATTCCTCCAACCACAGCGCACGGCCGTAAGCGAATGGTTGCGACGGGTACATCGGCATCGCGGGGTACTTACGTTCGAGGTAGGCACAGATCGCGGAAGAATCGGGGAGCGTGGCGTCGGGACCTTCGCTCTCGTCGCGAAGCACGGGGATGCGCTTCAGTGGCGAGATCGCCAGAAGCTCTTCGGACGGCGCGAAAGGGCTAACCGGATCGTGCTTGTACGCGATGCCTTTCTCGGCGAGCACGACGCGCACTTTGCGGACGAACGGCGACAGCGCGGCACCGTAGAGAGTGATGGTCATTCGGCGGCGTCCTTCATGGCGATGGGCGATGGCTGAGGTTGCACCGTTTTCGGCGGCGATGGCAATGCCGGTATGACCTGCGGCAGCGGCTCCGGCGCAGGCCCGAGCATCAGCGAGAGAGCGTCGGCGGCGAAGTGGATGTCGAAGGTGAAGCCAAGGGCTTGCGCTCTCGATGGTACGACACGCTGAGAGAAAAGGAAGATCGAGCTCATCTCGCCCAGCATCGTACGCAACAGCCACGCGGGTGCGCGGAGGAAGACAGGGCGGTTCAAGACGCGCGCAAGGGCGCGTTGAAAGTCGGCGTTGCGGACAGGCTCGGGGGCGGTCGCGTTGATTGCACCATGCCAGAGCGGATCGTCGATCCCGGCGAGCAACATGCGCAGGAGATCAGGGCGTGCGATCCAACTCATCCACTGGTGGCCTGCGCCGAAGACGGCGCCAAGGCCGAAGCGCGCCGGCAGCGCCATCGTAGGCAGCGCGCCGCCAGTCGCGTCGAGCACAAGGCCGATGCGCAGGCAGACGACGCGCATGCCCAGTGCTTCGGCACGCGTTGCCGCGTCCTCCCAAACGCGGCAGAGGTCGGCCGCGAAGCCCTCCCCCACTCGTGCGGTTTCGCTTAGCACCGCGTCGCCTTTGTCGCCGTAGAAGCCGATCGCCGAAGCGTTCACCAGGACGGCGGGCGCGTGGTCGAGGGTTTTGATCCATTTGATCAAGCCGTCGGTGAGATCGATGCGCGAACGCCAAAGTTGCTGTCTGCGCGCGCGCGTCCAGGGGAGACCAATGATCGGCGCGCCGGCGAGGTTGACGATCGCGTCTATGCGGGTTTCGCGGGGAAGTGCATCGAGACGCTCGACGTGGGTGACTTGCGCGCCAAGCAGCGCGCGTGAGTGGCGCGCATCGCGCACGAGCACAAGCACCCGGTCGCCACGGGCGAGCAGGCGCTCGACCAGTGCCGCGCCGATGAAGCCGGTGGCGCCGGTGACCAGGATCGTGCGGCCGCTCGGGTGCGCTGCGGCGACGTTCGCCGACCGCAACTTGCCGAGTGCGCGGACGGCGATGGCGTTTCGGATCGAGAAAGCGAAGACGCCGATCGAGGCGAGTGTAAAGAACCAGGAGAGCGCGCCGTGCGAGACGAAGCCGACGCCAGCGGATGCAGCCGCTTGGGTTATGAGCCATGGAATCGTCAGGCCCAGGAACGATCCGTAGAGAACGGCCAGCACCGTGTGCAGCACACGCTCGAACGGCGGCAGGCGGCGTGTGCGGTCTTCTTCGAGGAAATCGGCGATGGTGATGGCGACTTCCACGATCATCAACGCAAGCACGGCCGCGGCGAAGATACCGCTTGGTTCCACCCACGCGAAGATCAAGAACAGGACGGCATAGATGCCTTCACGTGCGCTGTGCAGTGAGAGTTCGCGGCGGGCGGAGGGCTTCGACGGCAGGCGTTCCGTGATCTCGTGGTGCAGCACGTTGTCGAGCGCGCCGAGAATCGTTTGGGCGGCGAGGATGAGGAGTGCGGTGAGGGTCATCGCACGGGGTCCTCGAAGACGCCGTCTTGGAACACCGTTCGTCCTAGCCACGGATGATCGAAGCTGAGCGTGAAGCGGAAGCGGCCTTCGCCCATGTCCGTGTGGCGGACTTCGGCGATGCCGGGCGTGAGCCAGATCGGGAGTTCGATACTCACCCCTCCCATCCGCCAGAAGAAACGGCGCGAGCGGAAGACGAGGCTGCCATGGTCGGCGGACACATCCAGCAGCATCGTCCATCCGCCCGCGCAGCATTCGAACAGACGCCCGTCTTCCGACAGACGCTTGGTCGAACGCACCTCGAACGCCAAGCCAAACGGCCCGCGATATTCCCGCGCCCATGATGTACCGCCGTGCTTGACGCCGACCCGGACGGTTGCGCGCGCTTCGCCCGCAAAGAGCGGCAGCGGCGAACCGAAAGGAAGTAGCGCCCAGGCGAACGCCCTGCCCGCCCATGTCAACTGCGTGGTCGCGGCGCCTTCGTAGATCGCGGGGGCCGTCCGGGAGAACCTTGCGCGCACCGCTTCGGGCAGTGAGGCCCAAGCGCGCGCGCCAACGATGCGGGCAATCGTGCCGCTGTGGTCGTGGTCCTCGTCTTCGACTGCCCTGGGACCGCTCCACAGCACGTTCGTCAATGCGAAGGCCATGGGCTGCTCCTATCTGGAGGCGATGAGGCGGGCGACGCCGGTGCCCATTTTGATCAGACGTTGCAAAGTCGGTTTCGGGACGCGGCGCATCTGCTCGTACCAACCGGTCATGCGCTCCATGAAACCCAGCATTTCGGTGACGCGTTGCTTGACATCGGGTGGCGTCGTTGGATCGGTTTCGGCAAGGTCGCGCGCGGCGCGCAGTACCTCAAGCGTCGGGTCGATCTCGCGCTTCTTGCGCTCGTCGACGATCGTTTGCACGACGTCCCAGGTGTCGCCCTTTGCCTCGTAGTAGTTGCGGCGGTCGCCGATCGTGTGGATCAGTGTGACCAGGCGATACGTTTGAAGTTCTTCAAGGGACGTCGAGGCGTTGGAGCGGGCGATGCCGAGCGTTTCGGCAATCTCCTCGGCGTTCATTGGGCGGCCGGTGAGCCAGAGCAGTGCGTGGATCTGCGCAACGGAGCGGTTCACGCCCCAGCGTGCACCCATTTCACCCCAATGGAGCACGACCTTTTCGATGACCTGCGGCAGCGGCATGGGACACCTGCCTGTTATTTCTGTCGTGACAGACATAACTGACGGTCGAGGTGCCGTTCAAGTACCGAATGCCGCGGCGCGCAGACGCAGCGGCCTTATCCACAGGCAACCCTGCGACCGGGGGTGGTGCCGCCGTTCGCAAACCCCGACCACACAGTAGCGCCGTTTCTTGAAGCTGCCACAGTCGGTCCCCACGTTAAGCCTTCGCCGATTCCGAAACGGAGCGGCACTATTGAGGAGTTAGGGATTCATGGGACGGTTTTTTGCGTTTCTATTTGTGTTCGTGCTGGGCGGAATCATCGGCCTCTTTGTTGGCGGTTTTGGGGGCGCGGCGGCGGGTGGCTATTTTGGCGCGTGCAAAGCGGTCGACACAGCTGTCGCGCAGGGCGGGCTGACGCAAGACGAAGCAAACGCGACGATCAAAGCGATCGCGAGTGAAGTCGGTATCAAGGCCGAGCAGAAGCAGCAGATCGTGGGTGCGCTGAAGAAGGCAAACCAGCCGCCGTCGCCGTGCTCGACCGCGATCGAAGCACTTTAGGTTTGGCGGCCGCGCGGCGTCTCGCCGCGCGGTCCTGACCAAACAACCGTCGGTTGTGTTCGCTTTTGCTGATCACGGCCGGGTTCACTCGGACGTGAACCACCTCTCGCTCTTTTAAGGAGTGTGTGTCCCCGCATTCGTGTTTCCTTCGTCGAAAGACGTCGCGGGGGGATACGTGCACGCTCGGTTCTTAACGAAGCTCGCAGGCGCGAGTATAGGGTTTCTATTGTCTGCGGCGGCAGCGTCTGCGGCCGATCCAGCACCGGCGCGCGACTTTGCGACGTATCAGCCGGCCGCAACCGCTACTCGCATCCAGCCCTCTGAGGCGCCGAAGATCGACGGCAATTTGTCCGACGCGGCTTGGGCAAATGCGCGGGTCATTAGCGACTTCTACCAGCTTGAACCAAACGAGAAGCAGCCGGCGAGCGAGCGCATGGAAGTGCGCGTACTCTACGACGAGAACAATATTTATTTCGCGATCCACGCATTCGACCGCGAGCCCGACAAGATCTCGGCCTCCGTCAAGACTCGCGACGGAAACTTGAGCAGCGACGATCTCGTGCGCATCTATCTCGACCCGTACAAGACGCGGCGCGACGGCTACATCTTCGAGATCAACCCGCTCGGCGCCAAGCTCGACGGCATCCTGCAAAACAATAGCGACGTACTTGTTCAGTGGGACACGATTTGGCATGCGCACGGACGCGTCGTCGCGGACGGCTGGGTTGCCGAAGTCGCGATTCCGTTTCGCAGCATTTCCTACGATGTCGCGAACGGCGACTGGGGCTTCGACATCTTCCGCTTGATCCGCCGCAAGAGCGAACGCATCCGCTGGTCGCAGATCGACAATCAACGTTCCTCGCGCGACATTTCGCGCTCAGGCACGCTCACAGGCATCAAGGACACCGCTCAGGGTCTTGGCCTCGATATCCAGCCGTTCTTGGCATTGCGCTACAAGCACGAATGGGAGATGCCGCGCGAAGACGACGTCACGCTCGAGCCGTCGGGCAACATCTACTACAAGATTACGCCCTCTCTCACCGGGACGCTGACCTTCAACACCGACTTCTCGGATGCGCCGCTCGATCAGCGACAGATCAACACCGGGCGCTTCGGACTTTTCTTCCCCGAAACGCGCGATTTCTTCCTGCAGGATGCCGCCGTGTTCGAGTTCGGCGGCAATAACCTGAACAACGACGTCAACGGCATACCCTTCTTCTCGCGCAACATTGGTCTCGTGAACGGCATACCCGTCGACATCGTCGCCGGCGGAAAGCTCTCCGGCCAGCTGGGCAACCTCGGCATCGGCGCTCTCATCGTCGACACCGCAGGCACGCCAACGACCGACAATCAAATCCTGTCCGCCGCGCGGTTCACGATGCCTGTGCTCGACGAATCGAAGCTCGGCATCGTCTTCACGAACGGCGATCCGACCGGTGCGACCGAAAACACGGTGGGCGGCGCAGATTTCCAGTTCCGCAACGCGACCTGGATCGAAGGCAAGCAACTTCAAGCCGACTTCTTCTATGAACGCAGCTTCTCAAGCGCTTTCGGCGACGACGATGCCTTTGGCACGCAGCTGTCGTTCCCGAATGAACCGTTCGGCGCCCGCTTCCAATACAAAGAGGTCGGCGCGAATTTCTCGCCCGCCCTTGGTTTCGTGAACCGCCCCGGCATCCGCTCCTATGACGGCAACTTCTACTGGCTGCAGCGGCCAAAGGACTCGTGGATCAGGACCTGGAATTTGGGCACGTTCTACAACTTCGTCACCGATCTGAACGACCACCTGGAGACGCGCGAGAACGGCGTGTTCTTCGAGATTCAAACCCAAGAAACCGACAATTTCGAAGTGGTGGTCTTCAACGATTTTGAAGACGTGCCCTTTGGTTTCTTCCTGCCGAAGGGTGTGCTCATCCCGGCCGGCGAGTACGAGTGGACGGGTGTGGTTCTCAACGTCAATACATCGATCGGCCGGCCAGTCAACGGCGGCTTCTCGATCCGCTGCTGCGATTGGTTCGATGGGCGGCGCTTTGGGACCTTTGCCTACGTCAACTGGCGCCTCGACTCGACGTGGGAGATCGGCGCCGAGCATCAGTTTATTGGCATCCAGTTGCCGACCGGCGACGTCGAGATTCAGATCTACGGCATGAACGTAAATTTGAACTTCACGCCCGACATGCAGCTCCGCACGCAGGTGCAATACGACAATATCAGCCAAGCGTTCGGCCTCTCCGCGCGTTATCGCTGGGAGTACGATCCAGGGGCTGAGTTGTTCGTTTCCCTCGGGGAATCCGGCGAACTGATCGATGGCGAGCACTACCGCTCGTCGACGACACAGGTCTCGGTGCGCTTGGGACAATTGATGCGGTTCTAACGGGCGTGACAGTGCGGGGGCGTCGTGCGAAAACGCCTGGATTCGCTATCACAACCTAAGGATCCACCCGATGAAAATCGACAAAAGCGTTTCGGCGGTCGTCACCGGCGGCGCCTCCGGTCTCGGCAAGGCGAGTGCGCAGGCTTTGGCCGCCGCGGGTGTGAAGGTCGCTATTTTCGACATCAACGAGGCGGCGGGCGAAGCGGTCGCGAAGGAAATCGGCGGCGTTTTCTGCAACGTCAACATCATGAGCGAAGAGAGCGCGCTCGCCGGCTTCGAGAAAGCGCGCAAGGCGCACGGGCAGGAGCGCGTGCTTGTCCACTGCGCGATGGCGGCGCGGCGTGGCAAGACTTTGTCGTTCGATAAGGAGACGCGCGGATACAAGCGCACGCCGACGGCGGACTATGCGTTCGGCGTGGAAGGCATCCTCGTCGCGAGTTATCGGATGGCGTCGCTGTCGGCGCTCGGTATGGCGAGCTTGCCGGAACTGGAAGATGGCGAACGCGGGTCGATCGTGCTCACCGCCTCAGTCGCGGCGCAAGACGCGCAGATCGGTCAGGTTATCTACGGCTCGGCGAAGGCCGGCGTGAACGGGCTCGTGCTGCCGATGGCGCGCGATTTGATGGATGTGGGCATTCGGGTGAATTCGATCATGCCGGGCATCTTCGCAACACCGTTGATGCTGGGCGCGCCGCAGAACGTGCTCGACAGCCTCGCCGCGTCGGTGCCGTTCCCGAAGCGCCTTGGCAAGCCGGACGAGTTCGGCAGCCTAGTGCTCGAACTCACGCGCAACACCTACTTCAACGGCCAATGCCTACGCCTCGACGGCGCAATCCGCATGGCGCCGCGGTAGGCACTACGGCGAACTTGCCGCATCAAGGGCGGCGAGGTGTGCCGCTGAAAGGTTGAGCGTCAACGCGCCGAGCGACTCCTCGAATTGTTCCAGGCTCGTTGCCGAGGCTATCGGGGCTGCGATCGTTTTGCGCGTCATGAGCCAGGCGAGCGCGATTTGGGCGAGCGTTGCGCCGGTGGCGGCGGCGATTTCGTCCATCGCGGCCAAGATTTTCTTGCCGCGTGCGTTTAGGTAATTGGCCATCCGGCCGCCGCGGATGCTTTTTGTGAAGTCGGCTTCCGAGCGATACTTGCCGGTGAGGAATCCGGACGCAAGCCCATAGTACGGGATCACGCTCACGCCTTCGCGGGCGCAGAGGTCTTGCAGCGGGCCTTCGAAGCCTGCGCGGTCGGAGAGATTGTACAGCGGTTGCAGCGTTTCGTAGCGCGGCAGGCCGTGTTTCGCGCTGATCTCGAGCGCCGCCTGCAGGCGGTCCGGCGCGAAGTTCGAGGCACCAATGGCGCGCACTTTGCCCGCTTTGATCAGGCTCGCAAACGCATCGAGCGTTTCTTCCTGTGGCGTATCCGTGTCGTCGCGGTGCGACTGGTAGAGGTCGATCACGTCGATGCCGAGCCGCTTCAGGCTGTCGTCGCAGGCGGCCAGTATATTCGCCTTCTTCAGGCCCTGGCGCGTGCCCAACATGCCGACCTTTGTTGCGATCAGCACCTTCGCGCGCGTTGCGGGCCTGCGCGCCTTCAGCCACGCACCGATCACCGCCTCCGACTCGCCGCCTTTGTGGCCCGGTGCCCATGCCGAGTAAACGTCGGCCGTGTCGATCAGCGTGACACCCGCTTCGACGCAGCGGTCGAGCAAGCGGAACGACGTTGCCTCGTTCGCGGTCCAGCCGAATACGTTGCCGCCAAACGCAAACGGCACGGTTTCGAGTGACGATTTTCCGAGTGTGCGTTTCATGGTTTAGCAGGCCTTCATTGGCTTGTCGCGCGTGAGAGCGCAGATCATTCGCGTTCCGCGCGAGGGGCCGTAGGTGAGGATCAGCTGCTCCTTCAGCGTCTCCCATTTGTCCTTCGTGTCGGCGACGGCGGCTTCGACGGCGTGGCGGAAGTTGTCATTGATCCGGCCGCGATCGGTCGTGCCTGCGCCGATCTGCGGGTCGATCGTGCCTTTGTCTTTGTTCAGCGCGAGGTGTTTTACGCGCGGCGCAGCCTTCGGACCATAGTTGCAATACTTCGGCTCTGAGATGGCCGACTTCGCCTCGAAGCAGCCCGAGATGAGGCCCCCGGGAAACGGCTTACCGGTGCGCAAGTCGAGATACGGCGCAGGGCCGCGGTTGTTCAGGCCAGAAGGGTTCAGGGGCGAGGCAGGTGCGTTCTTGTCGACGGCGTCGGTCCAGTTCGTGTGCGAATAGAAATCCTGCGATGCGTGCAACAGGATGCCGAAATGCTCCAGCACGTTGCACTTCGCGCGGCCCTTGATCTGTCCGCCGAAGCGGCAGGCGACGATGGTCGGAAGTTCGCTATCGCGTAGAGCGCCGTTCGCGTCGAGCAAGTCGCCTGCCGCTTCGACCGCGGCTTCGAGTTTGGCAGTCATCCACTTGCGGCAGGCTTCGATGTTCGCTTGCGCCGCCGCTTTCGTTTGCGGGTAGCCCGCGATATCGAAGTAATCGCCGCCGTCGCAATGCGCCTCGCTTCTAAGAAGCAGCGTTCCGCGGTCAGGTGTGCCAACCGCGCCGAAGGCGCCCGGTGCGCCGGCGAGCGAGTCGAGCGTTTTCTTCTGGAAGCAATCGTCGCTGGGTTGGTTGTTCGCGCAGGCGAAAGCTCGGCGCGTAACGCGCTCATGCTCCAGGTTCTGGCCGGCGCCTTTGATCGTGCCGAACGCGTAGGCGGTTCCGGCGACGAGTGCGGTGGTCATCACGGCGGCGAGCAATTTCATTGAGGCCTTGTCCCTTGCTTTGCGCTAAAGGTATGGCACGTCAAATCGCGAGGGAGCAAACCCGTGGCCAGCATCGAAACCCCCGAGATCGTCGTCATCGGCGGCGGCATTGCTGGCGCGGCGTTCGCGACCGTCATGGCGCGCGCCGGGAATACAGTGCTGATGCTCGAGATCACGCCGGAGCATCGCGATGTCGTGCGGGGCGAATGGCTGGCGCCGTGGGGCGTGGCCGAGGCGAAGCGGCTTGGGCTCTACGACATCTACCGCGCGAACGGCGGCCATCATCTGAAGCGCCATATCACCTACGACGAGGGCGTGCCGCCGGCGGAGGCCGAAGCGCGGACGATGCATTTCGAGGCGCTGGGCAACGAGGGACCGCTGACACTCGGGCACCCGAAGACGTGCGGGTTGCTCGACGACGCAGCAGTCGCGGCGGGTGCGCGGTTCCTACGCGGTGTGCGCAAGACGCATGTGGCGCCGGGTGCGCCGCCCGTGGTGACGTTCGTGCATGGCGGTGTCGCGCATGAGCTAAAGCCTCGTCTCGTCGTCGCAGCGGACGGGCGGCACGGCAAGACAGCGCAGCAGGCGGGCATCACAATAGAGGGTGATCCGCCGCACCATTGGTTTTCGGGGATGCTCGTCGAAGGTGCGGACGGCTGGCCCGCCGATTTGCAATCGATCGGCACCGCCGGCGACGTGAACTTCCTGATCTTCCCGCAGGAGGCTGGGAAGGCGCGGCTCTATCTCGGCGCGCCGCTGTCGCAGAAGGAGCGCTTCATGGGCGAGGATGCCCCCGCGCGCTTCGCCAAGGCGTTTGCGCTCGACTGTCTGCCGAACGGCGAGGCGATCGCAAACGCGCGGCCCGCAAGCCACTGCTTCGTCTACCCGAACAACGACACGTGGGCGGACGTCCCGTACGCACCCGGTATCGTCGCCATCGGCGATGCGGCAGGCCACAACGACCCGATCATTGGGCAAGGCTTGTCGATCTCGCACCGCGACGTGCGGGTGGTGACGGATATCTTGAAGGCTTCGAACGATTGGTCGCCCGGCGCATTTGCTCCGTATGCGGAGGAACGCAAGGAGCGCATGCGCCGATTGCGCCTCGCCGCGCGTTTCGCCTCCGTGCGCGACTGCGAATTCAACGAGCGGGCGCGCACGCGGCGACACGCGGTCGGTGCGAAAATGATGCAAGATCCCGTGGTTACCGGCCTCGCGCTAACGCCGATCGTGGGGCCGGAAAACGTGCCCGCCGAGGTGTTCAGCGACGCGGCACTGGCTGCGGCGTTGGCGTAGCCTGGCAAGCAGGAGCTAGACCTGTTAAGGATTCAGCTTACGGAGAAGTTGAAGCTTGACCGGTTTGCCACTCTATAAAGCCTACTCGACCCGCGAGCATCGCGCCGATGTGGCGGCGCATGTCACCGGTGTCGCGTGCGGCATTGCAGGCACGATCGCGTTGATGCTGACGGCGGCGCAAGGCGGCACGCTCGTCGTCACCGGTGCCGTGCTCTATGCCATCGGGCTACTCTCGATGTTCAGCTTTTCGGCAGCATATAATCTCTGCCCACCCTCCCCCACCAAGGAATGGCTGCGCCGGCTCGACCACGCAGCGATCTTCTTGATGGTCGCGGGCACCGTGACGCCGTTCGTGATGAACCGCGTCGGCGGCGCATGGGGCTTCGGCGTGCTGGCCGGTGTGTGGGCTGTTGCCACGTTCGGCGTTACGATGAAGTTGTTGTTTCCGCGCCGGTGGGAACTGCTCAGCATCGCGCTCTACGTCGGCTTGGGTATGTCGATTTTCATCGTCGGCGATCAGCTGGTGCAGGCGATTTCGCCGATAAGTTTGTGGTTGCTGGTTGCCGGTTGCGTGATCTACCTCACCGGCATCGTGTTCCACTTGTGGGAGACGCTGCCATTCCAGAACGCAGTTTGGCATTGGCTCGTGCTGCTTGCCGCGGCGCTGCACTATGGCGCCGTGATTCACGAAGTTGCCGCCGCGACGATGGCGCAATAGCGCCGTTTCTGCGAATTTCCTTGCTTCTCCGGCATATTCCACATAGACAATGCGCGTGACGGCAGCACATTTTTGAAGTGCGGATCCCAAGGGCGCGTGCGTGACGCGCGCGCGTGACCGGTTCTCGACCTCAGACAATTGCAAAGCTTTTCACACCGCCTCGGGCATGTCGCTCCGGCGGCAACTTTGTTTTGAGGAATGGACGACGATGGCGACCAAAGGAACGGTCAAATTTTTCAACACGACGAAGGGCTTCGGCTTCATCGCCCCCGACGGCGGCGGCAAGGACATCTTCGTCCACGCCACGGCGGTTGAACGCGCCGGTTGGCGCGGCTTGAGCGAAGGCCAACGGCTCTCGTTCGAAACCGAAAACGACCCGCGCGGTTTGAAAGCGGTCAATCTCAGCGAGGAATAAACTCGCATCCGCGATTGGCGGCGTCGCTTCAAGCGCGTGCCGCCTTTCACGCCACTGTCCCCGCGCTCACCCGCACGAGAGGTGCCATGAATAGAGAGACTGAGAAGGCCGCGCGGGAACAGACGAACGCGGGCCCCCAAATCGTCGACTTGCGCGATCGCGTGCCGCAGATGGCCGACGACGCGCTGAACACGCTGCTCGCCAACGCGCGGCGCCTGGCCGAAACGGGCTCGAAGATACAGCGCGGCGGCGCCGCCGATCTCATCCCCGTCATCGAAGCCCAGCTCGCCGAACGCGCAGCCGCAAAGGCTGCCGTCATGGCCGCGAAGAAGGCCTCGGTCAAAAAAGCGAAGGCCAAGGTCAGCGCGGAGTAGGCGCCACCGCAGCGTGAACGCAGCCCTTAGTCCGACGCATCGACCTTGCGGCGCCAGAAAAAGTGAACCGGCTGCGCCGCGGTCTTGCGTCCCACGAACGCGAGATAGGCGCCGTACATTGTGATCGCGGCCGATGCGTAGTTGTGCAGCGTTTGCTCCGGCCCGCAGGGTAGCGCCGCGGCCCACAGTCCATAGATCGTTCCGGCCGCTCCTAAAATCGCGCCCCAAATCCCGCGCGAGCGGTACCAGGGTTTGCTGTACGTCATATGCGTCACGGCAGTCTCCCAAGTTGCCGCCCATGATGTGGTGAGGGGATGTGACGTTTTCGCGAACGCGTTACCGCGCTAATCCCTCTCGAAAACTCGGAAAACCCGGCGCCCACGCCAGCGCTTGGCGCGCTCGGGTATTCCTGAGGCGGAACGAGGGGAAGCCAGCGCGCCCGCCCTCTTCGAGCGCCCCCTGCCCCGCCAGCGCAGCGACATACCCG
>JABFRX010000108.1 GCA_013140995.1 Alphaproteobacteria bacterium | reverse complement strand
GGTTCAGGCTCACGAATAGCGGCTTCGCTTCGTCGATCGATTGCAAGCGGTTCATCCAGTAGCTCACCGAAACGGCGCCGCCGGTGTCGGTCTCGCGCGCGAGGTAGTTCCAACTCGACCACACGGCCTTGCGCTTCGGCATCAGCGACGGATCGCGGTGCAAGTAGACGCGGTTCGAGGCGTAGCGCATTGGCCCCAATACCTGGCGTTCGGCTTCTGTCGCATCGGCGAGCAGCGGTAGTGCCTCGTCGCTGTGGCAAGCCAAAATGACTTGGTCGAACGATCCGCGATGACCGGTTGTGTCCGTGATTTCCACGCCCGCGGTCGTGCGCTTAATCTGCGCGACCGGTGTGTTCAGTCTGATGCGGTCAGCGAAGGGGGCGGTCAGGCGCTTCACGTATTCGCGCGAGCCGCCCTTGACCGTGCGCCACAGCGGCTTGTCAAAATAGAACAGGCGGTGGTTCTCAAAGAAGCGGATGAAGCTCTCGGCCGGGAACGACAGCATCTCGGTCGCGCTCGTCGACCAGATCGCTGCACCCATGGGCACGATGCAGTGGTCGCGGAATGCGTCGCCGTAAGCATTCGCCTTCAGGTACGAGCCCAGAGAGTGACCTCGCGTACGGCCCGCGTTCAGGTCGGTCAGGCCGTTGCGGCGAAAGCGCAGGATGTCGAGCCACATGCGGTGGAAAGAGAGGCTGAACAAGTTGCTTCGCTGCGCGAACAGCGAACTGATCGTATTGCCTTGCCACTCGAGGCGGCCGTCCAACGAGGAGAACCCGAACGTCATGTTGGTCGGGATCGTCTCGACGCCGAGCGTCGCAAACAATGCCGTCAGGTTCGGGTAGTTGAGTTCGTTGTAGACGATGAACCCGGTGTCCACGGGGATCGTCGTGCCGTCGTAGTCCACGTCGACCGTGTGGCTGTGGCCGCCGGGGCGGGGCTCTTTCTCGTAGACGGTGATTTCATGCTCGCGGTGCAGCGCCCAGGCCGCACTCATTCCGGCAATACCCGCACCGACAACAGCTACGCGCATAGCGCTTTAAAGCCCCGCTTGATTAACCCGAGCCAAAGAGCGGCTAGAGCGTTGGTTTGCCAGGGTATACGGGGAGTTTCGCCGGTTGGATGCGTTGGCCAAGTCACGGATTGCGATGACCGGCACGCCCCTAGTCTTTGCCTCCGCCGGACTCGAAGGCGCCTGCCTCGACCAGGCGCTTGGTCATGCCCTCCATCGAGGTGAGCCGGCGGGTACGTTTGAGCGGGTCGTCGGCTGTGATGTTGATGCCGCGCAACACACGGCGTAGGACCGCGCCGCTGTCGAGGCACGTGTCCACGTCGATCAGGTTCAGGCACGCCGAGTCCTGTTCGAAGGCGCCGAACGCGGTAAGGCTTGCGCTCGTGATGTCGGTCAGGATCGCGCGGTTGACGCCGCCATGGGCGACGAGCAGCAGCGTGCTCCAGCCCGGATCATTCGTGATTTTGGTGAAAGCCGGTACGACGCGGTCTACGAATTCTTGGAACGGTTCGCCGGCGGCAAAACACGCGCCGGGTTCGCCAGCCTGGAACATCGCATAGGCGTAGTCGACGGGGCTGAGCTTGGCACGCGCGATGGGATCGCCGCCGCGAATCTCTTCCAGTTCGGGCATGATCGCCACATCGAGCTTGCGGCCGTTCAGCACGATTGCCGCCGTCTCGCGTGTGCGGGTCAAGCCCGAACAGATCGCACGGTCGAACGGAACGTCGGCGAGCAGTTCGCCCATCGCGGCCGCTTCCCTTTGTCCGCGTTCGGTCAGCGGCACCAAGCGCGAGTCGGTTGCGCGGGTGCCGTCGGGCTGAATGTACTGAGCCTCCGCATGGCGCATCAGATAGATGCGCCGGCGGCGCGTGCGGTCGAAGGGCAGGGTCAGGTCCATGTCGGTTTCTTAGCACGGTTTGCGATGCGGCCAAGGCCGCGCTAGGACACGCGCGATGCTGACCGTTTCTCAGTTCGCCGCGATTGCCGTCGGCGCGTTCTATGTGTTCGCGGGTGTCGTGGTGATGCGCGCGATGGCGCTTGACCGGGCGATGAACGAATTGCTCGCAGCGCTGAACGATCCGGTCGCGCCGAAGGAGTTGCTTCGCTCGCGCGTCATGACGGTGGGAGCTTTCCTGACGCTGGCGGGTGGTGTCGCGCTGATGTTATTGAGCCCTCTCGCGGCGCTCCTGTTCGTTGCGAACGCGCTTTGGCAAGGCGGATATCTTTTGTGGGCGGAGAAAGCGCTTCCGCCGGAGGATGACGACGACGCGCGCGGGCGGGCGCAGACGAAGAATGCGTTCGTCGTTTACTTGGCCGCAACCTCGTTTGTGGTGTGGTTGGTGGTGCAGGGACAGTTGCGGGCGTGGAGTGTTCCCGCCACGGTGCATTTGATTGATATTGGGATCATGATCGCGGGGTGCGGGGCTGCTTGGGCATTCATCCATGCACCTCGCCGGTCAAACCGGGAGAGCGCAGAGCCCGCTGCCGCATTGGATTTGCCGGACGAAGAGGCGGTGCCGGTGCGGCTAAGGCTTGCGCCGGAATGGAACTGTTCGCCACTTTGGAATGCAGACACGGGCGCGCCGGTGAGCGTGTATCGCCTTGGGCTGTCGTTCGACCTCGCGGACCGCATCGAGGCTTGGGACGACGCGTGGCAGGCGACGTACAACGAGGCCGATCCCGCGTCCGGCGGATTCCAGGAAGAAGCCGCGCGCCTAGCTTACATGGCCGAAGGTCGCGCGATCGTTGAAGCTTTGCGTGGCGAGTGGCGCGGCGAGCTTGAGATCGGCGACTTGCTTCGCTGAGGCTTACTTCAAATTGCCCGAGATGAAATCCTCAAGACTGTAGTGTTTGGCGGCGCTTGTGTCGATGATGTCGACGCCCGCTTCGCTGAAGATGATTTTCTTGTTGATGCTTGGGAAGTGACCGATCTCGGTCGGCGTGTCGTCGCCGCCGGTGAGGTAGACGAGGTCGCTCGTGCCGGTGTTGACGATCGTGTGCGCCTTTCCGTTCAGCGGAAAGGCGATGAAATCGCCCGCTGTGACTCTTGTCTTCTCCTCGCCGATTTGCGCGGTGCCTTCGCCTTCGACGATGTAGCTCCATTCCTCCTGCACCGAATGGCGGTGGAGGATGAACGCCTCTTTGCCCGGCGGCACGCGGAGCAGGTTGACGTGCGCGCGGGTGAGGCCCGTGGGCCGGCTTAGCCGGAAGAACTGCGCGTCCGAGTTCGGATTGAGCGGATGACGGAAGTGGAAGCCGTCTTCGGGCTTCAAGTGTTTGGTGCGAATGATCTGTTCGGACATGGGCAACACCCCCCCTCGGTAGTAGCTTTACTTGCCGCGGCGTGAGTATCGCCGTTCAATCGTTCCGCGCCAACACCCCCGCTATCCGTTGGCCGTGAATCTCGGTGGCGTCGGCTATGGCGCTGGAGCAATCGAGCCAGGGTTGGGCTTTTGGCGACACCAGGCGCGACAGACGCTTGTACAGCGGATTTGGCGACTTCGTTGAGTGAGCTGCGGTTTCGATGCGCGGCTTGATGGCGCTCGCGCGGTCCGTTTCGTTGTAAACACGGAGCGAGACGATATCGAGATCGTCGTCCAGCAGGATTGCCGGCGTTCGCCGACCATCTGTGTTTCCGGTTTGACGCGGCCTTCCCCTACGGGCACTTGGATGTGCCTCCTTGTGATTTCAGGAAGGATCGCATGTCGCGTGGGCGCGTTGCAATCAGCGCGGGCAGGGAGTGGGGATGCGGGTGTGCGTGGGGACAGGCCGCCTTCGCCAAGAGGGCTTCGGCGGACACCTGTTTTTTCCAACTTCGCGCAGCGAACTAGGAAAACTAAGTGGCTCCCCGGGTAGGATTCGAACCTACGACCATCCGATTAACAGTCGGATGCTCTACCACTGAGCTACCGAGGAACACGGAGGAAGGCAAAAACCTTCCCCGACGGCAGGGGCGTGCCTATATCAGAGCGTCGTTAATGGCGAAAGAACATTTGTCCCCACCCGGAGGTCCGCTCGTGTCGCATGTGAAGGTTGGGCAGTACCGCGTGAAGCTGCCGAAATCGAGGGTGGCGCGGCAGGCGCTCGGCGGCGGGTTGGTAGCGGGAAGCGCGCTCGCAGTCCTGCCGGTGTTCGGGCTTTGGATGCTACCGGCGGGGCTGCTCGTGCTGTCGGTCGACTCGGCCCGCGTGCGGCGTTTCCGGCGCGTTCAAGAGGTCAAAGTCGTCCGCTGGTGGCGGGCCCGCCAGGCAGCCTCTAAGCCCCCGTCCTGACAAAGAAAAAGGGCCCGGCGAACCGGGCCCGAAGTTGGGTAATGGTGGGGTGTCTTCATGGGAAGACCAAGCGACATTGGCGGCAGGTGGTTAACAAATGGTTAACAGCACGGACGCAAATCACAGGGTCGCGTCAACGGATTTCAGATGTGAGTTGGGCTTCAACTCTTAAGCCCTTGCGCTGCCTTCGCGTAGCCGCCTTCGCCGCCATCGATAAAATGTACATGGCCACCCTCGTCCGTTGAGCTCACGAAGCACGTCATGAGCGCGGTTGAAGCGCGATGAAGACCAAAATCGATCAAACCGGCGGCTTTTGAGTCTCTCAGAATCGACTCGATTCCATCGGCTTCGCGCAGCGAGCAGTCGACGACCATGCGCAGCGAGTCGGCGAACTTGCGGTAGTCGGAGTGCGAGGGCAGGGCGCGCAGATAGTCTTTACCGCTGAAACCGCCGATCGTGACGCCGGTCTTTTCCGAGATCATTCCAAGCAGCGATTGGCCATAGACCTCGAACAGCGTGCGGCCGAAAGCGCGCTCGCGATTGGCACCGCCAGGCGGCCAAGCCGATTTCAAGTTCGAAACCGCGACCGGGCAAGCGTCGCCCTTCAGCACGGCTTGAATGCGATCATAGAGATCGCGGTAGGTGCGGGGCAGCGGCGCGCCTTGATCCTTGGCGCGGATGATGGCTGACAGCATTACGCCGCGTTGCGCCTGCAGCGGTTTCCAGCGGCAGGAGAGGCCGGATAGGTCGGCGTCCGCCGTCTCCAAGCCGGCGGTGACCAGAAACTCGGACGCGCCGGGGGCCTTGCAAATTGCCTCCGCGCAATCGAGCCCGCCGCCGGACATCATCGCTAGGCGGCGCTTGGGCCCAAGCGTTTGGTACGCGAGCTTCACGTCGCGGCCTTGCGCGCGCACCGCTTTGAGGGGGATGAGTGCACAACGTATGTCGAGTGTCAGCG
>JABFRX010000296.1 GCA_013140995.1 Alphaproteobacteria bacterium | reverse complement strand
CTTCGTGCCGCCAAGCTGGAAGTCGGCGTCGTTGCCGAACGAGAGCGAAACGATCGGCCAGGCGAAGTCGGCCTCGTCGTAGTCGCGGTGGAGGCTGAGGCGGCCGTCGGCGGCGTAGATGTTGACGAGGCAGGCGTCGGGCTCGAACGCGTAGCCGGTGTCGGCGGCGGCTTGTTTTGCCAGGCTGAGGACGGCGGGCGGGATCGGCGGCCAGGGTTTGCCGGTTGTGGGATGAGATGCTTCGTAGCGGTAGCCGCGCTTGTCCGACATCCAGCCGAGCGGGCCGCAGTTCGTCAGACTGTTGATCATGTAAGGGCCAGTCGGCATTTGCGGGCGGAAGGGCGGGGCTTCTTCGATGATCGCGGCGACGTCGTCGAGGATCGCGAGTTGTTCGGCCAAGGGTAGGCGGTTGCGGAAGAGTTTGGCGCCCTCCGGCAGGTTCTCCTCAAGTTCGGCGAACAGCGTTTGCATCATGTGCCGGTGAAATTCGGTTTGCGTTTCTCGAGAAACGACGCGACCGCTTCCTTGTGGTCGTTCGTTTTGAACGTCACCATTTCGTAGGCCATCGAGGCGTCGAGGATCGTGTGGGCGATTTCCTTCAGGCGCAGGTTGACCGACACTTTCGTGTACTTGATCGCTTGCGGCGCGCCGGCCGCGAGTTTCTTCGCGAACGCATCGACGCGGGCGTCGAGTTCGGCGTCGGGGACCACGTGATTAATGAGGCCGATGCGCTCGGCCTCCGTGCCGGAGAGCGGGTCGCCGGTCATCAGGTATTCCTTGGCTCGGGCGTAGCCCACGAGCTGCGGCCAGATGACGGCGCCGCCGTCGCCTGCGACCACGCCGACCTTCACGTGCGGGTCGGCGAAGCGGGCGGTGTCGGACGCGAAGATCACGTCGCAGAACAGCGCGATCGTGCAGCCGAGGCCGATCGCGGGGCCGCGGACTTTGGCGATGATCGGCTTTTCGAGGTCGAGCAGGCCGAAGACGATCTTGCGGCCTTCGATGATTGAAGGCCCTTTCTCCTTGCCCTCGTTCGAGCGCTTCATCCACTCGATATCGCCGCCGGCGGAGAATGCCTTGCCCTCGCCGGTGAGGACGACGACGTCCACGCTATCGTCTTCTTGAACGTCGTAGAAGATATCGGCGAGTTCGCGGTGCAAGCGACCGTCGACCGCGTTCATCTTCGCGGGGTTCGAAAGGGTGAGCGTCATAATGCGCCCTGCCCGCTCGATCTTTATGCGTTCGTATTTGGCGTCGTTCATGGGCGTTGCCTCGTTGGGACCCAACGAAGCTCTACACTAGGACGTGACGGCCAAGAAGCGGGCTAGTTTTCCGCGCCGTTTGCGACCGGTTCGCTCAGAACCGTGCGCGGGGTCGCGGTTTGCGCCACGGGTTGCGAGACGCGGGCGTGCGCCAGGATGCGGTCGATCAGGATGTCTTTCTTCGTGAAACATCCGAGCCCCGCAAGCGGGTCGTTTTCGACGCCGTCGATGAGCGCGCGAACGGATTCTTTCGTCATTGCGGGTGCGGCCATGGCGCCCGGACTCCTTCAGACCAACTCACTGGCGCGGATAGTCGCGACCGGGCCATGCGTTGTCCACGAGCGGCGGTTGCTTTGGTAAACGGCTTAACCGTCGGTGTGGCGCGTTACCGGCGCGTCGCTGCCAAGTGCGCGATGAGTGCGCCTGCGGTGAGTGCTGAAAGGATTGCCATGTTGTACCAGGCCACCGGCGCGTTCGTGAGTTCGTTGAGGCGGACGGCTGTGAAGCCCGCGACGCCGAACGCGATCCAGTAAGCGATGGCGACAAATGCCGCCGCACCGCGCACGCTTTCGCGCATGGGACCTAAGATCACGTAGGCGCCGAGCAGGCCTAGGCCAATCGACGCGCCGCCGATAAGTTTCATCAGGGCGAAGTAGAGCGGGCGCACTTTCTCCAGCGCATCTGGCGGCACGGCTGCCGCGTGGAACCAGAGCAGGTCGTTGACGTTTGCGTAGAGAAAGCCGAACGCGATGAGGAAGGCGCTGACGGCGAGGAACAGGATCACGCTCGTCCATTGGAGTGCGGCTTGCATGGAGACCTCCAGAGATGTTGGCGCATTATCTGGATGGCGACTCGCGAGTCATTGGGCTCGCGAGCATGGTTTCAATGCACTGCCGCGATACAGCCGATCTGCGCGTAGCCTCAGGTAGCTGGCGGCTCCGTGAATTCGGCCGGAATCTTGAAGGTCACGATGGTCCGAAACTTGAGTTCGCGGCCTGGGGCTTTGAAGCGCCACTTCTTGACACTTTGTAGAGTTGCCTCCTCGAAGCCCCAGCCTGGCGGATCGACCTTTAGAACATTCGCCGAGCGGACTGTACCGTCGGGTGCCAAAACGACTTCAACCGTCACTTCTCCTTCAATATCCGCTTCGTAGGCAGCTTGAGGGTATCTAAGTGGGGGCTTCTCGATAGGGCTTTCGAGAATCTCTTTGTCCGTCAAGGCTACAGGCGGCGGAGCGTCCGCCGCGCTTTGGCCACTGCTGACTCCGAGAATTAGCGCCACCGCACACGCGATCACGCTGACGTTGAGTCTTCTCTCGACAAACTGAGCGCGCACCGACCCTATTCCGCGGCGGCGAGGCTCATCGGCGTACGGCCTTGGCCGCCGTTCAGTTGCATCAGGTATTTGATGCCTTCTTCGGCGATGTCGTCGCCGACCATGCGGTCGCCTTCTTTGTGCAGTTCGGCCATGTCGACGAAGGCGGCGTAGGTGCCACGCGTTCTGTCGGTGATGATGCCCGCTTTCAGTAGCGTCTTGATGAGTACGCGGAAGATGTTCGTCGAGTCCTTTAGGCGCTCGCGCACGCGGGCGTTCGTGAACGCTTCGCGGAACGCCGATTGCGCCCATTCCCAATCGATGCCGAATTCGGCGTAGATCGGCTTCTTCTGTTCGGGGCTCCCTAAGTTGAACAGCAGGCCGGTGAAGACTTGGGCAGCCCAATCTTCGATCATGTCGCGTTCGGCTTGGGACAGATGCGGGATCGTGCGGTCGGCCCAGATTTTTCCGAACTTGTGGTGGAAGGCTTCGTCCGTCATCACGAGTTGGCAGAGGCGCTTCAGTAGCGGGTCGTTCGTGTACTGGTAATTCGTCGCGAAGGCGCCCATGGCGAGGCCTTCGACCAGCATCTGCATGCCGACGAGTTTCTTCCAGACGTAGGGCGAGAGCACCATCTCGGTGAGCAGATTGCCGAGCGCGGGGCCGACGGGCAGCGGTTTGCCCCAACGGGCCTTGATGTACATCGCAAAGCCCGTGACGTGGCGGGCTTCTTCTCGCGTTTGGTTCGCGGCGTATTCCTGTGCACCCGGATCGCGCAGCACGTGGCAGAGCGAGGCCGAGAGCGAGAGCGCGCCTTGTTCGCCGTGCAGGATGGAGGACAAGCCCCAGCGCATCGAGGAATTGACGAGCTTGATCTTTTGCTTCTCGTCCAGCTTGTTGCCGATCTCGGTCTGGAGATCGAGGTTCAGCCAGGCCGGCATCATGTACTCGTTCTCCATGTCGAATTTTTCGGAGAAGTCGATGTATTTCTTGTCGAGCGGGTCCCAGAAGTGGTCGTGGGTGGCCGAGATGATCTTGTCGAACGCGGTCGAGCGCGCGTTGTAGCGATCGACGTCCATCATCGACTTGAAGTCGTCGGGTGCCACAGCGTCGTAAGCGATGTCTTTCGTGATGTTCCCCACAGGCTTTCTCCGTTACTATTCGGCTGCGATGCTGGAAGGCGTGCGCAAGATTTTGCCACCGTTCAACTGCATCAGATATTTGATCCCTTCTTCCGCGATGTCGTCGCCAATCATCCGGTCGCCTTCGGCGTGCAACTCGGCCATGTCGATATAGGCCGCGTAGTTGTTGCGCGTGCGGTCGGTGATGATGCCGGCTTTCAGGAGGGTCTTGATGAGCACGCGGAAGATGTTCGTGGTCTCCTCGAGTTCCTTGCGGATTTCCGAGTCAGTCAGCGCTTCCATGAACGCCTGCTGCACCCACACGGGATCGAGGCCCAGGTCGCGGTAGATCCAGCCTTTTTGATCTGGGCTGGCGAGGTTGAAGAGCAGGACTTGAAAGACTTCCCAGGCCCAGTCTTCGATCTTCTCCGCTTCGCCCTTCGAGAGATGAGGGATCGTGCGGTCGGCCCATATTTTTCCGAATTTGTGGTGGAACGCTTCGTCCGTCATCACGAGTTGGCAGAGCTTTACGAGCAGCGGGTCGTTGCCCTTTTGGTAGAGCGTCGCGAAGGCGCCCATGGCGAGGCCTTCAACGAGCATTTGCATGCCGACGAGCTTCTTCCAAACGAACGGCGAGTGAACGAGTTCGGTGAGCAAGTTGCCAAGCGCCGGGCCGACCGGCGCGGGCTTGCCCCAACGGGCTTGGATGTACTTCGCAAAACCGGTGACGTGGCGGGCTTCTTCGCGCGTCTGGTTGGCGGCGTATTCTTGCGCGCCGGGATCGCGCAGGATGTGGCAGAGCGAGGCCGAGAGCGAGAGTGCGCCCTGCTCGCCATGCAAGATCGAGGACATCGACCAGAGTATATTCAGGTTCGTGAGCTTGATCTTGCCGCGCTCGTCGAGCTTGTCGGCAACGGCCGTACGCAGCTCGGTGATGATCGCGGGATCGACCATGTAGTCCTTCTCCATGTCGAAGGGCTCTGCGAAGTCGATGTATTTCTTGTCCAGCGGGTCCCAGAAGTGGTCGTGGGTTGCGGAGATGATCTTGTCGAAGGCGGTGGTCCGCGCGTTGTAGCGGTCGACGTCCATCATCGCGGGGAAGTCCGCCGGATCGACTGCGTTGTACGCGGGGTCCTTGGTGATGTTCGTGAGTTCGGTCATCGTGCACGGCCTTCGGTTGAAGCAACTCTTGATGCTATGCCGAAATTGGCTCGTTTCAAGAAAAATGACGCGCCCGTCATTGTGACGGACGCGCCAAAATGCTCAATTCTCTGCGAGGTTATTGCGCCTCGCCTGCTGGCAGGGGCACGTCGACCTCTTCCTGCTTTGGGGTGATCGACTGGGTTTGGATGCCGGCCTCGCCGAAGACGAAGAGGTCGGTCTGGTCTTCGATGACGGCGTTGAGACCCTTGCGGTCCGGGCGATAGGTGAGCGTGTATTTGGCCCCGTCGGGCGAGTAGAGAACCTGCCCGCCAAGCCCCACGAACACAAACGAGCCGTCCTTGAGCTGCAGGCCGCTTGCGATCGACTGATCGGCGCCGGACG
>JABFRX010000238.1 GCA_013140995.1 Alphaproteobacteria bacterium | reverse complement strand
CGTGTTCGTGCTGTTCGGCGAGCGCGGGGTGCTGTTCAAGCAGTAGGGCGTTTGGGCGTCCCCCTGTTCTTGGTGGTGAAATCTTTCCTGTTTCAGCCTAGCCGCGGGCGCAGAGCGCGTGGAGGGTCCCCCTCCACCATCGCTTCGCGAAGGTCCCCCCTCCCCCGCGGAAGCGGGGGAGGAAACCGATGCTCGAGCTCAATCCCTCCCGCCAGGGGCGAAGGTGGTGCGGCGGACTTCGCGGATCGTGCGGGGGCCGACTTCGCCTTCGACGATCTCGTAGCCCATGAGGGCAAACGTGCGGCCTCGCAGGAAGATGGGTCTGGCGTTGCCGTACCAATCCACACACGAGGCGCGGCAGTTGTCGTTGTTGCTGCGCAGATCGCCGGAGAAGAGTTCGCCGAGCGGTAAGAACCTGCGGTTCTCGCGCCTCAAGAACGTGATGGCTGCGGAGCCTTCGACGAGTTGGCGGTAGCCGGGACGGCTTGCGCGGGTCACCGGCAAACCCAGAACGCCCGGTGTGCCGTCGCCGCCGTCGCTGGCTTCGGGCTTGAAGAAGAATGCGTGGCTGCGCGTTTCGCCTTGGCTTGCGCTTTCGAGTTGGTAACGGTCGCCCAGTTGCGGGCGCCAGCCTTGCGTCAGTTCGATCGCTTGGAACGTTAAGTTGCGTTGATCGGCGCCGATGACGACGGCGTCGTCGCCCATCGCTTCGATGCGGTCGACGCCGTGACCGAGCGGCAATCGCGTCACGCCGCGGCCGCGGACGTTCGCCACCACCACGCCGCCGTTCGTGTTGCCGGGTGCGCCCCAGCTTTTGCCGGTGCCGTAGAGTAGGTAGCCGCCGACGAAGCGGTTTTGGAACGCGTAGGCGTTGCCCGCCGGGCGCGGCAGTTCGCGGTAGCGGCCGGGTTCGACGACGTCGGTGCCGTCGCCGAAATCGCGGAGCGGGAAACGCACCAGCGCGATGTCGCCGCTCGAGAATTCCGGGTTCCACATCGCGTCGCCGCCGCCGTCGCTGCGCACGAGTACGTTCAAGACGCCCTCTTCCCAATCTTCGCGGAACGAGAATTGGTCGACCGGCGCGCCGTGCACCACGACTGCGGACGGCGCGCTGCCGTCGAGCGGCAGGCGGTAGAGCATCGACTGATTGCGTTCACGTTCGGGGCGCCACCAGCCGTGGTCGGTGACCCAGACATAGACGGCGTGCGCGGAGACATAGAACGTGCGGCCCGCGGGGCCGAGTACGCTGGTCGCGCGGCAGCGCAGTTCGGGCGCGAGCAGATCGCATTCGGTGACGGTGTGAATCGCGTCGATCGAGGCGCGTTCCGGGTTCTCCCATTGGCGCGGGATGTAGATGTCGCGTGCGCTGACGATGCGCTGGAAGCCGGCTTGGGGGTTGCCGGTCCAGCGGCGGACGGCCGGCATCCATTCGGTCGAGACTTCGGCGTTCGCGGGGACATAAAGCGGCGAATAGACGATCAGGCGCGTGCCGATCAGGCGCGAGGCGTAATTGCGCGAGGAATAGTAGTCGTTCGATTTCAGATGATACGCGTCTTCGAAGCGCAAGCGGCCGTCGGCGCTCAGGCGGAAGCGGTTGATCTCCGTGCCGCCGCGGCCGTAGCTGTAGCCGATGACGATCACGCGGTCGCCCGCGATCAGCATTTCGTCGTACCAATCGCTGGACGGGTTCACGCCGGGCGGGAACGCGTCGATGTAGTCGATGGGGCGCAGTTCGCCGTTGCGTGTGGACACAGTGAACAGGCGGCCGCGGCGCAGGATCACCAGCGTGTCGCCGCGCACTTTCACGATGCCGCCTTCGTCGACGCCGGCTTCTTGCGTGTTCGTGATGCTGTCGTCGGTGCCCTGTTCTTTGGCGGGTGCTGCGGCGTCGGCGGAACTCTCTTGCGTCGGCGCGGGTGCTGCCATCGGTGCACCGTAACCATTCTTCGCGCGGCGGCCTTCTTGACGCTTCGCGCGTTCGGCGAGGTAGCGGCGGAACGCCTCCTCCGATTTGAACGGCAGCATTTTCGAATGCGGGCTGTTGCGCCACGACGTCCAACTGCTTTCGGCGGTGGCGGTTCCGGCGAGCGTGAAGCTCAGCGCGAGCGCGATGGCGATGTATTTGACGAGCGCCTTCATGGGGCGGACCTCTCTTCCCAAACGTTTGTGGGATGCACGCTCGTTTGGGAGTCCGGCGAATTTGTGTCCGGCATTGGGCGGTGGTGCGGTGACGGCCTGCGGCAAAAGTGACGGTGGGGCGGGCGTCAAGGTTACGGAGAGGCTCGCACGTGTTGGTTGCAGCACCTCGAACTAATTGTTGTCATCCCGGCCGTTAGCGAAGCCCGCTGCGAAGCGGCGTGGCGCAGCTTGCGAGCCGGGACCCAGGAGAACGGGCGCTGCGGTTCTACATCGCTGCTCAACCACTCAGTGCGTTCTCCTGGGTCCCGGCTCGCGCTTCGCTACGCTCCGCTTGGCCGGGATGACAGTTATAGTTGGCAAAACGATTCGGCACGGGGGTGCACATGTCTCATCTTTGGAAGTGGTCGTGGGAGATCGTGCTGGCGCTTGTCGTGCTCAGCGTCGCCATCGCCACCTACTCGTTCGCGCAGAACCGGCAGCTCGCTTACGCGCCGTGTCTTGCGAAGGTGATGACGGCATTGCGCGCCGATCCGGCGGCGGTGCGCTTGCAGAAAATTGCGGCGGTGGCGGTGCCCGAAGAGGGAACCTGCGCGGTGTCGGAAGACGTCGCGCGAGAAGCGAACCGGGCGATTACCGACATGCTCGTCGGCGACAAGACGCTGTATTCGCGGTTGCCGAAGTTGCTCGCCCAAGCAGGCATGGTTTGCGAGACGAACAAGAGCGCGGTGGTGTGCGACTGCAAATCAAGCGGGCCGTTCGCGATCGCGAACCCTGGCGAGACGTGTACGACGCTGGTGGACGTGCCGTTGCCGTTGAAGCGGGCGCTGGACGTCGGCGTCACGCGGCGGCCCGCGCTCAAGACCGCGACCTATAGCCGGCCGGTGACCTATATCGTGCGCGTCGCGTACAGCACGACGTTCTTCGAACGCGACGCGCCGGTGCTGCCGCCGGAAGAGGAAGAGCCGGGACTGCCGACGGTGAGCGAAGTGATCAACACAGCCGCTCAGTGGTAAGGGGGCAGTTCCTCGCTCATTAGCGCGTTTGCTTGCGTGGTCAGTTGGCGCAGCATTTCGATGTCGACGCGGTTCACTGTGATGAACAGGCCTTTGCGTCCGGCGGGGCTCAAAATCACGTAGTTCATGAAGCCTCCGCCGCCGCCGGTTTTTTGCAGGACTTGCGTGCCGCTTAGGCGCATGCGGAGCCAGCCCATCGCGACGGCATCCATGCGGCCTGCCATGTCGAGGTTCGCGACGCGGGTGAGGGCGCTGCGATTCACGATCGCGTTCTGTGCTGTGGCGCGCGGTGTGCCGGGCGTTGCGTTCACTTGGCCACGCATCCAGAGGGCCATGTCGTCCGCGGTCGAATAGAGGCCGCCCATCGCGTCGATTGCATGGGTGGGGGCGCAGGGATGCGTTGTGGGCAGCAGGCGTGCGCATTGCGTGGGCGTCGGGTTCAGCGTCGTGTCGGCGAGCGCGAGCGGCGTTGTGATGTGACGTTCTAAGAGTGCTTCGTAGCTTTCGTTTGCGGCGGCGCTCAGTGCATCGCCTAAGAACATGTAGGCGGCGTTCGAGTATTCGGCGACGTGGCCTGGTTGGCGCAGCTTTTGGCGGGCGAGCCAGATCCAGCGGGCGCTTTTGCTTAAGCCCGGCGGCATGTCGCGCGGCAGGCCGCTTGCGTGGGCGGTCAGATCGCGGAGCGTGATCGCGCGGCCTTTCGTGCGTGGAACGATGCGGCCCGGCGGGGCGTAACGCTGCAGCGGTGCGTCGAGGCGGATGCGGCCTTCGGCGATCAGGTTCGCGAGCAGTTCGCCCGTCATCACTTTCGTCAGCGAGTTGATGCGGATGAGGCTTTGGCCATTCGCGTTTTTGGCGGCGACATAGGTTCGGTCGCCATCGACGACGACGGCCACCATCGCATGCGCTTTTGACGCCGCATGGATGGCGTCGAGACGTGCGGCCAGGCGGGGCGGCATCGGTTCGGCGCTCAGCGCGCTTGAGAACAGGAGGAGAAACGCGGCGCAGAGCCAGGGTCGCATGAGCGATTTGAGCCGTTGGAATAAGGCGCTAATGTGACCCCCATGGTTATCAGATTTGTGATCGCGCTCGCACTGCTTCTGGCTGCGAGCGCCTCGTTACGGGCGGCCGATGCGCCGCTCGTTTATTTGCGCGACGCGGACCCCACGATCGTGCAGGACATGCGTTATGCGACGAAGGATAATTTTACCGGCTTTCGCGTACCCGGATACCTCGCGGGCGAGTGCATGTTGCTGAAGCCCGTGGCCGAGATGTTGAAGCGTGCGCAGGCGACGCTGGCCGAGCGCGGGCTGTCGCTCAAAGTGTACGACTGTTATCGGCCGCAGAAGGCGGTGGATGCGTTCGTCGCGTGGGCGAAATCGGACGCGCGCGGGGTGCCGCGGTTCTTTCCGCGCGTGCCGAAGAGCGAGTTGCTAAAGAAGGGCTACATCGAGCCGGTGTCGAACCACTCGCGCGGGATCGCTGTGGACGTGACGCTGGTGGTCGCGGGCGGGGCGGCGGCGAAGGCGTTCGATCCGCTTGCGACTTACGGCGGATGCATCAGCCCCGCCGCGATGCGTGCGCCGGACAACAGCCTGGATATGGGGACAGGGTTCGATTGCTTCGACGACCTTAGTGCGACGAACAGCGGCGGGATCACGCCGCCGCAGAAGAAGCTGCGCGGCGCGCTTTACCAGGTGATGGTGAAGCACGGGTTCAAGAACTATCCGGGCGAGTGGTGGCACTATTCGCTGACCGGTGCGGAGAAGGCGCCGGTGCAGAACGTGGATATCGCGGCTTATCCGGTGAAGAAGCCATGAGTTTGTTGCTTTCGCGGCGTTCGGTTTTGGGTGCGGCGGCGGGGCTTGCCGTTGCGGGACCTGCGCTCGCCTTGCCGCCTGTCGATATTGTGGTGACACGGTCGCGGATTGCGCGCGTGGGTTCGCGCGCGTTTCGCTGCGCGGTCGGGCGCGGCGGCATTCGCGTCGATAAACGCGAGGGCGACGGCGCTACGCCTGCGGGGTCATGGCCGTTGCGCGAGGTGTTCTATCGGCCCGATCGGATCGCGATGCCGGTGACAACGTTGCCGGTGCGCC
>JABFRX010000208.1 GCA_013140995.1 Alphaproteobacteria bacterium | reverse complement strand
GGCCGTTGATGATGCGGGGGACTTTGTTTTGGCCGCCGAGGCGGCCTCGGGATTTCATCCAGGCTGCGAACGTGCCGGGGGGGACTGGGCGGACTTCCGGGGCTTTGAGGCCGAAGCCTTCGGCGCGGTGGGCCCGGTAGTCGTCGTTTAGCGCGAGTAGACGTTCGTCGATAGCGGTGGCGAATCTCTGCACCGCATCGGCAGCGGGGACAGGGTCGAACTCTACGACGAAAAGGTGGCCGCCGAGGTCGTCTTGCTTCTCGGGGAACACGGCGCCCATCGAGAAGTCGTTGATGGTGAGGCTCTGCGCAGCTGCGGCGCGCGTGACGGCGTCTTCGATCTCTTCGCCGATCAGGTGTTCGCCGAACGCGGACATCGAGTAGCTGGTGCGGCCGGTGATGAAGAGGCGCGGCGGGTTGGTTGAGACGAACCTTACCGTGTCGCCGATGACGTAGCCCCAGCACCCAGCGCAGGTGGCGAGCACGATTGCGTAGTTCACGCCCGTCTCTACGTTGCCGAGCCAGTGTCGTGTTGGGTTTTCGCTGTCGAGTTCGTCGAGCGGTACGAACTCGAAGAACAGGCCGGTGTCGGCGAGCAGGCGGAGCCCCAGCTCCGGCGTTTCGTCTTGGAGTGCGATGAAGCCTTCCGAGGCGGGGTAAACTTCGCGCAGTTCGGCGCCGCCGGCGAGGAATTGTTCGAACCTTGCGCGGTAGGGTTTGAAGTTCACACCGCCATGTATGAGCAGATCGAGGTTCGGGTAGAGGTCGCGCGCGGTGGCGGGGCGGCCGAGGTTGGCTTGCTGTTTGTCGAACAGGATCAGGAGCCAGGGCGGCGCGCCGGTCAGGACGCGGATGTCGGTTTGCGCGGCAAGCTTTGCCAGGCGGCTTACCTTTTCTTCCCAATCGGTTATGAGTGCGAGTTCGACCGGCGGGAATGCGAATTGTTTCGCCCACCACGGCAAGCGCTTGATCGCGATGCCGGAGAGGTCGCCGGACCAGACGTCGGGTGCTTCAAGTACGAGGTCGGTCGAGCCGCCGAGCATGAAGCTTTTGCCGCCGAAGACGCGCGATTGCGGACGTGCGGTTACGTGATGCGCGAAGAGGTCGAGGCCCGCTTTCGTGTTCGAGCGGTTCATCGCGTGGGTGACGGGGATGTATTTTGACTTGCCCGATGTCGTGCCGGAGGTGACCGCGAAATAGGGCACGCGGCCCGGCCAGGTGACGTTTTCCACGTTCGGGAACGCCGGCTTCCAATACGTGCGCCAAAAGTCGTCGTAGCGGCGCAGCGGGACCGCGTTCTGGTAGTCCGCAACGGTTTTGATGCGATCGAAGCCGTGGTCGCGGCCGAATTTCGTTTGCGCGGCTTGTGAGATCAGGTTCATCAGCTGGCGGCGCTGGGTTTCGACATTGTCCAATTTCGCGAGCTTCGCGCGGCGCCGCTTGGCGTAGAGGCGAAGGGCTGGCGTGAAGTCGATCATCACGTCCCCACAACGCAAAAAAAAGTCGTCATGGCCGGGCTTGACCCGGCCACCCAGTGTCGCGGCAACAAACGCCAAAAGAATTCACCACAAAGCCACGAAGCACACGAAGACGCTTGGTGGCCTTTGTGGCTTTGTGGTGCAAATTTTCTTGGGACAACGCCACGACCCTGGGTGGCCGGGTCAAGCCCGGCCATGACGACCAAATTATTGGTGCCGTCTCCTACGATCACTTCGGGGCCAGCAGGGTTTTGTGTTTGAAGGTCTTGCGGACGGTTTCGATTTGTAGGGGGACTTGGAAGGACTTGCCGTTTTGGAAGGCGTCGACTTGGTCGCGGAAGGTGCTTGAGTTGAACCAGCCGTCGTTGCCGCCGAGCATCACGAACCAGTTCGCGTCCGGGTTCGAGAGGTCGGAGACGTGGCGGGCTTGTGCGCCGTAGCGCGTCGCGTGGCGTTCGGCGCTGCTGTCATGGTCGGTCTTGAGCAGCGTTTCGCTGGAACCCGCGGCGGGGACGTCGTCGAAGACGTAGCGCGAACCTATGACCGGGATCGCCGCAAACTGTCCCTGCACGACCATGCGGTGCATGTCGCCCCAGGTGGAGTAGGCTTTCATCGCTTCGTCTGCGGCGGTCAGGCCTGCGGTCAGTGCTGCGTCGAACTTGGCCGGGTCGAGCGTTGCGAGCTGGGCAGCTAGGCGGGGGTAGGGGCTGCCTGTGGCGTCGAAGGCCATGATTTCGTGTTCGGGGAACGCCGCGGGCACGAAGCCTTTCATCGCCGCTTCGAAGGCGACGGCGCCTTTGCTGTCGCGGTCGTAGCGGCCGTTCCAAGGTTCGATCGCGGCGACTACGGCGCTTTGCGTTGGTGTCAGCGCGGCCGGGTTCTTCTTCACGCGGGCGACGAATGCGTCGCGCATCAGAACGGAGGAGCTTGAATACGTGTCCATCTGGATGCGTTTCAGGTCGGTGGCCGTTACGCGCGTCATGCTCCCTAAGAGTTCCTGCATCCGCGTCACGCGGTCGTCAGCGGAGAAGAAGTAGCCGATGGGAACGGCTGCGTCAGCGCCGCGGTTGTTGGCGGAGGCGACGAAGCCGGACTGCGGGTTAAGCACTTGCGGCAGGTCGCGCGAGGTTACGATCTGATCCCATGCCGCGGCGTCGCCGAGCGGGCGAATCAAGTCGGCGGGTAAGTCTTTGGACCGCTTCGGCAGGTGTGTCGCCGTCACCTGGCCTACGTTGCCTTTCACGTCGGCGTAGACGAAGTTTTGCGGCGAGATCGAGAACGCTTCGAGCGCGGTACGAAATTCGTCCCAGTTGCGCGCACGGTTGACTTTCAGCATCGCGGTGAATTCGTCGGAGGGGTTGTGCCCGATCCAGCGTAGCGCGAACTCTTCGCCTTCGCGTTTGGGGACCGCGGCTGCGTCGGAGAGGATGGGGCCGACCGGCGTGTCGCGGACCGTGATTTCGCTGTCGAACCACCAGCGCTTTTTTACGGGAACGATGCGTTCCTTGATCTGGTCGCGCGGGAGCTTGCTGACGTCGAAGAGGTCGCTGCCCGCGGAGCGCATGTTCGTGCCTCCCCAGGCGATGTGTTCGTTGCGGCCGACGGCGACGAACGGCACGCCCGGCACCATGAAGCCCACCATGTTGTAGGAGGGCGACTTCACGCCCGCGAGCACCCAAAGGTTCGGCAGCGAGATGCCGAGGTGCGGGTCGCTGGCGATCATTGCGGCTCCCGTGCCGGTCTTCGATGCCGCCACCGCCATCGAGTTCGAGCCATTGCGGCTCATCGTCGAGAGCAGGCGCGAGAGTTCGTTCGCCGCCGTGCGCTGGTTCCAGGCGAAGGACGGGGCGGAGGCCGTTCCCTCCTCCAAAATTTGCGCCCAGAGCTTCGGCCAATCCTCACGCTCACGCAACGGCATCAGGCGAATCCACACGAGCCAGGAGACGTCTATGGAGGCGAGGCGGCCGATGGTTAGGATTTCTTCGGCGCGCCAGGGTTCTTTCTCAAGGCCGAGCAGCGCGTATTCGTGCGGCAGTTCTTTCGCGTTCGCTTGATAGTGGTTCACGCCTTCGACGAACGCGTCGAGCCAAGCTTTCGTGTCCGCCGGCATCGACGCGTAGACTGTGGCGGAGGTTTTGCCGAGGTCGAGAATACGCAACGCGTGTTCGATATCGGCAACCTGCGGGATCGGGCCGGCCATCTCCGAAATGCGCGCCTGCGAGACGCGGCGCATCACCTCCATCTGGCCCAGCCGTAAATGTGCGTGCACCAGACCGAGCGCGAACGCTGCGTCACGGTCCGTCGTGGCTTCGATGAACGGCACCTGATGCTCGTTCCACCAAACGGTGACCGGGCCTTGGACAGGCAGCGCGGTGGCCGGGATCATCGCGAGGCGCTGGTCCAGCGAGCGCGGTTCGGGCAGGGGCGTGAGCACGGCGCAGCTGGCGAGTGCGGTTGCGAGCGTTAGGGTGAGGAAGACGCGCACGGTCGGGGGCATGGGTGGTCCGGGTGGGTTGCGGTGACGAGACTATACGAGTGTGCGGATCGAGTGGATGGCAAATGGTTTCACACAAAGCAACGAAGCAACGAAGGACGGTCGGCGCGGAGCGCCATTTTGGCTTTCGACTGTTCGCCAGCGGCGCAATTGTTCTCCATTTCGTTGCTTCGTGTGAGACCTTCTTTGAGGCACCTCACTCCGCCGGTTGCAGCCGCTGGCCGCGGCGGGTTTTGTAGATGGAGTAGAGGACGCCGCCGGCCAGCAGCGTGAAGGTGACCCCGAGTGAGATTTCGGAGGGGATTTTGCCGGTTACTTGGGCGATGAAGATCTTTGCGCCGATGAAGACGAGGACGAGCGCTAGCGCGTATTTCAGGTAGTGGAAGCGCTCGATCATCGCCGACAGCGTGAAGAAGAGTGCGCGCAGTCCCATGATCGCGAAGATGTTCGATGTGTAGACGATGAACGGATCGGTCGTGATCAGGAAGACGGCGGGCACCGAGTCCACCGCGAAGACGATGTCGGCGAATTCGATCACGCACAGCGCCAAGAATAGCGGCGTTGCGTGGGTCACGATGCGGCCGGTTTTCGTGTCAGGCAGCTTCACGAGGAAGCGGTCGCCGTGCAGTTCGTTGGTGACGCGGATGTGGCGCTTTAGGAACAACAGCGCGGGGTTGTTGGCGATGTCGGGTTTCTGATCGACGAGCCAGAGCATCTTGAGCCCCGTGAAGATCAAGAACGCGCCGAACAGATAGAGCACCCAGTGGAACTCCGTCACGATCGCCGAGCCCAGCGTGATCATGACGGCGCGCAGCACGATGACGCCCAGGATGCCCCAGAAGAGCACGCGGTGCTGAAACTCGCGCGGGATCGCGAAATAGGTGAAGACCAGCGCGATGACGAAGATGTTGTCGAGGGCGAGCGAGTATTCGACGAGATAGGCTGTCAGAAAGTCCAACCCGCTTTGCGACCCATAGGACCACCAGATCCATGCGCCGAACGCGAGCGCGATGCTTACGAAGATCGACGATTGGATCATGCTCTCGCGAAACGAGATCGCGTGCGCCTGGCGGTGGAAGACGCCGAGGTCGAAGGCGAGGATGCCCGCGACGATGGTGAGAAATAGCGTCCAAGCCCACACGGGCTTGCCCAAGAAGTCGCCAAGGGCGACGGCTTCGATGAACTCCACGGGGACCCCTTCCGGTTCGCGTAGCTATGGCGTGATCAGCACGTCCGACATCGCAGGCGCGTGAGACGCGTCTGCCAGAGGGGCCCGGCCCGTGCTTGACGTGGGAGGT
>JABFRX010000191.1 GCA_013140995.1 Alphaproteobacteria bacterium | reverse complement strand
GTGCGCTACGCCACCAGCTCGACGGCAAGCGCCGTCGCCTCGCCGCCGCCGATACAGAGCGAAGCAACCCCGCGTTTCAGCCCGCGCCGCTCCAGCGCGTTGATCAGCGTCACAACGATGCGCGCTCCCGAAGCCCCAATCGGGTGCCCCAGCGCACAAGCCCCGCCGTTCACATTGACCACGTCCTGCGACAGCGACAGATCACGCAGCGCGATCATCGAAACAACAGCAAACGCCTCGTTGATCTCGAAAAGGTCGACGTCGCCCTTCTTCCACCCGGCACGCTCCAGCGCCCGCTCGATCGCCTTCACCGGCGCCGTCGTGAACCAACGTGGCTCGCCCGCGTTGCTCGCCTGCGCAACGATCCGCGCGATCGGCTTGAAGCCCCGCTTCGCAACAACATCGCCGCGCGCCAACACCAAGGCCGCCGCACCATCCGAGATCGACGACGAATTCGCGGCGGTCACCGTGCCGTCCTTCGCGAACGCAGGCTTCAGCGTCGGGATCTTCGCGGCATCGGCCTTGCGCGGCTGCTCGTCCGTCGAGACAGCCACATCGCCGCCTCTACCGCGCACTGCGACCGCCACGATTTCCTTCTCGAAGCTGCCTTCCTTCTGCGCGCGCTGCGCACGGGTCAGGGACTCGATCGCATAAGCGTCCTGCTCGGCCCGCGTGAACTGATAGTGCCGCGCCGCATCCTCCGCGTACGTGCCCATCAATCGGCCTTCGTACGCGTCCTCGAGCCCGTCGAGGAACATGTGATCCTTGATCTCGCCGTGGCCCAAACGGAAACCACCACGCGCCTTGGGCAGCAGGTACGGCGCATTCGTCATCGACTCCATGCCGCCGGCAACAACGACACCGGCACCGCCATTACGCAACTGATCGGCAGCCAACATCATCGCCTTCATGCCGGAGCCGCACACCTTGTTCACAGTCGTGCACGGCACTGTGTTGGGCAACCCGCCGTGGATGGACGCCTGCCGCGCCGGCGCTTGCCCCACGCCCGCGGGCAGCACGCAGCCCATGTAGGCCTCGTCGATCTCTTCAGCCTGCACGCCCGCGCGCGCGACAGCGGCGCGGATCGCCGCCGCGCCAAGCTGCGGCCCGGTCAAACCCGAGAGCTCGCCTTGGAAGCCGCCCATTGGCGTTCGCGCCGCACCGGTGATGAAGATGTCCATGTAACCGCCTCATGCAATGACGAGGCGCATATAGCACCGGAAACAAGTGTCCGTCGAATGGAGCCCTAGCGCAGCGCCGGGAACAACCCTTCGGTTCCGTCGGCGTCAACCGCCGCGACGGTCGCACAACCCGCGAGCGTCAACCGCCCGGGCACAAACACCATGCGCTGCTTGTCGATCGCTTCGGTAAGCGCGCGATCCTGCAACTCCGCCTTGAACCGCGCGACTGCCGAGCGGACATCGGCACGCGCATCGGCGAAAACCTCGCGCACGTACATGTCCTCATCGTCCAAGGTTTTTTGCCAGAGCCGCGCCGACTGAAACCCCGGCGCCAAGCGGCAAGCAGTGGCGATTGCCTCAGACGTACCCATGCGTACCTGCACATCCGCCGTCCCGCCAAGAACGGCCTGCGCCAAGATTGCCAAAACCAACGCCGGCATCACTACTTTGAGCATGGAACCCTCAGCCCAAGCCGAGACTCTACGGCCTAAGCACCATGTTCGCCATGAAAGCCTTCACGATCCGTTAACCGCGCAAATCGCGCGGACGCACGAACGCGCAGCCACGAAACAAAGGCGCAGCGTGATGGCGTTGGCACAGGCCTGCGGGTTACGACCGCTGCAGCCCCGTCACCGCCTGGCGCGTCGCAAGCAGCGACTGCCCCGCGACCATCCCCTTCCAATCGTCGCGATCGCCGTAGAACGCATCGCGCATCTGCTTCTTGATCGCCTGCGCCTGCGCCGACCCGATATCGCCATAGGCATGCAGCCAAGCGTCCGCGCGCAACGCTAACAGCACGTCGAGCACGGACCGCGTGCCGATCTCGAGCGCAAGCCCCGTTACCTCCGCGTGCGGCAGCAACGCGGCCGCCGCACTCAATCCGTCACCCGAGATATCGGCGGATGTCGACGTCCCTCCTGACGGCGAAGTGACCGACGCACCGTACCAACGCGCCGCGCGCTTGAATGCCTCGCTGTCGCGCGCGACGGGCACGATCTGCTCGCCGAAACCCCAAGGGCCCAAGCCAGTGTGGTAGTCGATGATCGCAATCTTCGCCGCACTCGCAAGTTTGCTACGGAAGATCTCGCTTTGCGTGCGGCGCGACCACGTCGGACCCGCGCCGCCGAAGAACACACCTTTCGGATGCGTATATTGCCCGCCGCTGACCGCCTGCTGCAGCGCGGGCATGCCGTGCTTCTGCGCATACGCCATCATCGCCGCGGCCGATTGCGTCTGCGCAGCCTCGTCCCAGCTACGCGGACAGATCGCTTCGCTCAAGTCGTTGTAAGCGCGGTTCTCCGGCAGCGGCTTTGCGAAGTCGATCCAATTGCGGTTGAGGTCAACGTTCTCATGCGTCACGCGCCGGTTCCACGCAAAGCCATAAGGATTGATCGCATGAACGAGCAGCGCCGCTGTGCCCTTCGGTAGGTGCGTGTGCTCGCCGCGCTTCAGCCAATCGACCTGCGCGCCCGACCCGCAATACCCCTCAACCCCATGCGTTCCCGAAATCAGTACCAGCACGCGATCCGCATCGCGCGGCCCCAACCACGCGATGTCGGTCGAAAGCTCTTGGCCCTCAGGCCCTGTCTCCGGATGCACGAAGCGCTCGAGCGCCCCGCCGCCATCCGCAGCCGCCGCGAGGAACTTCGCGCGAGCCTCATCATATGAACCGCTGAAATTTTCGGCTGAGTTCATGGGCGTTCCTCGTCTTTGTGACTGCCGCCACATCACGCCAAGACCCAAGCAAAGTCAAAAGCTTGGGAGCCGCCCGTTGCGCCGCCAGGCCTCCTCCCCCATCCTGGCGCAAATTGATTCTCGCGGCACCCGCCAAGCGAGGGACCCATGAAAAAACTCCACGCCATCGTAGCTGCGGCGCTCCTGGCAACCGCACCGGTGTTCGCGCAAGCCGTCTCCTCCGGCCAGCCGGCGAACAGTCCGATCCTCTCGCCGACGTTGCCGGCAAACTGCCCGCCGGGCGCAACCAATCCATACGACCCGCGTTGTGCGCACCCGACACTTCCCAAACCGGTTCCGGCACCGTCCGCGCCTGCGCCGTCGGCGCCCCCGCCGGCAGGCGGCAGCGGTCCACGCCTCGTCAGCGGCTTCTCGGGCGGAAGCACGGCCGGCATGCAAAAGGTGGTGAGCTACTTCCAGCGCGGCGCGAACCGCATCGACACGGCGAACGCATTCGGCTTCGTGCTGATGCCGCGCGCGGCCGTCACCGAAGACGATCGCAACGTGCAGCGCCGCTTCTGCCAAGTGATGCTGGCCTCGCTCGACTACATGGCGCCGGAAGCCGCGTCCGAGGGCAAATTCCTGATGACCTATTGGCCGGTCTCGACCGTCGTCGAACGCTGGCAGATCGAATACGCGTTCAAAAACCGCCGCTGCGACGACCTGATCGACTGGTACGACCACAGCCTGGCCCGCTCGATCGCGAACAAAGCAGGCGTCGCCCAGCTAAGCGGCCCGATGCTCATCACCTGGCCCTCGCAAGACCCCGAATATGCCGAAGCGCGAGATCCCCTGATCGTCGACTTCGCCAGAGCCGACAACGAGCATGCGACGAAAGCGCTGCAATACTGGTTCCGCCAACTGAATTCAGACCCCGAACTCTGGACGAACCGCATCCGCGAAGGCACGATCCGCGCCGAGCTCGCAGACGCCATCAACGACACCGCCGGCGTCGTGATGGCAGTGCTCCACGGCAAATGGGACAGCGTCGCCGCGGTAAGCGAAACGCCTTAGGCCAGCCCCTTCGGCGGCGTGACACCCATCGAGACGTACACGTTCATCAAGTTCTCGACGCCGCCGTCCGCGGGCTTGATCCACGCCGACGGCACGTAGATGAGCGCCCCACCCACCGGTACCGGCGCCGACGGCACCAGAACACCCATATAATCCTCGCCGCCGATCTTGACCGGCGTAGGCGACGCCAGGAGCGCCAAAACCGCCGCGCCCTTTTCGCCGCCGAAGAAGCACCACACGGGGCTCATCGCCTTCAGATCGCCGCCACCCTTCGTATCGACCATCGACGTAAACCGCGCGCTGAGATCATAGATGCTCGACACGACCGGAATGCGCCGGATCAGCCGTTCGAACATGCTGCCGAGCCACGCACCAACCCTGTGCTCGACCAGTAGCCCGATCACAAAAACCGTACCCACGACGAGAAGCAACCCGATCACATAGGGCGCAACCGCATCCTCGTTGACCTGAAGCCCGACCGACACCAGCGCACGCCCGAACCAGCTACTCGGCCCCGCGTATGTCACGAGCAGCGACACCACCCACGCAATAAGGGCGACCGTCACCGCAAGCGGCAGCAACACCAACACACCCGCCAAAAAGATGCGCCCAACCCGTGCCATTCGATCCTCCGCAGCCGCACTGACTCGCCAAGCGCAAGAGATAGCACTTGTTTCGCGCCCGCGGCTGCAATGCCTCCAGGCAGCGAGCGTCAGCGCGGCGTAGAGCCTCGGGCGATCAAGAACGCCGAGGCGACGATGAAGAGCACAGAGCAGACAATGCTTCCCTCCGGGCCGTCCGCCCCACCCGTCAAGTATTCGGCACCCTGCGGCACCAGCTTCGCGACCAAAGCCGGCACCTGAAGATCGAGTCCCGTGATCGGAATCTCGAACCCGACGCCGATGAACCAATTCCATGCGGCGTGCCAACCCATCACACCCCAGATGTGCCGGCTGCGCAGAGCCCAACAGCAAGCAAACACCGAGAATAGGACGGTGTTCGCCATTGAGAGCGGCTGCCCGGGTTGAAGATGCAAGAGCGTGAAGACCGCGGAGACAATGACAACGGCGCCCGCGACGTTCCACCGGCGCGCGATGGCCGACAGCATCCAGCCGCGGAACAAAATTTCCTCGGCACTCGACTGTACCGCAAAGCACGCGAGCAATACGGCGATGTACAGCAACGCGTCGGCATCGGCGAACGCGAAACCTGCCGGCGCATAGCCGCCCAAGTGCCAAATTCCGGCCACGACAAAGCCCGAGGTGATCACGCCAACCAATAACCCAACAGCGAATTTCGGCCCCGCGCCCGCCTCGGTCAGGCCGATAGCGGCCAGCGACCGCCGCTCGATCAAAACCGTCCATCCGACAACCACCAACCCCATCGCGAGAAATGGCAGCAGAAGAAACGCTATGAACCCTTCCCGGCCGACGGGCTCGCCCTGCGGACCGAGGAGGCCTTGCGCCTCGAGCTGCAACTCGATTCCGATCGACGACGCAGCAATGAACGCGATACCAAGGAACGGGGCGAGCCAAGCCCACGGGACCCAGCCCTGCGGCGGCTCGGCGAAGATCTCTGTCGGTTTCATGACCGTCAGTTGGCCGACGGCTCTGGCCCTGGTCTAGAACGATCGTGCGCAACGCAGGCCGACCACGCGCGCGGCGTCATCCCGAACGCCTGCTTGAACTGACGGCCAAAGTGGCTCTGATCCGCGAACCCGCAGGCGTAGGCCGCATCCGCCGGACTTGCCCCGCCGAGCATCAGCCCACGCGCCTTGTCGAGTCGCCGAAGCACCAAGTAGCGATACGGACTCGTTCCGAACAACGCCCGGAAGTCGCGCGACAACTGCCAACGATCCTGCCCCGTCGCAGCATCCAGTTCGCCCAGCGTTGGAGGATCGGCAAGCCGCGCATCGATGCAGTCGCGCGCCGTCTGCGCAGCTTCCCGATTGGTACGCCCCAGCGCCCGCGACCCGCCGCACACATCTTCAAGGGCTGTCACCAAATCGAACAAGGCATCGTCCCAGCCGAGCGGCGGTGTCGCATCGGCACAATCGTCCAGCAACGCACGCACAGGCGCCTGTAGCCGCGGGTCGTCGGAAATGCCGCCTTTGACAAACGGAAGCGGCCGCCCGTCAAGCACGCGCTGAAAATCGCGCGGTGCAAGATAGGCGGTTCGATAGCGGAACGCCCCATCGTCACCGGCATAGCCGTCGTGCACTTCGTCGGGATGAAGAACCAGGATTTGCCCCGGCAACGAATGCCGCGCCGAGCCGCGATAACGAAAGCTCTGCACACCCGAAAGCGTCACGCCGATCGCATAGGTGTCGTGCCGATGCGGCGCAAACGCCCGCCCCGAAAAGCAAGCCTCGATGCGCTCCACCGGCCCCGGTGCCCGAACGATCCAATTCTGCGCCTTCGCAACCATGGCCGCGAACATAGCGCCCCGGTCGGCTCCGTACCATTCACAGCAGCGCGAGACGCTAGCGCGCTAACCCTTCGCCGCCTCCGGCAGCACCACGCGGATATTCGCCTCGCGCAGCTGCTTTGGCAGCGGCTCGCTGGGCGCACCCATCATCAGGTCTTCGGCCCGTTGGTTCATCGGGAACATCGTGACTTCGCGCAGGTTTTCCTCGCCCGCGATCAACATCACGATGCGGTCAACGCCGGGCGCCGTGCCGCCGTGCGGCGGCGCGCCGTAGCGGAACGCGTTCAGCATGCCGCCGAACTTCTGCTCGACCACCGTTTGCGGATAGCCCGCGATGTCGAACGCCTTGATCATGATTTCGGGCTTGTGATTGCGGATCGCACCCGACGACAGCTCGATGCCGTTGCACACGATGTCGTACTGGAACGCCGTGATGCCGAGGATCGTCTTGTCGTCGCTCTTATCGAGCTTCAAGAACGCGTCATGCGCGAAGTTCGGCATCGAGAACGGGTTGTGCGAGAAGTCGATCTTCTTCTCTTCCTCGTTCCACTCGTACATCGGGAAGTCCACGACCCAGCAGAAGTGGAAATCGTAGTAGGGCGAGGCTTTCAGCTGAAGCTCGTTGCCGATCCGCGTGCGGGCAGCACCCGCAAGCTTTGCGGCCGCATCCGCCTTGCCGGCCGAGAAGAACAGCGCATCGCCGGCCTTCACACCCGTTTTCTGCGCAAGCCGCGCGAGCACAGGTTCCGGAATGAACTTCGCAATCGGCCCTTTGCCGATGAACTTTCCGCCCTCTTCTTCGAACGTGACGTAGCCGAGGCCAGGCGCTTTCATTTCGGCACGCGCCCAGTCGTTTAGCCTATCGAAGAACGAACGCGGCTGCACCCCGGCACCCGGCGCGGGGATCGCACGCACCACGCCGCCTGCTGCCACGACACTCTTGAACGCTTTGAACTCGACGCTCGCGTCCGCGAATTCCGCGCTCACATCGGCGATCACAATCGGGTTGCGAAGATCGGGCTTGTCCGATCCGTATTTCAGCATCGACTCCGCGTACGGAATACGCGGGAACGGCCCCGGGTTGATCGAGCGCCCGCTTGCGAATTCCTCGAATGTACCGCGCAGCACCGGCTCCACGGCCTGGAAAACGTCTTCCTGCGTAACGAAGCTCATTTCCAAGTCGAGCTGATAGAACTCGCCCGGCGACCGGTCCGCGCGCGCGTCTTCGTCGCGGAAACACGGCGCGATCTGGAAGTAGCGGTCGAAGCCCGCGACCATGATCAGCTGCTTGAACTGTTGTGGCGCCTGCGGCAGCGCGTAGAACTTCCCCGGATGCAGCCGTGACGGCACGAGGAAGTCGCGCGCGCCCTCCGGCGACGACGCCGTCAAGATCGGCGTCTGAAACTCGGTGAAGCCTTGGGCCACCATCCGCCGGCGCAAGCTCGTAATAACGTTCGAACGCAACAGGATATTCTTGTGCAACCGGTCGCGCCGCAAGTCGAGGAAGCGGTACGTCAACCGCACCTCCTCCGGATACTCCTGATCGCCGAACACGGGCAGCGGCAGTTCGGCCGCCGTGCCCTGCACCTCGACCTCATCGATGCGCATCTCGACTTCGCCGGTCGCGAGTTCCTTGTTGACGGTGTCGCCAGGCCGCGCGACGACGCGCCCTGTAAACGTCGCTACGAACTCCGAACGCAGCGCATCCACAGCCTTGAACGCAGGGCTATCCGGCTCCACCACGCACTGCGTCAGTCCGTAGTTGTCGCGCAGATCGATGAACACGAGTCCGCCGTGATCGCGGCGCCGGTGAACCCAGCCTGAGATGCGTGCTTTGCCGCCCACATGGGTCGAGCGCAATTCGCCGCAGGTGTGCGTGCGATAGCGGTGCATGGGAATTCCTTGATCTTCTTAGCGAACAGGGCTTAAAGGGCGCCCCTTGTGGGGTCGCCCCGCGCCACCTGTCAAGGGTACGAGATTTGGTCACAGTCATCACCTCGAACGACGAACTTGCTGGGGCTTGTGCCCGCTTCGTCGAGGCGCCCTATGTCGCGATCGACACAGAGTTTATGCGCGACTCCACGTACTGGCCAAAGCTCTGCCTGCTGCAAGCCGCGATCCCCGGTTTCGCCGTCGTCGTTGATCCGCTCGCACCCGGCATAGACCTCAAACCGCTCTACGAACTCTTCAAGACGCCCTCGGTCATCAAGGTCTTCCACGCCGCCCGCCAAGACGTCGAAATCTTCTTCCATCAGGCCGAACTGATCCCGAACCCGTTGTTCGACACACAAGTCGCCGCCATGGTCTGCGGCTTCGGCGACTCGGCGGCGTATGAAACGCTCGTGCGCGAACTCGCCCACGCGCAGATCGACAAGTCCTCCCGCTTCACCGATTGGTCGCGCCGTCCGTTGAGCGACAAGCAGCTAACCTACGCCGTCTCCGACGTAACGCATCTCTGCCGCGTTTACGAAGCGCTGCGGAAACAACTCGACAAATCCGGCCGCTCGCACTGGCTCGAAGAAGAACTCAACGTCTTGCGCTCGCCCGAAACCTACGAACTTAAGCCCGAGGATGCGTGGCGCCGGCTGAAGATGCGCGGCGGCAATCGCCGTTACACGGCCGTGCTCATGGAAACCGCCGCCTGGCGCGAACGCCTCGCACAAGAGCGCGACGTCCCGCGCTCGCGCGTCATGAAGGACGAAGCGCTGTTCGAGATCGCAGCCCAAGCCCCGCAAACGACGGACGACCTCGACGCCCTGCGCGGCATCCCGCGGGGCTTCGCGAACTCAAGGGCAGCGAACAGCCTGATCGACGCCGTCAAAGGCGGCCTCGCCCTCCCCGCCTCCGCAGTGCCCGACATCGACCGCGGTCCGCCGCCGGCCGTGCCGCCGGTCTTGGGCGACATGATGCGCGTACTCTTAAAGATTCAGTGCGAAGCCCACGGCGTCGCGCAAAAGCTGATCGCCTCGTCGAACGACCTCGACCAAATCGCAGCCGACGACAAAGCCGACGTCCCCGCCCTCCAAGGCTGGCGCCGCGAAATCTTCGGCGACGCCGCGCTGGAACTTAAGCACGGCCGCATCGCCCTCACGATCCGCGACCGCAAGGCAAGCGTGGTCGTTGTCGAGAAATAATTCTACTTCAGCTCGATCCGCGTCGTCCGGTCCAGCGCCTGCGCCAGCGCATCCAGCCGCTTCGCAATCGCCTCCGCAACCAGCCCCTGATGTGCCTTCGGGATGTTTACCACCAGCGCATTCGGCGTGAGCTTCACCGACGTCTCGTTCAGCAAATCCGGCGCAGGTCCCGCCATCACCATCGCCGCGCGCAACGCGAGGCCGATCGTGCGCGCCGACTGCGCGGCTTCCTCGCCCACAAACCGCTGCAACCGCTTGATCACGCGCTCGTCGTTGCCGCCATAGCGGTGGAACATCACGAGGGCCAGAACGCCACGGCCCGCGTGGTCGATACCGATGAACGGCGCGTTGAGCACCTCAATGAACGATTGCTCCGCCCGGTGATCGGGGTGTCCGCGCCAACCCGTGTCGGCCAAGAAGCACGCCGCCCGCCGCAACCGGTCCAAGCCCTTGTCGAGCCCCGGAAACAGCGGCGCAGACCATTTGTCTAGCGCACGGCCGAGCGCCGCCTCCCGGCCCGTTCGCACCGCCATCTCCTCGCACGCAGCGAGCAGCGGATCCTTCGCCCGCTCTTCCGCGGCCAGCTTCGCGAACAACACACCCTCGCGCAAACCGAACGCCGAGACCACCACGCGATCGAGCTTCGCAGCCTTAAGCAAACGCTCCATCACGACCGCGCCGTAGGGAATGGCTTCGGCACGCCGCCGCGTCGCGCCCGACGTGGTCTCCAGCGACTTGCGCGAAAGGCCCGAAATGAACTGCGTGAAGCTCACGGCCTTATCGCGCAAAATCTCATAGTGATGCAGCACGCGGATCGGATGCTGTTGGTCTTCCATGTGAATGCGCGCGATGTTACGCCAAACGCCACCGACGGCGTAGAGCGCCTTGCCCTTCAGTTTCTCAAGCCCCGCGATCTTCTCAAGGCCCTCATCCACGATATCCCGCGCGCGCTCGATCCTGCCGCCCGCCGCATCCATCAGACGTAGAGGCCCAATCGGCAGCGTCACGCCTTCACTCTGCCTGCCGCCTGCGACGAACGCGAGTTCCAAACTGCCGCCGCCAAGATCGCCGACAATCCCGTCCGCATCCGGAATGGCAGCAAGCACGCCCTCCGCCGCGAGCCGCGCTTCCTCTTCGCCGGTCAACACGCGAACCGGCGATCCCAGTGCATCGCGAGCCCGGGCAACGAACTCATTGCCGTTCTTCGCATCGCGCACAGCGGCGGTCGCTACCGCATCCACACGCGTAATCCCAAGCCCTCCCGTGATCTCCCGAAACCGCTTCAATGCGGCAACCGCGGCTTGACTACCCTCGTCGTCGAGCCGCCCGGTCGAAACCATCTGCCGGCCGATCGCGCAAAGGGACTTCTCGTTGAAAAGCGTCGCGGGGCTGCGGCACAGCCGGTCGTAGATGACAAGGCGTACCGAGTTCGATCCGATATCGACGACAGCGACAGGCGCACCCGCCATCGTGAGCCTATTGACCCTTGGAACGGCCGCGCCCGGCCGCCTTTTTGTCCTTAGCCAAGCCCTTGCCGCCGCGTCCCGAGAGGCTCGGATTCGTCATAAAATAGTCGTGCGCGTTCAACGCGTCCTTCGCGTCGAAGCCCGGCGCGCGCGTGTACGTACCGTCGGCGTGCAGATACCAGCTTTGCGCAACGTCGCGCAGATTGGCGGACATGATTTGACCCATCACCTGTTCGTGCACCGTCGGGTTTTCGACCGGCACCAGCACCTCGACCCTGCGGTCCAAGTTGCGCGGCATCCAATCGGCGGAGGAGATGTACACGCTAGCATCGGGGCTCGGCAACCCGTGCCCGTTGCCAACGCAAACGATGCGCGAGTGCTCCAAAAACCGCCCGATAATGCTCTTGACTTTGATGTTCTCGGACAAGCCCGGCACGCCGGGCCTGAGACAGCAGATACCGCGCACGACCAGCTCGATCTTCACACCGGCCTGGCTCGCCCGGTAGAGCTCATCGATCACTTTGGCATCCACCAGCGCGTTCAGCTTCGCCCAGATGTGCCCCGGCCGCCCCGCCTTCACATGCGCGATCTCGCGATCGATATGTTCGATCAACGTCCGGCGCAAATTAAGCGGTGACACGGCAAGCTTCTCGATATGCGACGGCTCCGCATAGCCGGTGATGAAGTTGAACACCCGCCCCGCATCGCGGCCCAACGCCTGATCGGCGGTGAACAGCGAAAGGTCGGTATAAATCTTCGCCGTCGTCGCGTGATAGTTGCCGGTACCGAAGTGAGTATAGGTGCGCAAAGCCCCACCCTCACGCCGCACCACCAGCGACAGCTTCGCGTGCGTCTTCAGCTGCATGAAGCCGAACACGACCTGCACGCCCGCTCGTTCCATGTCGCGCGCCCAGCGAATGTTCGCTGCTTCGTCGAAACGCGCCTTCAACTCGACGATCGCGGTGACGGACTTACCGGCTTCAGCTGCTTCAATGAGCGCTTTCACGACCGGCGAATCGTTACCCGTGCGATAGAGCGTCTGCTTGATCGAAATCACATCCGGGTCCGCCGCCGCCTGCCGCAAGAACTGGACAACAACGTCGAACGACTCGAACGGGTGGTGCACGATTAGATCTTTTGCCCGGATTGCCGCAAAGCAATCACCGTTGAATTCGCGAATGCGCTCCGGAAAGCGCGGCAAATAGGGTTTGAACGCCAGATCGGGCCGCTCGTCGATGATGAGACGGCTGATGTCTGCCAGACCCAGGATACCCTCGACGTTGACCGGCTCTTGCTCCTTTAGCCCCATGTGGTCGGTGATGAACGTACGCAGATCGTCCGGCATCGAAGCTTCGAACTTGAGCCGGATCACACTACCGCGCTTACGCCGCTTCAACGCGCCTTCAAACCAGCGCACCAAATCTTCGGCTTCTTCCGCGACTTCGATATCGCTATCGCGCAGCACGCGGAAACATCCACGGCCGACGACCTCGTAGCCGGGGAACAGCCGGTCCATGAATTCGCCGATCACTTTCTCAAGCGGGATGAAGCGCGCCGTCGGCACTTCGCCGTTCACCGGTTGCTGTGGCAGACGAATGAAGCGCGCGACCTGCCCCGGAATCGGAATCAGCGCGTCCATCTCGCGTCCGTCTTTGCGCTTCAGCTGCAACGCGAGCGCCAATCCCATATTCGGCAGAAACGGGAACGGATGCGCCGGATCGACCGCAAGTGGCGTCAGCACCGGATAGACGTCCGCCATAAACTTTTGATCGAGCCACTGGCGGTCGGCGTCGGTCAATTCCCTCGGCTCGACGACCGCGATACCCGCCTTACGCAACAGCGCGCTCAAGGCCAGCCACACGCGCTGCTGCTGCGCCATCAGCTCCGACGCCGTCGCATTGATCGCATCGAGTTGTTGCTGCGGCCTGCGTCCATCGTCGGACAGCGTGCCGACATTCGCGGTCACCATGCCGCGAAGTCCGGCGACGCGCACCATGTAGAACTCGTCGAGGTTCGCAGCCGAGATCGACAAGAACCGCAGCCGCTCCAACAACGGATGCCGCTCGTTCTTCGCCTCTTCCAAAACACGCGTGTTGAACGCAAGCCACGACAGCTCGCGATTAATCAGCCGCTCCGGCGCCTTCGAATCGATCGGCTTCACGCTCGCGCGCGCCTCCCGCCGCGGCGCCGCTGAAGGTGCCGCCGTCACAGGCGTTTCGCGTTTCGAAGACGTGCTATCCATCAAACTACCCAACAACGCAGGCTTCCCAAAAGCCTGCGCGACCCTAGACCATACCCTTATCCGTTGTCAGCCGGACGCTCGGCCTCAAGTTGGCGCAACGCCTGCGCGCCGATCTCGACGGATATATTGCGTTTTTGTTGCAGCGCCAGGGTGTCGATCAGAACGACAATCCGTTCCGCTTCGGCAAACGAGCGCCTGAGCCTGGGTGCAAGATAGCCGATTAAGGCTTCGGGAAGTTTAAGTTGCCGGTCCGCGAAAAGCTTGAGCAAAACCCGCGCAATCAACGCCTCGTCGGGCGCCTCCAACGCCGCGCCGGGCACTGCGGTTAACCGCGAGTGAAGATCGGGCACTGTTGTCGTCCACCGCTGCGGCGCTTGCTTTCCCGTCATCAGCAACCAACCGGACGTCTGATTGACGAAGTTGATCAGATGAAACAACGCTTCGCCGCCATCGCCCATATCCGCATCATCCAACAAGAACGCACCGCCGGCCGGCAGACCCGCGACAACCTCACGCGTCAAATCGCGAAGCTCAATCGCGTCTGCTTGTGCGCGCCATATTTGTGCAAGATGCGTCTTCCCGCTGCCTGTTGGCCCCCACAAAGCACAAACGCGCTGCGGCCATTCCGGCCAAGTATCGACAAGCACAAGCGCCAACTCGTTCGTTGCGCCCGGCACGAAATCCTCGCGCGCGAAACTGCGCCGCTCTTCAAAAGGAAACGGAATTTGGGACGAGGACATAAGTGCAGTATTTCACGCCCCCGGCGCAACTTCCACCGTGCGCAAAGCGCGCAGCGCCTCAAAGAAGTACGCAACCCACGACGCGACGGTGAATGCCACAACCGCCCACAATAGCCCCACCCGCAAGTCGCCCCAGCCAAGCGCGAAGGCGAGGTCGGCAAGTGTCGCGATCACGAGTGCAAGCTGCGCAAACGTGGTGAGCTTGCTCACGAACAGCGGCTGCATGCGCAAGTCGGCCTTCTTCATGCGCGTAAACACGGCAACCGTCGCCACGATCGCGATGTCGCGTGCCAGCACCAGAACCATCAGCCACAGAGGCAAATGTTCCAGATAGGTAAGAAGGCCGAACACAGTCAGGATGAGGAGCTTATCCGCCGCCGGATCGAGATACGCCCCAAGCCGCGACTTGTGTCCGAATGCGCGCGCGATATAGCCGTCGACAGCGTCCGACGCGCCCGCAATCGCGGTCATCCAGAACGCATGATTGTACCGGCCTTCCCACAAAGCGATCGCGATGAATGGCACCAACACCAGCCGCACGGCCGTGACGCCGTTCGCCGGCGTCAGGCCATAGCGCGACGGTTTAAGGAACCACCGAGCCGGGGTTTGCGGCTGTTGCTCCGGCATTGCGGCTCAGCGTCCAGTTACCTTGCGCGTCGGATATCAAATACAAATTGGTCTGCGAAAGCGCGGTTTGCAACTGGTCCGTCTTGCCGACGTAGTCGAGGCGGACGCGAGCGTTGCGCATATTCAACTCCTCCACAGCCAAAACCTGGATCAGCTTCACGCTTTCCAGGCCGCGCCTCGTGGCGACCCACTCGGCCAGGCTGTTGAACGTGATCCCCACATTCAGCGAAGCCTGCTGCCCATAGTCGACCGACGTGGTGCGCTTCCAATCCTCTTGCAGACTGTCGGCGATCGTACCCGCCGCCCGGTTCGCAAGTGCGAACTCATCCTCGGCCCCCTGCGGCGCGTAGGTGCCGTTCTTGGCGGTCCGCCCGTCCGGCTTGATATGTGCCAGGTTGACGCCAAGCCCACCGCCGCTCTTGCCCGCCGTCGCGACGAGCACTGACGAAGCGCCGTAACGATCGGCCAGCGGCTTCACCACCGCCCAATCGGCAGCGGTCGATATGGTGGCCAGCGCCGCCCGATCCTGGTCGTCGCCGCGCGGCACGGTAACAGGCACCAAGCGCCCGCGCTGCGATTGCGCCGACCACGCCTTGCCCCATGACGACTCCGGCGACCACGCCGAGCCGCTGAGCGCAACCACGAGAACGGGCTTGGCTTTGGACTCGCTAAACTGCGTTCCGCTCTTGCGCAGCGCACTGCGCACCGACGACGGATTGAACACGTAAGTAACGGTTGCCAGGTATCGCGTGCTGGAGTGCTTCTCGTTCGAGATGTCGAAGCTCTTGACCATCGGCTCCAACTCGGCGTCGGTGATCGGCGGCTGCGCCTGCCACTGGGTCGACGGCGTGACCCGGCGGAACACCTCCGTCCAAGCGCGCTGCCGCCCCTTCGAAAGCGCCGCGTCCTTTGCAGCAGAAGGGCTGGCACCGGTCGCATCGACCGCGACGTTCGTGACGGTCCACAAATCGGCGGGTTGCGCCGATGCTGGCGCCGTTTGCACGAACACCAACGCGGCGGTTGCAACAACCGCCAAAACTGCTTCACGCAATGTCATGACAAACCTAATGAGCACTTGGTCCGGCGCCGAACCTACACGATCCGCTTCGGGGCGCGAAAGGGCCGCCGCAGCCTTGGCGCCGCTTGGGATTTGACGCCACCGCACCTGCCGCGATGGCCGGGTTTGTTGTTTTCCACCCGACTCACCGGCTACTCTTCGGTCCAAGGCGATTTGGCCGGAGAAGCCGCCGTTGAACATCCAACAAAACCTGATCGCGGGCGTTTTGACCCTGCTGCCGCTGGCAGCCGTTTGGTTCGTGCTGAAACTGATCCTCGACGCGTTGTCCTATTTCGGCAGCCCCTGGGCCAGCTGGGTGACGGGCCAAATAGAGCCGCTTCTCCCAACAATCCTAGCGGACCTGCTGACCAGTCCGCTGTTCTTGTACGTCGTGGGAACCGCCTTCGCACTCTTTGTCATCTACCTCGTGGGCTCGCTCGCCACCCGCGTCATCGGCCAGCAGCTTTTGGAGAGTTTTGAGGGCTTGCTCGAACGTCTGCCATTCGTACACATGATCTACTCTTCGACAAAGAAAGTAGTGGCCGCCCTTCAGCCGAAATCCGGAAATGTCCAGCGCGTGGTCCTGATCGACTTCCCGAACGCCGACATGCGAGCGATCGGCTTTGCTATGCGCACGTTCACAGAGACGAGCACGGGGCGCGAACTAACCGCCGTCTTCGTCCCCACCGCCCCGAACCCAACCTCCGGCTATCTCGAGATCGTCCCCACCGAAAAGGTCATCCCCCTGGACATGACCGCCGACCAAGCGATGGCCATGATCGTCTCCGGCGGCGTCGTTGGCCCCGACAAACTCACCTTCCTCCACCGCCCACCGCCGGCTACGACCGAACTGCCGATGACGGGGACGTGACCATACTCTTGTTGCGTAGTCGACAAGGCGCTTCGCGATTGGTTGGCGTCACACTGTGCTGCGTGCCGGTTCCTTGGTCCGTGCGGCAGGCACCGCAGCGATCGTGCGCTTGGCATGTTCGACACCCAGATAGCCGCCTGCCATTGCGGCCGCGGCCCCGATAGCGAGCGCGAAAAAGCTCCACAAGGCGGCACTCGCCGCTGCGTCGGCCATTTGTTCTTGCTCGACCGGCGTGAGGACTTCGGTCGAAACCGTCTTGGCCGCAAGCGGCCCGCCGAGGCGCGCGGAAATCGCCGAAGTGCCCGCTAATCCCAAGACGACCGCGCCGATCAAAACGGTGGTCGCCGACCAAGCGAGAAAGCCCTGAAAGCTACCCTCTATCGGATCGGTCCGCACCTTGGAGCCGGCCACCCAACCTGCGGTCCACCCGCCGGCAAAGCCCGATGCAATGCCTGCAACTGCCCAGAACGCATAAGCACCCCAGGCCGCGGTTTCACCACTCAAACTGTCACCATAACTGTGATCGAACGAGGCCGCCCCAAGACCTGCTCCCAAAAGAGTCAGCATCATTTGGCCAACGATAGCCACAAGTGTTCCTGCCGCGACCGCGCCCCAGTGGACTTCACCGGTGGTGACGCCGTCGCCTTGCATAAATGTTCTAATACCGGACGTCGCCATATGCGCCTCCTCAGCGGACAAAGAGCCAAATCAAAAGCAGGATGGGCAACGGGATACCAATCAACCACATCAGAATGTATTTCATTGCGCCCTCACTTGTTGACGGGCCTCGATCAATCGTAGCGCGTCGCAAAAACAACGCGCAGGACTGCATTAGGTTCCAGGCAAGGGTTGCGAATGCTTGGCGGAACGCCCATAAGATAGGCCGCAGTTCCTATGCCCTGTGTGGCAGCCGAGCGCGTTCTCAGTCACCTTGGACGAATTTGTATGAGTCAGCCGCCTGACAAAGCGAAGCCGGTGGTCGAGGCCGCACAAAGCCCGGTCCAATCCGATATGACGGCGCGGGCGCTCCACCTGCGCAT
>JABFRX010000175.1 GCA_013140995.1 Alphaproteobacteria bacterium | reverse complement strand
CTTTGTGAGTTCGCGCGCGACTGCAGCGGGGCGGTCGCCCAACAGTGCCGCGAGGTCGGCGAGGCTTTCGGCGAGGCGGCTTGGGCCTTCGAAGAAGACAAGCGTTGCGGGCACGGCTTCGACTTCGCGGATTGCGCGGCGGCGTTCGGGACCATGCGCGGGCAGGAAGCCTACGAACAGGAACTTGTCGCCGGCGAGGCCCGACGCGGTCAGCGCTGCGAGTGCGGCCGACGCGCCCGGGATCGGGATCACCGCATGACCTTTGGCCGCCACCGATTCCACGAGGCGTTGGCCGGGGTCGGAGATCAACGGCGTTCCGGCATCACTGACGAGGGCGACAGCGTGGCCTTCTTCCAACGCACGCATGATTTCCGATTCGGCACGATCGGCGTTGTGCTCGCGATAGGAGTGCATCGGGCGGGAAAGCCCGTGCAACGCGAGCAACTTTGCCGTGACACGCGTGTCTTCGGCGAAAATCGCGTCGGCGTGCTTCAGCACATGAAGTGCGCGTAACGTTATGTCGCTTGCATGACCGATCGGGGTCGCGACCAGGTAGAGCCCTGGGGATAGCGCGTCGTCCGATTGCCTTCGCTTGGCCGCGCCGCTAGTCTTCCCACCCATATTTTCCGCCGTTTTGAAGGATGCCCATCTGTGACATCGCGTTTGTTCGAGTCCGCCCCGGCCCGCCGCGTCCGCGCATTGTGGACGATTGCCGTGCTGATGACGATGGGGGTCGCCCTTAGCGGCTGCGAAGGCTTCGGCATGTTCGGGGACGACAAGCCGCGGACCGTGACGACGGACGTGCCGCGGCCGACCGCGGTCGTGCCGACACCTTCAGGCCCGCCGCCGGTGCCCGTGGATGGGCAGGTCCGGATTGCGGTTCTGCTGCCGCTGAAGCATTCGTCGAAGGAGACTCGGGCGGTCGCGCAGGCGATGCTGGATGCGGCGCAGATGGCGATGTTCGACATGGGCGCGCGCTCGATGCTGCTGATGCCGCGCGACACGGGGCCGACGCCGGAGACGGCGGCCGCTGCCGCAAACGATGTGATCGCCAAAGGGGCCGAGATCATCTTGGGGCCACTGCTAGCGAACGACGTGCGGGCAGTTGCGCCGATCGCGCGGGCGAAGAACATTCCCGTCGTTGCCTTCTCGACCGACCGCACGGTCGCGGGCGACGGCGTGTTCCTGCTCTCTTTTCTGCCGGAGCAGGAGGTGAGCCGGGTGATTTCGTATGCGGTCTCGAAAGGCCGCGGGAAATTCGTCGCGCTCGTGCCGCAGACGCCTTACGGCCAGCGCGTCGAAGAGGCGTTCCGCAATACGGTCACGCAGAGCGGGCGTGAGGTCGTCGCAGTGCAAACCTATCCGGCCAATCCGCAGTCGCTGGAGCCTGCGGTCAAAGCCGTGGCGAAGCTTGGCTTCGATACGATTTTCTTGCCGGAAGGCGGGACAATGTTGCGCAGCCTTGGGCCGATCCTTGCGGTCAATAAGGTCGAGTCGCGCAAGGTGAAGTTCATCGGCACCGGTTTGTGGGACGATCCGGCGGTTGCCAGCGAGCCGTCGCTTCATGGCGGCTGGTACGCCGTGCCGCCGCAAGAGCAGCGCATGAACTTCATCACGCGCTATCAGCAGCTCTATGGGTCTAAGCCGCCGCGTATTGCGTCGCTTGCCTATGACGCGATTGCGCTGTCGGCGACGCTGGCCAGTGGCTCGCCGGGCCGGCGCTACACGCGCGCGAACATCGCGGACCCGAACGGGTTCTCCGGTATCGACGGCATCTTCCGCTTCCGCACCGACGGGATGACGGAGCGCGGCCTTGCGGTGATGGAAGTGACGTCGGCCGGGCAAACGGTGATCAGCCCGGCGTCGAGTACGTTCCAGAGCCAGGGTTTCTAAGCGACGAGTTCCTTCAGGATTGCGTTCAGCACCAGGCGGCCTTTTGGCGTGGTGCGGAGGCGGTTTGCGTCGCGCGTGAGGAAGCCCTGCGCTTCTAGCGCGGCGATGCGTGATTGCGGAATTGCTTGGCCGAGCAAGCTTTCGATGTGCGTGCGTTCGATGCCTTCGCTGAGGCGCAAGCCCATCAGTAGCGCTTCAGTGCCTTGCTCGTGAGCACTCACGTTTTCCCATCGTTCCAGACCGTCGCCGCGTTCTGCGACGCCTGCAAGCCACGCTTCGGGTTGGCGCTCGGTTGCCGTCGCGATTTTCTTGCCGCCGATTGTGAGGCGCCCATGCGCGCCGGGGCCTACGCCGACGTAGTCGCCGTAGCGCCAGTAGATGAGGTTGTGGCGCGATTCTTCGCCGGGCTTGGCGTGGTTCGAGATTTCGTAGGCGGGCAGGCCCGCGGCGTTCATGCGCGCTTGGGTCAGTTCGTAGAGAGACGCCGCCACGTCGGTGTCGAGTTCGGTCATCGTGCCGCGCGTTAGGGCTGCGTGGAATGGCGTGCCCTCTTCGAACGTCAGCTGGTAGAGCGAATAGTGCGTGCAGCCTTGGCCCAGCGCGCGTGTGAGTTCGGCGTCCCACGCTTCAGCTGTTTGGCGGGGACGAGCGTAGATAAGGTCGAACGAGGCGCGCGGGAACGTGGCTTGCGCTAGGGCTACGGCGCGCAAGGCTTCGTCCACCGTGTGCAGGCGGCCGAGCGCGCGGAGGTCTTCGTCGTTCAACGCCTGCACGCCGAGCGACACGCGGTTGACGCCAGCAGCGCGGTAGTCGCGGAAGCGCGCGGCGTCGACGCTCGTCGGGTTGGCTTCCAGCGTGATTTCGATATTGTGAGCGAAGCCGAACAGGCGTTCGGCGGTTTGCAGGACACTCGCGACGGTGCGGCCTGGCATCAGCGAGGGCGTGCCGCCGCCGAAGAAAATCGAGGCGAGCGGGCGGCGCGCATCAAGGCGGGCGGCGATGGTTTCAAGTTCGCGCGTCAGCGCTTGCGCCCAGGCCGCGTCGTCGATCTTGGCGCGCACGTGGCTGTTGAAGTCGCAATAGGGACACTTCGAGAGACAAAACGGCCAATGCACGTAGATGCCGAGGTCAGCCAAGGCAGGCCTCCACGAATTTGGCGAAGGCGCGGGCACGGTGGGACACTGCGTGTTTTTGCGCGGGGTGCATTTCGCCGAACGTGATGATGTGGCCTTGGGCCAAGAACATCGGGTCGTAGCCGAAGCCCAGCATGCCGCGCGGCGGCCAAACGAGCGTCCCGGTGATGCGGCCTTCGAACGTTTCGGCGTGGCCATCGGGCCAGGCTATCGCTAGCGCGCAGACGAAGTGTGCGGTCAGGTCTTTCGTACCGCTTTTTTGCAGGCGCTCGTGCACCTTCCGCATCGCTTCGCGGAAGTCTTTGCGCGGGCCGGCCCAACGCGCCGAGAGAACACCAGGGTCGCCGTCCAGTGCGTCGACGCAAAGGCCGCTGTCGTCGGAGAGCGCGGGGATGCCGGACGCTTGTGCCGCGGCGTGCGCCTTGATCAGCGCGTTGCCGATGAAGGTCGGTTCGGTTTCGTCGGGTTCGGCGAGGCTCAAGGCGGATGCAGGCACCGCTTCGATCGCGAACGGGGCGATGAGGTCCGCGATCTCGCGCACCTTGCCTGGGTTGTGGCTCGCGACGACGAGGCGCTTTTCGGTGAGGCGGCGCGGCATGGGTTAACGCGCGATCGCTTCGCGCTGCAGGTGGACGAGTTCGCCGATGCCCTTGCGGGCGAGCGCCATGAGTTCCAAGAAGGCCGCTTCGGTGAAAGGCTCGCCCTCGGCGGTTCCTTGGATTTCGACCAGTGCGCCGACGCCCGTCATCACGAAGTTCGCGTCGGTACCGGCGGTCGAGTCTTCATCGTAATCGAGGTCGAGCACCGATGCGCCGTTGTGGATGCCGCACGAAATCGCGGCGACGTGGTCCTTCAGCGGAATCGCTTTGATGAGGCCGTCGCGCTTCATCATTTGGAAGCACTTGTGGAGCGCCACGAACGCGCCGGTGATCGCCGCCGTGCGCGTGCCGCCGTCGGCTTGGATCACATCGCAGTCGATCATGATTTGGCGCTCCCCGAATCCCTTTTGATCGGTCACGGCGCGAAGTGCACGGCCGATCAGGCGTTGGATTTCGAGCGTGCGGCCGGACTGTTTGCCTTGCGCAGCTTCCCGGCGCATGCGTTCGCCGGTGGCGCGGGGGAGCATGCCGTACTCGGCGGTGACCCAGCCTTTGCCGGTGCCCTTTAGGAACGGGGGCACGCTGTTTTCGAGCGAGGCGGTGCACAGCACATGCGTGCGGCCGAACTTCACCATGCAGGAGCCCTCCGCATGAGCGGAAACGCCAGGTTCAAGCGTGACTTCGCGCAACTGGTCCGCGCGGCGGCCGGAGGGTCGCATGGGGTGTTCCTTGCCTTGAAGTTTGGGGACTAAGCCTTTACGTAGCCTGGCGCTTGCGGCGCTGCAACGGCCGCAGTTTTCCCGGCTGAAACGAGCGGTATGAACGAACGGCCAAGCTCCAAAGTGCCCACACTTTCACAGGTGGGAGAACTGTCGGAACGCTCTCGCGATATCTTTAGGACGATCGTTGAGTCGTATCTAGAGACGGGCGAGCCGATCGGTTCGCGCACGTTGGCGCAGCGGGGGAGCCTTACCTTGTCGCCTGCGTCCATCCGAAACGTGATGTCGGACTTGGAGCATGCGGGCTTGCTGGAAGCACCGCACACAAGTGCTGGTCGCGTGCCGACGCAGCTGGGCTTGCGCATGTTCGTCGATGGGTTGCTGGAAGTCGGTAATCTGGCGCCGGAAGAACGCAAGGGCATCGAAGGCCAGCTTGCGGCAAGCGGGCGCAAGCTCGACGACGTTTTGATGCAGGCTTCTGCGATGCTTTCGGGTTTGAGCCAATGTGCGGGGTTGGTCGTCACGCCAAAGCGCGATCCCACGCTGAAGCATGTCGAGTTCGTGCCGCTGGCGCCGCAGCGAACGCTCGTCATCATGGTCGGCGAAGACGGCTCGGTCGAGAACCGGATCGTGGAGACGCCGCACGGGCTCCCGCCGTCAACCTTCATCGAAGCGGGCAACTATTTGAGCGCGCGGATGCGCGGGCGAACGCTGGAAGAAGCGCGCAGCGAAATCCTGGGTGAACTCACGACCCAGAAAGCGGAACTAGACGGGCTTGCGGCGAAACTGGTTGCAGCCGGACTTGCCGAATGGGGCGGGGTGCAGAGCACGACGCCCTCGCTCATCGTGCGCGGCCAGGCCCGGTTGCTGGAGGATGTCGGTGCAACCGGCGAGCTTGAGCGCGTCCGGCAGCTGTTCGACGACATCGACCGCAAGAACGACTTGATCCAATTGCTCGAGCTTGCGAAACAAGGCGACGGCGTGCGCATCTTTATCGGCGCCGAAAACAAGCTTTATTCGTTGTCGGGTTCGTCGGTGATCGCAGCGCCTTATTCGGATGAATCGCACCGCGTCGTCGGCGTAATCGGCGTGATCGGACCTACGCGCGTGAATTATGCGCGGATCGTGCCGATGGTCGACTATACGGCGCGCGTGATTAGCCGGCTGATTAGCCAAAAGTGAACGGAAGTTTTTGAGACGATGAACAAGCCGCAAAACGGAAACGACCCTGTACAGTCCGGTGATCCAGCCAAAGACGAATTGGACCTTTCGAGCGCCGACATCGTGCGCGAGGCAGCGCAGATCGCCGGACTTCATCAGGAGGTCGCGGAGTTGAAGGATCGCTACCTTCGTGCTGTGGCCGAGGTCGAGAACGTGCGGAAGCGCGCCGAGCGCGAGAAAGTTGATGCTGCGCAGTTTGCGTTCGGAAAGTTCGCGCGCGATCTTTTGAACGTCGTCGATAATTTTTCGCGTGCGTTCGAGGCGCTGAAGCCCGAGGTGCGCGCATCGATGCCGACGGAGGTCGTCTCCGTCGTGACCGGCATCGAAGCGACACAACGCGAGCTGTTCACGATTCTGGAGCGGCACGGCATCAAGCGCATCGAGGCGCAGGGGCTGCGGTTCAATCCGAACCTGCACCAGGCGGTTGCCGAAGTGCCGAGCCGCGAGCATCCGCCGGGTACAGTGCTTGCGGTCGCTCAAGAAGGCTACATGATCGGTGGGCGTTTGCTGCGCGAAGCTATTGTTGCGGTTTCGACGGCTCCGGTTGCCACGACCGATGCGGCGAACGGCGACCACGCGCCGAAGTAACCTTCAGCTATTACCGTTTCCGTGATGGTCGGGCGGGTCTTCGTCGTCATCCCGGACAAATCCGAACCAACCATGTCCGTCATGCGAACGGCCAAGCCGTGCGTCACGCCGTTCGACATGCAAGGCGCCTGCAATCAGCATGTAAACGGTGCCGACAAACACGCCCAGGATGCCGAGCGCGACCCAGCCGTTTCCGGAGATCGTGGGCGTGCGCGCGATGATGCTGGCCGCGCCGGGCCCCGCGGAAGCCGCGAACGATGCCACAGCGACGCTCAACGTCCGTACCATAGAGTTTTGTGTCATCGACCGATGCCCGATACGGCGCTTGCCGTGTCACATATAGGTGGGGTTTCCAGGTGGCGAATGTGTGGCCGGGCTAAAGAGTTGATCGGGCTGAAATATTTGACGCCGGCCGATCAAGACCGGCGCCAAAGCCGGCGCCAAAGCCAAGAATTTGAGCCGGTCAGCCGGATTGCGCCGATCCGGTGAACGCGATGAAGTCTTGGTCTGCCTCCAACGACGCGACGTTGCTGCAGCGATTTTGAAGGAGCGATTCCTCGCGTTTGAACGTGTCCATTTCGGCAAACAGGCGCGGGCCCTCGTTGGAGACATAGAGCACGACGACGGGGCTGGGCCCGTCGATGTTCGTCCGGCTCTTGGCCCAGTATGCGTTCCAGCGACGGTTGAGGTCTTCGCCCCACTTATCCAACCGGTCGTTTGCGGCATAGCAATCTGCGAACGCTCGGCCCAATGCCAATAGACGGGCGGTCACCGGCAAATACCTCTCGAAGCCGGCCGGACCGTTTCCAGCGGCGGGCACAAAGCCTGCGGCCCAGTCGGCCGCGTAGAGATAGGGTTGAGCGCCTAAGGCGCGGAAGCGCCAGAGCCCTCCTGCATGCTCGACGTCGGTTACACGTGTGCCGGTACCAAGGGCCAGGCACTCGCCAGTTTCAAAGCCGTATCGGACGCTTGCGTCGTTCGCGCCGAGGCGGCCGATGACGGCCGCATTTTGGGGCGAGAAGCAGGCGTAGGTCGGGCGCGCCATATCGGCTTGCGCAGCCGTTGGTACAAACAAAGTCGCTACTGAGGCCAAAAACGCGGCCCAACCCACAGTACGTGACATGGTCGGCCTCCTCGTCATTTTGACGCGACCACCATACGCCTGGCGGAATGGGCTAGAAAATCACGAATTTTGGCTTGGGTCGGCAGTTGCGGCCTTACGGGTGCACCCCTATATCTGCCCTCGAACCCGCAGAAATTTGCGGGATAATCGACAAGCGTTCCAACTGATTTGGGTGGGGATGGCGGCGGGCGCCTCAAGGTTGAGGGCCCCAGATCATCCGCCGAATAAGAGAGGTTTTGAAGCATGGGTAAAGTCATCGGGATCGACCTTGGCACCACGAATTCGTGCGTGGCCATCATGGAAGGCTCGCAGCCAAAGGTGATTGAAAACGCCGAGGGTGCGCGCACGACCCCCTCGATCGTCGCCTTCACGAAGGACGGCGAACGGCTGGTCGGACAGGCCGCAAAGCGTCAAGCGGTCACCAATCCCGAATTCACCTACTTCGCGATCAAGCGCCTGATCGGGCGCAAGTTCGAAGACCCGATGACCCAAAAAGACATCGGGATGGTGCCCTACAAGATCATCAAAGCCGACAACGCCGACGCGTGGGTGTTGGGACGCGATAACGAGAAGCTTTCGCCGAGCCAAGTCTCCGCCTACACGTTGCAAAAGATGAAAGAGACGGCAGAAGCCTATCTGGGTGAGAAGGTGACCCAGGCCGTGATCACGGTGCCCGCCTACTTCAACGACGCGCAACGTCAGGCGACGAAGGACTCGGGCCGGATCGCCGGTCTTGAGGTTCTTCGCATCATCAACGAGCCGACCGCGGCAGCGCTCGCGTATGGGCTCGATAAAAAGCAAGCCGGCACCATCGCGGTCTACGACCTTGGCGGCGGTACGTTCGACATCTCGATCTTGGAAATCGGCGACGGCGTCTTCGAGGTGAAGGCGACGAACGGCGACACGTTCCTGGGTGGCGAAGATTTCGACATGCGGCTCGTCGACTTCTTGGCGGACGAGTTCAAGAAGGATCAGGGCATCGACCTGCGCAAGGATCGCCTTGCGCTGCAGCGTTTGAAGGAAGCTGCCGAGAAGGCGAAGATCGAGCTGTCTTCGCAGCTGCAGACGGAGGTGAACTTGCCGTTCATCACGGCGGATGCGTCGGGACCGAAGCATCTGACGACGAAGCTGACGCGAGCGAAGCTCGAGTCGCTGGTCGATGATTTGGTGCAGCGGACGCTTGCGCCATTGAAGGCTTGCATGAAGGACGCTGGCGTGACGCCCGCCGACATCGACGAGGTCGTGCTGGTCGGCGGCATGACGCGCATGCCGAAGGTGCAGCAGATCGTCAAAGAATTCTTCGGCAAGGAACCGCACAAGGGCGTGAACCCGGACGAAGTCGTTGCCATTGGCGCGGCGATTCAGGCGGGTGTGCTGAAGGGCGAAGTTAAAGACGTTCTGTTGCTCGATGTGACGCCGCTGTCGCTCGGCATCGAGACGCTGGGCGGCGTGTTTACGCGCCTGATCGACCGCAACACGACAATCCCGACGAAGAAGTCTCAGGTGTTCTCAACCGCCGAAGACGGACAGACGGCGGTCACGATCCGCGTCTTCCAGGGCGAGCGCGAGATGGCGGCAGACAATAAGTTCTTGGGGCAATTCGATCTCGTCGGCATTCCCCCTGCCCCGCGTGGCATGCCGCAGGTCGAGGTGACGTTCGACATCGACGCGAACGGTATCGTGAACGTCGCGGCGAAGGACAAGGCAACCAGCAAGGAACAGGCGATCCGCATTCAGGCTTCGGGTGGTCTTTCCGAAGCCGACATCCAGAAAATGATGCGCGAGGCGCAGGAGCACGCGGGCGAAGACAAGAAGCGCCGCGAACTCGTCGAGGCGCGCAATCATGCGGATGCGGCCGTGCATCAAATCGAGAAGGCGGTGAAGGAGCACGGAGAAAAGGTCGGCCAGGCCGAACGGTCGGCGATCGAAGAGGCAATGACGGCGGTGAAAGAAGCGGTCAAAGGCGAAGATCCCGAGTTGATCCGCTCGAAGACCGACGCGCTGCACCAGGCGTCGCTGAAGCTTGGCGAGGCGATGTACAAGGGTATGAACCCCGGCGGCGGTGCGCCAGAAGGTGCGCCGGGTGACGCTGGCGGCGGCGCAACGTCCGACGGCAACGTGGTCGACGCCGACTTCGAAGAGGTGGATGAAGAGAAGAAAAAGAAGGGCGGCGCGCGCTAACGGCGCGCGCACTCAGCGTGCGCGAGTTTCCTTCTTTGAGAGTGCCGGGCGCGACGAATGTCCAAGCGTGACTTCTATGAAATTCTGGGCGTTCAGCGGCGAGCCACCGCCGACGAACTGAAAGCCGCCTATCGCAAGAAGGCCAAGGAGCTGCACCCCGACCGCAATCCCGGCGACAAGACTTCCGAGCAGAATTTCAAAGAGCTGAACGAAGCCTATGACATTCTGAAAGACGATCAGAAGCGCGCGGCCTACGACCAGTACGGACATCAAGCGTTCGAAGGCCCCGGTGGCGGGCGTGGCGGCGGACCCGGCGGCGGGTTCGACTTCTCAACGTCGTTCACCGACGTGTTCGACGATCTGTTCGGCGAGTTCATGGGCACGCGGCGCGGTGGCGGCGCGCAACGCGCCTCACGCGGGTCGGACCTGCGCTACAACATGGAAATCTCGCTCGACGATGCGTATGCGGGTAAGACCGCGACGATCCGCATTCCGGGCTCGGTCGCTTGCGAAGCGTGCAGCGGCTCCGGCGCGGAGGCGGGCTCGAAACCGCAGGCTTGCCCGACATGTTCCGGCGTCGGCAAGGTGCGGGCTCAGCAGGGCTTCTTCACGATCGAGCGGACGTGTCCGACGTGTCAGGGCCTGGGCCGCGTGGTCAAGAACCCTTGCCGTTCGTGCTCGGGCAGCGGGCGCGTGCAGCGCGAGCGGACACTCAACGTCAATATCCCGCAGGGCGTCGAAGACGGCACGCGCATCCGGCTTGCCGGCGAGGGCGAGGCGGGCTTGCGTGGCGGGCCGAAGGGCGACCTCTACATTTTTCTGTCGATCGCGACCCATCCGCTGTTCAAGCGCGACAATGCGGATCTGCATTGCAGCGTGCCGGTGAGCTTTTCGACGGTAGCACTCGGCGGAAACGTCGAGGTGCCGACGCTGGGCGGCGGTCGCGTTCGCGTCGCGATTCCCGAAGGCACACAGTCTGGCAAAGAGTTCCGTGTGCGCGGTAAGGGCATGCCGGGGTTGCGCGGCCAAGGCCCGCACGGCGATCTGATCGTCGAGGTGCTGGTCGAGACGCCGGTGAACCTGACCAAGAAGCAGCAAGATTTTCTGCGCGAGTTCGAGAAGGCCGGCGGCGCGCAGAACTCGCCGAAGACGACGAGCTTTTTTGCGAAGGTCAAAGAGTTCTTCGGCGAGCAGAAGGACTAGACGACTGGTACGACGGCCGCGTTGCCTTCTTCGTCGCCGATGGCGAGATGGGCGCCTTCGGGCGAGAACGCTAGCGCCACGATCCTCGCCGCGTTTAGCATCACGAAATTCGTGCCGGGGTCGCCGATTTCTTCGAACCACACGGCGCCGTCGGTCGTGCCCGCCGCTACGATGTCGGCTTCGGGGTGGGCGGCGACGGTTTGGACCATCGCCTCGCGTTGAGGTCCGATTTGGACGGGGTCGCGCTCCATCGGGCCGCCGCGGCCTGTGAACGGCCAACCGACGACGCGGTCGGCGCCTGCGGTGAATAGCGAGCGGCCGCGCCGGTCCCACGCCATCGACTTGATCTTCGAGGGGTAGCCCGACATGCGCATGTTGGCGCCATCTTCGATGCGCCAGCCGTGCAGCGCGCTTTCCTGCATCGAGGTGACGAGGAAGCGGCCGTCGGGGCTCCACGTTACGGCGATGTGCGAGCCCTTCCATTCGAACAGCTTCGGTTGCTGATCGGCGGACTTCGTCCACCAAAGCGAGGCGCCGTTGTAGTGCGCGACCGCCAGGCGGCGGCCCTTTGGGTCGAATGCGACGCCGGCTGCGGTCGTTGCGTGCGCGAAGACGGAGGTCTTGTCGCCGTCGAGCAGGTGCACGTTCTTGCCGGCCGTGCAGGCGATCAAGCCGGTTTCGGCGGTCGCCGCGATGTTCTCGATCCAGCGGCCTTTGACGTTGAGGAGTTCGCGCGGCGCTTGACCGGCGACCGTGTGCACGAGGCGGCCGTCGTCTCCGCCGGTCAGGAAGCCGCCATCGGGGTGCGCGGTTAGCGCGAGCGTTGCGCCGTTGTGCGCTTCGATCGTCTGCGGCTCCGATTCGCCAGTCGTGAACGTGCGCAGCGTGCCGTCGCCGAGTGCGAAAGCGCCTTGCCCTTCCGCGTCGAACGCGCACGCGACGATCGGCGCGCCGAAGTGCCATTGGTTTCCGGCGGTGATCTTGGGCTTCGGCATCAGGCGACGCAGGCTTTGAAGGCGCTGTCGAGTTCGGCTTCGTCAAGATCGCGGCCGATGAAGACGATGCGGCTGAAGCGCTTTTCGCCTTCTTTCCATGGTTTGCCGAAATCGCCGTCCATGACCATGTGGACGGCTTGAAAGACGAGACGTTCTTCCTTGCCTTTGATGTCGAGGATGCCCTTCGCACGGAGGATGTCTTGGCCGCGTTCGGCGAGCAGCGTACGGAGCCAGTTCGTGACTTTGTCGCCGTCGAGCGGTGTTTTCGCTGTCAGTGAAACGCTGGCGATGTCGCTCGAGTGTTCGTGGTCGTCGTGTTCGGGGTTCAGCAGTTCCGGCTCGAGTTCGAGTAGTCGTTGAAGGTCGAACGCGCCCCGCCCCAGTACTTTGTCGAGGGCGATCGCGCAGCGTTCGGTGCGGTGGATGGGGGCCAGCGGGTTCAGTTCGCGGATGCGGCGTTCAACGCGCTTCAGATCGTCCTCGGACACGAGGTCGGTCTTGTTCAGAATGATCTGATCGGCGAAGGCGATTTGTTCGGCGGCTTCGTGCGTGTCTTTCAGGCGGTCGAGGACGTTCTTTGCGTCGACGACCGTCGTGATCGAGTCCAGCTTCGTGCGTTCCTTCACGTCGTCGTCGACGAAGAACGTCTGCACGACGGGAGAGGGATCGGCGAGGCCGGTGGTTTCGACGAGGATCGCGTCGAACTTATCCTTACGCTTCATCAGGCCGCCCAGGATGCGGATCAAGTCGCCGCGCACGGTGCAGCAGATGCAGCCGTTGTTCATCTCGAACACTTCTTCGTCCGTGTCGACGATGAGGTCGTTGTCGATGCCGATCTCGCCGAATTCGTTGACGATAACGGCGTATTTCTTGCCGTGTTGTTCCGTGAGTATGCGGTTCAACAACGTGGTCTTACCGGCACCGAGATAGCCGGTGAGCACGGTGACGGGGACTTGGGACATGAAAGGCTCCAATACGAAGGCGCTCAAAAGCCGTGCGCCATCGCTCCCGTCAAGAGCTTTAGGTTGTGGCGCATCAGGCCTACGTAAGTTGGCGCCGGGCCGTCCTTCGGCGAGAGGGCGTCGGCGTAGAGCGTGCCGCCCAGCTGGATGCCGGTTTCGCGGGCGACTTGCCGCATCAAGCGCGGGTCGGCGGCGTTTTCGAGGAAGAGCGCGTTGGTGCCCGTTTGGCGGACGCCCGTGATGAGCCGCGCTAGCGATTTGGCGGACGCTTGTTCTTCCGTGGAGGTGCCGAGCGGCGAGGTGAGCGTGACGCCGTAGGCCGCGGCGAAGTATGCGAAGGAGCCGTGCGTGGTGACTGCGCGACGCTGCGCGGATGGGATCAGCGCCAGTGCCGAGCGAATCTCGGCGTCGAGGCTTTGCAACTCCGCTCGGTAGGCACTGGCATTCGCCCGATAGGCCGCCGCGTGAGCCGGATCGGCGGCGATGAGTGCGCGTTCGATGTTAGTGACATAGGCCATCACGTTGCGGACATCCTGCCAGGCGTGCGGATCGGCGTGCTTGTCGTGACCGCGGTCGCCTTCCTGCGGTTTCACGCCGAGAGAGGCGACTACGATTGTTGCCTTCGATCCGGACGCTCGCACCAGCCTGGCTGCCCAGTCGTCGAACGACAAGCCGTTCACGACGATAATGCGCGCTTCCGCGACGGCGCGGGCATCGGCGGCGGCTGCTTGATAGACATGCGCGTCGCCGTCGGGGCCAACAAGTGTTTTCAGGTCGATCGCGTTGCCGCCGATTCGGCTCGTGATATCGCCGAGGATCGAGAAGGTCGCGACGAGTTGGGGCTTCTCCGTGGCTGCGGCGGGAAGCGCCGCACCGAGGAGCACGAGGAAGTATGCTGCAACGCGGAGGCTCATCGCTTGGCCTCGTGCGGTTCGTGGAAGTGTGGGCGGCGTAGCCAGCGGGCGAGCAGGCCCGAGCGCGAGCCTGCGACGATCGAGGTGAGGTAAAGCGCAGCTGCGGTGAGCACGATCGCTGGGCCTGACGCGATCTCGAAATGGTACGAGACCAATAGGCCGGCGAAGCTCGACAAAAGGCCTAGGCCGGTTGCCACGATTGCGATGTGTGAGACGTCTTCGGACCAGAAGCGGGCGGCGAGCGCAGGTAGCATCATGAGGCCAACGGCCATCAGCGTGCCCAGCGCTTGGAACGCGGCGACCAGGTTGAGTACGACCAGCCCTAAGAAGATCGCGTGAGCCCAGCCGCCGTTTGCGCCGACTGTGCGCGCGAAGACGGGGTCGAAGCATTCGACAACGAGTGGGCGGAATATCACGCTCATTATCAGCGTGCTGGCGCTGGCGACGCCGACGACGAACAGCAAGCCTTGATCGTCGACGGCGAGGATCGAGCCGAACAGGATGTGCAGCAGATCGATCGGCGACCCGCGCAACGAGACCAGCATCACGCCAAGGGCGAGGCTGGTCAGGTAGAAGCCGGCAAGGCTTGCGTCTTCTTTCATGCCGGTCGCGCGCGCGGTGAGACCTGCGAGCAAAGCGACCGTCAGACCGGCTACGACGCCGCCGATCGTCATCGCGCCGAGTGAGAGGCCTGACACCATAAAGCCGACCGCGACGCCCGGCAGCACTGCGTGGCCGATTGCGTCGCCCATCAGGCTCATGCGGCGGAGTACCAAAAAAACGCCGAGCGGTCCTGCGCCAACCGCGAGCGCGAGGCAGGTGACGAGTGCGCGGCGCATGAACTCGTAGTCGGCGAAGGGGGCGATTATGAGGTCGTACATCTCAAGCACCGCCGTGGTTGTGGTCGTGCGAGCAGGGCTCGCTGGCCCAGCGGTCGGTCATGGCGCGAGCACGTTCGGCATTTTCGGGCGACAGTGCCTCTTCCGTCGGCCCCCACGCCACCACTTCGCGCGCAAGCAGCAGCAAGCGCGGGAAATGGCGGCGGACGAAACTCATATCGTGGAGGACGGCGACTACGGTCCGGCCTTCTTCGTGCCAGCTGTGCACGAGCGTCATCAGTTCTCCGGTCGTGCGTTCGTCGACGGCGGCGAACGGTTCGTCGAGCAGGATGACGGGGGCATCTTGCATGATCAGGCGCGCGAACAGAGCGCGGTGCCATTGGCCGACAGACAGGCTTGCGATCGGCGCGTGCGCGTAGCCTGCGAGACCAACCTTGGCGATGGCGGCGGCGGCACGTGTGCGCTCAGCCTTATCGAGTGCTCCGAATGCGCCAGCGCGGGGCCAAGCGCCGAGCAGCACGGTCTGTTCGACCGAAATCGGGAAGCTGCGGTCGATTTCCGGCACTTGCGGCAGGTAGGCGACCTGACGCGCGTTGAGTCCGCCCAAGTCGATCCGACCGTCGCTGACAGGGAGCAAACCCATGATGGCTTTGAGTAGCGTGCTTTTGCCGGCCCCGTTTGGGCCCGCCACGGCGGTCAACGATCCGGCTTCGAATGTGCCGCTAAGGTGGTGGACCGCCGGCACGCGACGGTAGGTCACAATAACGTCGGCGAGCGAGATCGAAGGCCCTCGCATCACGCGATCGCCCAGAACACGGCGAGCCACAGCAGCGCGATCACGCAGGCTGCGAGTGCGAAACGGGCGAAGACGCTTTGTGCCAAAAGATCGTTCATGTGCGGCGTTGTTGATTCGGGAACGGCGCCCAAGTGTCAATGCAGGCCGGGCCCTTTGCCACAGGCGGCCAATCGCTGATAACTTTGTTCGTGGCCGATTCCGGCCTGAAGTGAGTGGTCATGAGTGAGCATCCCGTGGACCGGCTCTACGCCCAGGTCCTGGCGCGCAAGGGCGGCGACCCTGCAAAGTCCTATACCGCGAAGCTTTTGAACGAAGGCGTTTCGAAGTGCGCCAAGAAAGTCGGCGAAGAAGGCGTTGAGGTCGGGATCGCCGCGCTCACGGGCACCGCCCACGAACGGGTCGCCGAGTCCGCGGACCTGCTCTATCACCTGTGCGTGCTGTGGGTTGCGGCGGGGGTCGATCCCAACGCCGTGTTCGCGGAACTGACCGCGCGCGAGGGCCGCTCAGGCCTCGACGACAAAGCCGCGCGCAAGGGTATCGTGCGTTAGACCAACCCGGCGGCGGCCGCGAGCGACTTCAAGGATGCATGCGGTCGCGGACCCACATGCGAGATCACTTCGGCTGCGGCGATGCCGCCAAGGCGGCCGCAGACGTCAAGCGGCAATCCGCGCGCGTGGCCGTACAAAAAGCCTGCCGCATATTGGTCGCCCGCGCCGGTCGTGTCGGCGACATGGGCCACCGGCTCGGCATCAAGGATGTGGACATGACCGTCATGCAGCACGACTGAGCCGTGGGCGGAGCGAGTGATCGCGGCCGTCTTGCCCCACTTGCGGGTTGCTTGGAATGCTTCGTCGAAGCATTCTGTTTCATAGAGCGCTTTCGCTTCGGCTTCGTTTGCGAACAGGATGTCGATGTCGTGGGCGAGCAACGCCTTGAACTCGTCGCGCCAGCGGCCGACGCAGAACGGGTCTGAGAGCGTGAAGGCGACTTTGCGCTTGGCCGTCTTCGCGTGCGCGATTGCAGTGCGAATTGCAGCTTTTGCGCCAGGTGTGTCCCAGAGATAGCCTTCGACGTAGAGCGCTTTTGCGGCGCCGACTTTATCTGCCGCCATATCGGCGTTGGTCAGAGCGGCAGCGCAGCCCAGATAGGTGTTCATGCTGCGCTGACCGTCGGGCGTGATCAGGATGTGGCACGAAGCGGTTGCAACTTTGCCTTTTGCGGGGACGCTATCGAACGCGACGCCCGCCTTGTGGATATCTTCGCCGAACGCTTGGCCGAGCCGGTCTTCGTTCACCTTGCCGATGAAGGCTGCCTTGCCGCCGAACGAGGCGATTCCCACCATCGTGTTCGCGGCCGAGCCGCCAGAGGCCTCGACCCGGTTCTTCATGGCGTGACCCAGCGTTTCGGCGCGAAAGCCGTCTACGAGCGTCATCGTGCCCTTGGCGATAGCGTGTTCGGTCAAGAACGCGTCGGTCGTTTGCGCCAAAACGTCGACAATGGCGTGGCCGATACCCAATACGTCGTACTTCGCGTCCAGCATCCAACTTGTCCTTTACCCTGAATGGCGGGGCAGTATAGGCAGTGGCACAGCTTCGACAATCGCGGGATTCGACGGACGCATGCTCTCAAGTGCCGCAGCCGCATTGGCGCAGATGTTCGACCGCAAGTTCCAGGGCGTGGTCTGGCTTGGCGTCGGCAGCACTGTGCTGTTGTTTCTGCTCTTGATGTTCGCGTTGCAGTGGTCCGTGCGTTTCGTGCCCGATTTCGGCTTCAGTTGGATGCAAGATGCTGTGGCAATCATCTCGGGCGCGGTGCTGACCATTTCGTTCGTGTTCTTGGGGGCGCCGGTCGCGCAGGCGTTTGCGAGCATCTTCATCGACCGGGTGGCCGATGCGGTCGAGGCGAAACACTATCCGGATTCGAAGGTGCGCGGCGGCGCTTCCACAGGCGAGCTCTTGTTTGCAGGGTTGAGTTTTGCCGCCGTCAGTTTGGTGCTCAATCTGCTTGCCATACCGTTGCAGTTTGTCGCGATCGGGATCGGAACGCTCGTTGTTTTGTTCGTGAATGGTTATCTGACGGGACGCACGTTCTTCGAGCTGGCGGCGCTCCGCCACATGGCGCCGCGGGATGCGCGGGCGCTTCGGCGGAAGCATCGCGTCAGGTTGTTTTTGGGCGGGGCGTTGATATCGTTCTTGGCGATGATCCCGATCTTGAACTTTTTCGTGCCGCTGTTCGGGGCTGCGATGATGACGCACGAGTTCAACAAGTTGGTGCGGAGTTCGTGATGCGTAGGCTCGCCGTATTCTGCCCATGCTGGCGATAGCAGGTTGTCAAACGATGGGGCTTGGCGGCGGCGAGACGGGCGAACCTGCCGCCGTTTCCGTTCCTGCGCCAACTGCGTCGCCCGCTCCCAGCAT
>JABFRX010000027.1 GCA_013140995.1 Alphaproteobacteria bacterium | reverse complement strand
CCGAAACAACAAGCTCTCAACGCCGTTCGAAGGCGTGCCGGCCGTGAGCGGGAGAGGGCAGGGCGGTCTTCTCGACGTCGCGCTCGACCCGCAATTCAAGACGAACCGGACGATCTATCTCTCGTTCGCCGAAGGCAGCGAGGACGGAACGACCTCGACAGCGCTCGCGAGCGCGAAGCTGGGTAACAACCGCCTCGAAGACACGAAAGTTATCTTCCGCCAATTGCCGAAGGTCACTGGCAACGGTCACTTCGGTGGCCGCATCGTCTTCGCGCGCGACGGGCGCCTGCTGCTCACGACCGGCGACCGGCAAAAACTGACGCCCGCCCAAGACCTTCAGAGCCATCTCGGCAAGGTTATCCGCATCGACCGCGACGGCACGGTTCCGCCCGGCAATCCCTTCGTCGGCCGTGCGGATGCAAAGCCCGAAATATGGTCCTACGGCCACCGCAATGTGCAGGGCGCCGCAATCGACCCCGTCACCGGCGCGCTCTGGACAATCGAGTTCGGCCCCGCCGGGGGCGACGAACTGAACCGCCCCGAAGCGGGTAAAAACTACGGCTGGCCGCTGGTCAGTTGGGGCGACCACTACGATGGCCGCGCCATCCCGAAACCGCCCACGCGCCCGGACCTCGCGGATGCCGTCAAATCCTGGAACCCGTCGATCAACCCGTCTGGCATGATCTTCTACTCAGGGCAGATGTTCCCAGCGTGGAAGAATAATCTCCTCATCGCCAGCCTCGGGACGCCAGGGATCGTTCGCCTGATCATTACAAATGGCAAGGTTACAAACGAAGAGCGCATTGAACTCGAAGAACGCATCCGCGACGTCGAACAAGCTCCCGACGGCTCGATCTACGTCGCAACCGACCAAGACGAAGGCCGCATCTGGAGGCTGCGCCTGAAGTAGCTCAGCGCGCCGTCATCCCGCCGTCGACGACGACCTCCGACCCCGTCATGAACGCGGCGTCGTCCGACGCCAAGAACACGACCGCACTCGCGATGTCGGCCGGCACGCCAAGCCGCCCCAGCGGATGCAACGCGATCGCATTGGCGCGCACTTCGTTGGCGCCGCCGCCGCCCGCAGCAGCGAGATCATCCAACACCTGTTGCCCCATCCGCGTCTCGATCACGCCTGGATGGATCGAGTTAACGCGAATTTTCAATCCCAACTGAGCACACTCGAGCGCCGCACCCTTCGTCATCAACCGGACCGCGCCCTTCGACGCGTTGTAAGGCACTGCTAACGCAGCACCCGTCAGCCCCGCGACCGACGACAGGTTGATGATCGACCCGCCTCCGGCCCATTGCCCGGCGCGTTTGCTGATCGCCCCCATCGCCGTCTTCATGCCGAGAAAGACGCCCTCGACGTTGATCGCCTGCATGTTCCGGAACTCTTCGATCGTCGTCGTCGCCATCGGCTTCAGGAAAAAGATGCCCGCGTTGTTGAGCAAAATGTCGAGACCGCCGAACCGCCGCTCGGCCTCGCCGACCACGGCCTGCCACTGATTCTCGTTGCGGACGTCGTGATGCATGTAACCGGCGCGCCCGCCCTTCGACGCAATCGCCGCGGCCGTCGCCTCGCCGTCCGCGTCGAGCACATCGGTGATCAAGACAGCGGCCCCTTCGGCGGCGAGAGCCGCAGCCGACGCCGCCCCTAGCCCGCGCGCGCCACCCGTCACCAATGCGACGCGTCCTTGAAGTTTCCCAGCCATACTTCGGTCCTCCGCGTGTTTTACGAGTGTTCGCGCGTTTTCGTCCCCCCGTCAAACAAACCAGATTTGACGCCGCCTCAGAGTCAGGTCACGCTGAACCCAATGTGAAATTCTTGGAGCCACGGCAATGGACGGAAAATCTCACGAGCAAGCGAAGTACCACGCGATGATCGACAGCACCGCGGAGGACTGGAGCATCATCGTCAAAGCCGCAGCGCCGTTTCAGCGGGATCTTCCGAACCGCCTCGTCGCCCACCTGAATCTGCTGAAGGGCGACTGCGGCGGCTACGCCGTCGATCGCCTCGAGCATTCGCTGCAAACGGCGACCCGCGCGCACCAAGCGGGCCAAGACGAAGAGTACGTCGTCTGCGCGCTCGTCCACGATATCGGCGACACGTTAGGTCCTGCCAACCACGCCGACGTCGCCGCCGCGATCGTGAAACCCTACGTGTCGGAACAGAACCATTGGATCGTCGAGAAACACGCGATGTTTCAGGGCTACTACTTCTTCCACCACTTGGGCCTCGACCGCAACATGCGCGATCAGTTCCGCGGCCACGCCTACTTCGAACCCTGTGCGCAGTTCTGTCACCTCTATGACCAGAACTCGTTCGACCCGGCCTTCGAGTCGATGCCGCTCGACGCCTTCGTGCCGATGATCCACCGCGTCTTCGAACGCCCGAAGAACTCGATCTACCTGCGCAAGGACAAGCAGGCAGCCGCCGAATAGATGCTTCTGTTTTTCGACGTATTGACGATCTTCTTATCGCTCGCAGCTGCGCTGCTGTGGTTCAACGCCAGCCGCAATCGCTACCGGCGCATCTCGCACCATGAGGAGATCACCGCGGGCGATTTGAATCGAATTATCGTCGCCTTGAACCGCTCGCAGATCCAAAATCAGCGGGCCGCACTCGCCACTGCCGCCGCCGCATTTGCGCTAACGATCCGCATGGCCGTTGACATGCTATTGCGATTGGCCTGAAGGGCTATGCCGGGCCGGGGATCAAGACCAGCGACCCAGTGGTCTGACGGCTTTCGAGCGCGTTGTGCGCGTCCGCCGCTTGGGCCAACGGAAAGCGTTTCGGCTCGTTCCGGCGGACAACCCCGCGCGCAATCAAGTCGAACAGTTCGCTGGCGCCCGCATCCAGTTCCTCCGGCGTCGTCACATAGTTCATCAGCGTCGGCCGCGTGAAATAAAGTGACCCCTTCTGTGCAAGCAGCGCCGCGTCGAACGGCGGCACCGGACCGCTCGCGTTCCCAAAGCTGACGAAGAGGCCGAGCGGCGCGAGCGAATCGAGCGTCGCCATAAACGTGTCCCGCCCCACCGAGTCGTAGGCAACCGGCACGCCTTTGCCGCCGGTGATCTCGCGCACCCGCGCGGGTATGTTTTCGCGCGAAGAAACGATCACGTGATGACAGCCAAGCCGCTTCGCAAACTCGACCTTGTTGTCGTTGCCGACGGTGCCGATCACGGTCGCCCCAAGCGAGCGCGCCCACTGAACGGCGATCATGCCGACGCCGCCGGCCGCGGCGTGAAACAGGATCGTGTCGCCCGCTTTTACCTTGTACGTTCGCCGGAGCAGGAAATGTGCGGTGAGCCCTTTGAGCAGGATCGCCGCCGCGATGTCGTCGCTGACCCCGTCGGGGATTTTCACTGACCGGTTCGCAACCACGTTGTGCGCCTCGCTGTAAGCCCCGATCGGGCCCGACGCATACGCAATCCGGTCGCCTTCTCGAAACCGTGTGACCCCCGGACCCACGCTCTCGACCACGCCGGCCGCCTCAAGCCCAAGGCCGGAGGGCAGAGGCACTTTGTAGAGGCCCGAGCGATGATAGATGTCGATGAAATTGACGCCGATCGCGGTGTGACGGACGCGAACCTCGGCCTCACCCGGTGGCTTCAGCGCGACGTCTTGAAACGCCAAAACATCCACGCCACCGGCGCGTTGAAACCTGATCGCCTTCGTCATCGAACCCTCGGCCAAAGAACGCGTCGCAGCCCCTTTCGAGACGCGGCGCTCACAAACTAAGCAAACCTCTGTGACGCGGGCCTATCGCTGACGACCCGCATTTTCATCACCGTCTCCAACTGCACGGGATCCGTGATCGGTGCGGTGCACGTATCGCCTGCGCAGAGATAAACCGTCGGCCGGTTATTGACCTGTCCTTTGCCGTGCGCCGGGTGGCCCGCTCGAAGTGCCTCGCCAGGTGCCACGATGGTGATGATTTTGTTCGGCGCGCTGAGCCGGCGGAACACGTCGCGAAAGGCATTCACGCCCGCCTCGTTGCGCTGCCCGACGATCACGATCTGCTGCGCGCGCAAGACGAAGTCGAAGCCGCCGAACAAGGTTGCCGCCGGCACCAGCTGCCGCCTCGCGTCGTCCCCGAACACCTGCGCGATCACGCTGAAGCGTTCGGCATAGTCCAGGTCGCCGGTATAGGCGTTCAAGCGAACAAGCACATGCATCATGGTACCGTTCACAGACGGTGTCGCTCCGTCCATAGCGGTCCGCACGCGAACAATCAGCGCCTCGCCGTCGGCGGGCGTAAGAGTGTAGCCGCCGATATCGGTGCGCCAGAATTTCTCGTTCAGCGTCTTCGTCCAGGCGAGCGCCTTTTCCAAGTACGGCGGGTGTCCGGTAATCTCGTAGAGCGCAAGCGCCGCGCGCGCCATGTTCGCATAGTCGTCCGCGATACCGGTCGTGCCGGTCTTGCCCGCCCGCCAACTATGCGCGAGCGTACCGTCCTTGCCCATCGTGTCGGCGACGAACCAGAACGCCTTCACCGCAGCCGCTTGCCAATCCGCCCGGCCGAACGCATCCGAAGCCTGCGCCAGCGCATGGACCATGAGCCCGTTCCAGTCGGCGAGCACCTTGTCGTCGCGAGCGGGCTTCACACGCTTCTCGCGCGCGAGGAACAGCTTCTCGCGCAACGCGTTCAGCTTGCCCTCTTGGACGGCAGGCAGCGGCACTGGGGTACGCAGACGGTGCAAGATATTCTTGCCCTCCCAATTGCCGCCGGCCCGCACATCGTAGACTTGGCGGAACAACTCGGCATCCTTGCCGAGCAGATCGTCAATCTCGGTTTCGCTCCAGACGTAGTACTTGCCTTCCTCGCCCTCGGAGTCCGCATCGATCGACGAGGCGAACGCACCGCCCTCCGTCAGCATCTCGCGAAGCACCCACCCCACAGTCTCCTCGACGCGCGAGCGAAGAGTCTGATTGCGGTTCTGCAGCCAGACCATCGTCAGAATGTCGATCATCTGCGCGTTGTCGTAGAGCATCTTCTCAAAGTGCGGCACGAACCACCGCTCGTCGACCGAGTAGCGCGCGAAGCCGCCGCCCAGATGATCGTAGATGCCGCCCTGGCTCATCGTGATCAGCGTCATCTCGACAGCATGCTGGAACTGCGGCATCGACGTGTTCAGATACGCACGCCACATCAGCTCGATCGCAGGCACGTTCGGAAACTTCGGCGCGCCCAGAAGCCCGCCGTGGAACACATCGAACTGCTGACAGAGCCGCTTCATAGCAAGTTCGAGCGTCGTTGGGTCCAGCTGTTGCCCGCCGCGGTTCGATTCGAACAACTGCGTCAGACCCGTGCGCAGCGTGGTCGTGTTCTTCGTAACCTGCTCGCCGTTCTCCCGGAAAAGCCGCGCGACCTCGCGCAGCACATCGGGGAACGCAGGCTTCCCGAACTTTGCCTCGGGCGGGAAGTAAGTGCCGCCGCCGAAGGGCTCGCCTTGCGGCGTGAGAAAGATGGTCAACGGCCAGCCACCCTGCTCGCCCATCATATTCAGCGCGGTCTGATAGATCGCGTCGATGTCGGGACGCTCCTCGCGGTCGACTTTGATGTTGACGAAGAGGTCGTTCATGACCGCCGCCGTGGCGTCGCTCTCAAAGCTCTCGTGCGCCATCACATGGCACCAGTGGCACGCCGCATATCCGATCGAAAGCAGGATCGGCTTGTTCTGGGCACGCGCTTCTTCCAGCGCCTCCGGCCCCCACTGGCGCCAGTGCACCGGGTTGTCCTTGTGCTGAAGCAGATACGGGCTCGTCGATTGGGCGAGCATATTCATGGGCGGCGGCTCCCTAGAGGGCGGCTGAAGGTCACGAAAGCAGGTGCTGCACTTAGGGCCTGTCCCGCGCTAAGGTCGACGAGACGACAACAGCAAGCAGAAGGCCAAGCGGGGCGATGAAAATCACAATTGAAGTCGATTGTACACCTGCCGAAGCGCGGGCCTACATGGGCCTGCCGGACGTCGAACCTCTACAGGCCGAGGTCATGGGCGAGGTCCAGCGCCGGGTGATGCAGGGGCTCTCGATGACCGACCCCCAGCAGCTTCTCAAGAATTGGGTCCCCTGGAGCGCCCAAGGCATGGAAGCATTCCAAACCTTTATGCGTGCCGCGACAGGCGGTGCCGGGGCGCGTCCAACCAAGGACGAAGAACCGGCGCCCCATCGTCCGAAGCCCCGCTCATAGAGCACCCCATGGAACGCCGCAGCACGATCTTCGCCCTCTCCTCGGCGAACGGGCGCGCCGGTGTCTGCGTATTCCGTGTGTCCGGCGACGCCGCAAGGAGCGCCGTCGAAGAACTAACCGGCGCTCCGGTTCCCCAGCCCAGGCGCGCCACTTTGCGCGACATCCGCCTGCGCGACGGCACGCTGATCGACCGCGGCCTTGTGATCTGGTTCGAAGGCTCGCGCAGCTTCTCCGGCGAGGACGTGGCGGAGTTCCAACTCCACGGCAGCCCCGCTGTCATCGCCGCGTTCACCGGCCGCTTGAGCGAACTCCCCGGCCTCCGTGCAGCAGACCCCGGCGAGTTCACCCGCCGCGCCTTCATGGCAGGCAAGCTCGACCTCACGGAGGCTGAGGGCCTGGCCGATCTGATCAACGCAGAGACAGAACAACAGCGCCGTCTCGCGCTCCGTCAGCTCCAAGGCGGCTTGAAGGATCAGTATGAGCGCTGGCGCGGCGACCTTGTCCGCGCGCTCGCCCACATCGAAGCCACGATCGACTTCGTCGATGAGGAACTCCCGGACGATCTGACAACAAGCGTCCTACCCCGCATTGCCAAGCTGCGTGCTGAGATCGGCGCGCACCTGGCCGACCACCGCCGGGGGGAGATCGTCCGTGACGGTTTCACCGTTGTGATCTTAGGGGCGCCGAACGTTGGAAAGTCCTCACTCTTGAACGCGCTCGCAAGACGTGACGTGGCGATCGTTTCGGCAACGCCGGGAACGACGCGCGATGCGATCGAAGTCGATCTCGACCTGGGCGGCTACGCCGTCACGCTGATCGACACGGCTGGACTCAGGGACACAACAGACGAAATCGAAACCGAAGGTATCAGGCGCGCTAGGGCAAAAGCTCAGTATGCTGACCTTCGCCTCGGCGTGGTCGACGCCTCCGTGTCCGTTAATGATTCACGTGTGTCACCGGAACTCGTTTCAGGCGATGCGATCCTGCTGAACAAGTCGGATATGCCCGGTGCTCAGACGCAAACCGTGGCGGCCCCACTGCATTCCATGCGCGTATCGGCGAAGACTGGCGAAGGCATCGGCGCGTTGCTGGCTTGGCTCGAACAACAAGTGGTCGCGCGCACCGGCGGATCGGAGGCGATGCCGATGACGCGCGCCCGCCACCGTGAAGCGCTCGCCGATGCTCATGCGGCGCTAGCTCGCTTCGGCAAAGCGCAAGCACTCGACATTGCTGCCGAAGATCTTCGTATCGCAGCCCGTGCACTGGGCCGCATCACAGGCAGGGTGGACGTTGAAGACTTGCTGGACGTGATATTTCGCGAGTTCTGTATCGGTAAATAGCCGGCCAATCACACGCTGTGACTCGTTAAGACTCACATGAAACGGATTCACATGGAACATTTTCATCCGTGTGCTGAGCTTTGACTCACGTGGGACAAATCTGTATCGCCTGCGCCCCATGAGCGAGCGTTTCGATGTCATCGTGATCGGGGGCGGGCACGCCGGCTGTGAAGCCGCGACGGCTTCCGCCCGCACGGGTGCGAAGACCGCCCTCCTCACGCACAAGATCGAGACGATCGGCGAGATGTCCTGCAACCCGGCCTTCGGCGGCCTGGGCAAAGGCCACCTCGTGCGGGAGGTCGACGCCCTCGACGGCGTCATGGGCCGAATGGCTGACGCCGCCGGCATTCAGTTCCGCCTGCTGAACCGCTCCAAAGGCCCAGCCGTGCGCGGCCCCCGGGCTCAGGCCGACCGCAAACTCTACCGCCGCCACATGCAGGCCGAACTGGCGGCATACCCAAACCTGACCCTGATCGCCGCCGAAGCTGACGATCTGGCTGTGCAGGACGGTCGTTTGGTCGGCGTTATGACCAAAGACGGGCGCAGCTTTCCAGCGGGGGCCGTGGTGCTGACGACCGGCACGTTTCTCCGTGGCCTGATCCACATGGGCGAACGCAAGATCCCGGCGGGCAGGGCAGGCGATGCTCCGGCGCTCGGCCTGTCTGCTACGCTGGAACGCGCGGGCCTCGCGCTCGGCCGCCTCAAGACCGGGACGCCGCCTCGCCTCGATGGGCGAACGATCGACTGGTCCTCGCTCGAGATGCAGCCGGGGGACGATCCGCCGGTGCCATTCTCGTTCCTTACAGCCACCATCACGAACCCGCAGATCCGCTGCGGGATCACCCGCACGACGCCCGCGACCCACGCGATCATCAAAGCGAACTTGCATCGCGCGCCGATGTATTCCGGCCAGATCGAAAGCACCGGCCCCCGCTACTGCCCCTCGATTGAGGACAAGGTCGTGCGCTTCGGCCAGCGCGAGAGCCATCTGATCTTTCTGGAGCCCGAAGGCCTAGACGACCACACGGTCTACCCGAACGGCATCTCGACCTCGCTCCCCGAAGATGTTCAGCGCAATCTGTTGGCGACGATCCCCGGCCTCGAACGCGTGGCGATGGTCCGCCCCGGCTACGCGATCGAATACGACTACGTGGACCCGCGCGAACTCCACGCGACGCTCGAACTAAAGAAACTCCCGCGCCTGTTCCTCGCGGGTCAGATCAACGGCACCACCGGCTACGAGGAAGCCGGTGCGCAGGGATTGGTGGCCGGCTTGAACGCTGCGCAGATCGCAGGCGGCGGGCGGGGCACCACATTCGATCGCGCCTCAAGCTATCTCGGCGTCATGATCGACGACCTCGTGACGCGCGGCGTGACCGAACCCTATCGCATGTTCACCTCGCGCGCCGAGTACCGTCTCACGCTTCGCGCCGACAATGCCGATCAGCGCCTAACACCAATGGGCATCTCGCTCGGCTGCGTAAGCAGCACTCGCAGTGCATCGTTCGCTGCAAAAGTCGCGGCGCTTGACGCGGCTCGCCAGCAGCTCCGCACGTTGACGATTACACCGGCCGCTGCGAAGCGCGCAGGCATCGCGCTCAACGAAGACGGCCAGCGCCGCTCCGCGCTCGACCTCATCGCACATCCGCAAGCGGGTAGGGCAGAGACCATGAAACTTTGGCCGGAGCTCAACGCGATCCCATCCGCGCTGCTCGACCAGCTCGAAGCCGATTCGCTCTACAGCGGCTACCTCGACCGCCAGACCGCCGACATAGCCGCCTTCCGCCGGGACGAATCGCTCGCGCTTCCCGGCGACCTCGACTACGCCGATGTCGCGGGCCTCTCGACCGAAGTCGCCACCAAGCTCGCCCGCATCCGCCCTGCGACCCTGGGCCAGGCGAGCCGCATCGAAGGCGTCACGCCCGCGGCACTGACGGCCCTTCTGCTGAAGGTCAAGACCCGTACGCGGCAGGTCGCGTGAACGAGTACGGGCCGTCCGAGTTTACTTTCGAGACGCAAGTCTCACGTGAAACGTTGGCCCGACTCGCCACCTACGTTAACCTTTTGACCGAATGGAATGAGCGGCTGAACCTCGTCGCGCCGTCCACTATTGCGGACGTCTGGAGGCGCCATATCCTGGATTCGGCACAGATCGCGCCCCTAATTCCGCCGAATGCGATGAGCATCGTTGACCTCGGCAGCGGCGCTGGATTTCCCGGGTTGGTCCTCGCCATCATGCTGGCGGGCCGCCCGGGTCTTACGGTGCATCTCGTCGAATCCACCCAAAAGAAATGCCGCTTCCTGGAGGCCGTCGTCGCTGCGACCGGTGCCCCAGCCCAAGTCCACGCCTGCCGTGCCGAGGATATGAGGCTCAAGGCAGACGTGGTCACGGCCAGGGCCCTCGCCCCCCTTGAGCGCCTCCTTAGCCTGGCTCATCCCTTCTTCCGGCCTGACACAATCGCCCTGTTTCTCAAGGGGAGATCGCTCAACGACGAATTGACCCTTGCATCCAAATCCTGGACACTCGAATCCACCCCCATCCCGAGCCGGTCCGATCCATCGGGAGTCGTGTTGCGAGTCACAGGATTGACCCCTTGGCGCAGGTCCCCGAAACCGTCTTAGAGCCGCGCCGTGCGCGGCACGAAAAGACGCGTGTCATCGTCATCGCAAACCAGAAAGGCGGCGTCGGCAAAACGACGACGGCGATCAACCTGGGCACGGCTTTGGCAGCGGTCGGCAAGCAGATTTTGGTCATCGACGCCGATCCGCAAGGGAACGCCTCCACCGGCCTTGGCATCTCAAAACATCAGCGCTCTGTTTCGATCTACGAAGTCCTCATCGGCCACGCACCGCTGCACGAAGCGATCGTGCCGACTCAGATTCCGGGTCTGCATGTGATTCCCGCGACCTCCGAACTTGCGGGCGCCGAGATGGAGCTCGTCGGCGTACCGCGCCGTTCGTTCCGCCTGCGCGATTCGCTCGACACCTACCTGCACAAATTTTCCGACACGGGTGAAAAGTCCGAATCGACTGCAGTGTCGACCGACGTCACGAAGCTGACGCACTACGACTACATCCTGATCGACTGCCCGCCGTCGCTGAACCTACTGACCATCAACGCGATGACGGCGGCCAGCGGACTGCTCGTTCCGTTGCAGTGCGAATTCTTCGCGCTCGAGGGCTTAAGTCAGCTGTTACGTACCATTGATCTGGTAAGAGGCAGTCTGAATCCCGCACTTGAGATTCAGGGCGTTGTTCTCACTATGTTCGACAAACGCAACAACCTCTCCGAACAGGTGGCCGAGGACGTTCGTAAACACCTTGGTGAGAAAGTTTACCAAACGATAATACCTCGCAACGTACGCATCTCTGAAGCACCGAGTCACGGTCTGCCGGCCCTGCTCTACGACCTCAAGAGCGCGGGCAGTCAGGCCTACATCAAGCTCGCTGGCGAAATGATTCAACGCGAAAAGTCCCGTAAGGCAGCATGACACCGGTCAAAAAATTTGCAGGCCTCGGGCGCGGTCTCTCCGCCCTCTTGGGCGAAGTCGAATCAGAGGTCCTGGCGGCCAGCGCCAACCCCGAGCTAAAGCCGCCCGCTGGCCAGCCCGCGGGCCCTGGCGCGCCCGCTGAGGCCCGCGCGCCGCGCACACTGCCGATTGCGTTGTTAAAGCCGAATCCGTTCCAGCCGCGCGACCACTTCGACCCGGAACAGCTTGAAGAACTCGCCGCCTCGATTCGCGACAAGGGCATCATCCAGCCGATCATCGTCCGCCCGGTCCCGGGCCAAAGCGACGAGTTCCAGATCGTTGCGGGCGAACGCCGCTGGCGCGCGGCCCAAAAGGCCCGCTTGCACGAGGTGCCGGTCGTCATCCGCGCGTTTACAGACGCCGAGGCGCTCGAAGTCGCCCTCATCGAAAACATTCAGCGCGCCGACCTCAACGCGATCGAAGAAGCGCGCGGCTACCGCCAGCTGATCGAGAAGTTCAACTACACGCAGGAAGCCCTCGGCCAGACCATCGGCCGCAGCCGCAGCCACATCGCCAACACGCTGCGTTTGCTGCAGCTGCCGCAAACGGTCCAAGACTACATCTTCGGCGGCAAACTCTCCGCCGGCCACGCCCGCGCCCTCGTCGGCGCCCCCGACCCGGAGGCGATGGCGAAGGAGCTAATCGACGGCCGCGCCAACGTCCGCGAAGCCGAAGAACGCAGCCGCAAAGCCAAGGGCAAAAAGAAGCGCACTATCGGCAAGGACGCCGACACTCGCGCGCTCGAGCAATCGATGACGACCCAACTAGGCCTCAACGTCTCGATCGGCCACAAAGGCGACAAAGGCGGCGAACTCCGCATCGCCTACAAGACGCTCGAACAACTCGACGGCCTCTGCGAAAAACTAGGCGGCCGTCGCTAACGCCGCAGGTTCATTTTCTGTATCGCCCGGCTTCAGTTTCTGAACTGGAGCACGTGCCGTTCGCCTGACAGCTTCCACGACACGAGTTTCGAGGGAGAAAAGTCTCAGATGAAAACCAAGGGCATCTTGCTACTTGCAGGCGTAGCACTCGCTGCATGTGGACCATCGGCACCGACCGGCGAACAAGCGCTAGCGCTGGCCGCGGCCGATCCCGCTCTCAAATGGGGCGCCTGCCCGCCGATCTTTCCTGCCGGCTGCGAGATCGCGGTCCTGCATGGTGACCCCACAAAGCCGGGCGCGGACATTTTCCTCCGCGTACCGGCGCAGTATGTGATTCCGCCCCACGCACACACCTCTGCGGAACGAATGATATTGGTCACGGGCGACCTGCAGCTGACCTATAAGGGCCAAGCCCCCGCTACGCTGGCCGCAGGCAACTACGCCTACGGACCTGCGAAACTACCCCACAAAGCCGAGTGCCTGAGCGCAGAGCCCTGCACATTGTTCATTGCGTTCGACGGTGCGGTCGACGCGCTGCTTCACGAAGGCGCACTCGAGTAGTTCAGCGTCGTGCCTTCAACATGGCGACGTCGGTAAGCGCCTGCTGCGCGATGGCCGCCTCCGGAAACCCGGTGAGCCGCGTCTGCGCTTCGGCCTCGGCAAGCACGCACATCGCCCGCACGAGCCGCGCGTGGTCCCAGCCTGAAAGTTGCGCCTGCATACGCTGCTCGTAGTAGGACGACCGCCCCCACGATGGTCCGCCGCCGCCTTCCGCGAACGACCCAAGCCGCTGGAACATCCTGAGCGCCGCACCCACGGCGCCAGTCCACGACACGTTCGACTCGGCCGCCTTCACCATCAGCCGGTCGAGCTTTTTGAGATCACCCTCGACCACCGCATCGGCAATCTCGTCGATCTCGACCGCCCCGCTGTCGCCGACGAGCGTGACCGCCTCGCCGCGCGTGAGCTTTGCCCCCTTCTGAGCGGGTCCGAGATAGGTCGTGAGCTTGTCGATCTCGCTGCGCAACAAACGCCTGCCCGTACTTAAGGCCTCGGCGAGGTAGGCGAGCGCATCGGCCTCCGCCTCCCACCCGGCACCGCTCAGCGTTTCACGGATCAACCGCGCCGCGTCTTCGGGTTTGTCGTCATAGCACTCGATCGCACCCGCGGCCTTCGCGGCCTCGAACAATTTGCGTAGCGACGAAGTCTTCGTCAGCTCCCCTGCCTCGATCACAACGAACCCATCTCCGATCGGATCGCTTAAGAACCCCTCGAACAAATCGGCGAGCCCGTCCGTCGCATCGCGCACGCGCACGACGCGCCGCCCGCCGAACATCGAAATCGCGCCCGCCTCGTCGCCAAGCCGCGCCGGGTCCTTGCGCAAAACGTCGGCGCCCAGATCGGCCACCCGAAACGCATCGCTCATGTCGGGCACGACAGACTTCGCCAGCCGGTCCGCCCGCTCGCGCACCAGCCCGCCGTTCGACCCAAACACAAGCGCCGCCACCCACGCCTTAGGCGGCGCGGCACTCAGCTTGTCGGCCTCTGATGATGATGTGACGCGCATATCGCGCGTTAAGACTTACCGCCGAACCGTTGCTCGAAATAGAGCCCAAGCCGCAGGCGAATGTCTTCCCCCACTTCGCGCGCGGCACGTTCCTGCGCATCGCGCTCGGCCGACTGCGTCGCAAACTGCGAATCCGGCGCCACGTTGTAGGCGGCGATCGCGCGCGCGAGACCCTTGTCCAGCACCTCGCCCGACACCGTGTCGCGCAACTCGTAGTGCGCGGTGAGGCGATAGTTGTAGCGCGTGATCTGCGTGTTCAATTGGATCGCGAGCCCTTCCTTCACGTCCTCAAGCTTGATGCTGAGCTTGTAAGCGGCCGACCCGGGCGTTCCCTCCGGCGTCAGCGCGTCCATCATCTGGTTGCGCAAATGTACGCCTTGGCGTCCGGGAATCGGCTCCACGAACACCTGACTGAAGTAAGTCTCCATCCCATCCGGCGTGGTGCCGGTCGCATAAAGCGGTCGGAACCCGCATGCGCTGAGCGCAAGCGTCGCGCCGAAAACGAAGGCCACGCCAAGAAACTTATTCATGCGCGCTCCACAACGATGTTCGCGATCCGATTGGGCACGATAATGACCTTTTTGACGCGCCGGCCGTCAATGGCTTTCGCGACCATATCGCGCGCCAGAACGGCCGCCTCGACCGTTTTCGCGTCCGCGTCCTTAGGCATGTCGATCTCGTCGCGCCGTTTACCGTCCACCTGAATCGCAATGGTCACAGTGTCCTGGCGCGTCAGCGCCGGGTCCGCTTTCGGCCAAGCCGTGTGCACCACCAGGGTTGTGTGCCTTAAGCTCTGCCAGCACTCCTCCGCCAAATGCGGCACCATCGGGTTCATCAAAAGAACAAGCGTCTCCAATGCCTCCCGCAATGCCCACTGCCCGTCGGCACTGGCGGCCTTGTAGTCGCCGAGCGCGTTGACGAACTCGTACATGCGCGCAACCGCTTTGTTGAAGCGGAACTTCTCGAGGTCCTCGGTCACCGCCGCAGTCGTTCGATGCGCCAGCTGCCGCAGCTCAAGCGCCTCAGCCGAAAACGCACCCGGCATCGCCGTTCCCACCGCAGGTAACGAGGCCTCTGTCACGATCCGCCACACGCGTTGAACAAAGCGCCACGCACCTTCGATACCCGCATCGCTCCACTCCGAGTCGCGCTCAGGCGGCGAGTCCGACATCATGAACCAGCGCGCCGCATCGACGCCGTAGGTGTCCGCGACGGCTTCCGGCGGCACCACGTTCTTCTTCGACTTCGACATCTTCTCGACCGCGCCGATCGTGACCGGCTGATTGGTCCCGCGTTTGACCGCGATATCGTCGCGCTTCTCGACCTCCTCCGGCAGCAACCATTTGCCGTCGGGATCCTTGTAGGTCTCGTGCGTGATCATGCCCTGCGTGAACAGACGCAAGAACGGCTCGCTCACACCGGTATAACCCGCCTTGCGCATCGCGCGCGTGAAGAAGCGCGAATAGAGCAGATGCAAAATCGCGTGCTCGATACCGCCGATATACTGATCGACCGGCATCCAATAATCGACCGCCTCGCGGTTCGTCGGCCCCGTTGCCGTGTTGTCGCAAAACCGCGCGAAGTACCACGACGAGTCCACGAACGTATCCATCGTATCCGTGTCGCGCCGCGCGGGCTTTCCGCATTTCGGGCACGCAACGTTCTTCCACGTCGGATGCCGCGCCAACGGGCTGCCCGGCTCATCGAGCACAGCGTCCTCAGGCAGTGTTACCGGCAAGTCCTCGTCCGGCACCGGAACGACACCACACGCCGCGCAGTGGATCATCGGAATGGGGCAACCCCAAAACCGCTGCCGGCTGACGCCCCAATCGCGTAGCCGATAGGTGATGGTACTCCGGCCCACCTTCATCGACTCCAACGTCTTGATCACCGCCCGCTTCGCGTCCGGAACGCTCATCCCATCCATGAAATCGGAATTGGCCAAGCGCCCGTCGCCGGTATAGGCCTCGGTGCCGACGCTAAACGTCTTCGGATCCTCGCCTTCAGGGACGACGACAGGCAGCACCGGCAGCCCATACTTGCGCGCGAAATCCAAGTCGCGCTGATCGTGCGCCGGACACCCGAAGATGGCGCCGAGCCCATATTCCATCAGCACGAAGTTCGCGACATAGACCGGCAACGTTTGCCCTTCGACAAACGGGTGCTTCGCTTTGAGCCCCGTGTCGAAACCCATCTTCTCCGCGGTCTCGATCGCGGCTTCCGTCGTCCCGATCCGTTTGCACTCGGCGATGAAATCAGTGAGCGCTGTGTTCCCTTTCGCCAAGTCCTGCGCAATCGGATGGTCGGTCGAGATCGCGCAAAAACTCGCGCCGAACAACGTGTCCGGCCGCGTGGTGAAGACCTCAAACGTCGAGTGTTTCGGATCGTTCAGTTTGAACGTGACGCGTGCGCCCTCGGACCGTCCGATCCAGTTGCGCTGCATCAAACGCACCTTGTCCGGCCAACGATCCAGGTCGTCGATCGCTGAGAGCAACTCTTCCGCCATATCGGCAATCTTGAAGAACCACTGCGTCAGCTTGCGCTGTTCGACTACGGCGCCCGAGCGCCAGCCTTTGCCGTCGATCACCTGCTCGTTCGCGAGCACGGTGTGATCGACAGGGTCCCAGTTCACGTTGGACTCCTTCCGCGCAACGAAGCCCAGACGGTGGAAGTCCAAGAACATCTTCTGCTGATGCTTGTAGTAGGCGGGATCGCACGTCGCGAACTCGCGGCTCCAATCGATCGAGAGGCCCAGCAACTTCAGCTGTGACTTCATCGTCGCGATATTGGCGTAGGTCCACTTGCCCGGCTGAACCTTCTGTTCCATCGCCGCGTTCTCGGCCGGCAAGCCGAACGCATCCCATCCCATCGGATGAAGCACGTTGAACCCCATCGCCCGCTTGTACCGCGCGACGACGTCGCCCATCACATAGTTGCGGCCATGCCCGATGTGAATTTTCCCCGACGGATAGGGAAACATCTCAAGCACGTAGTATTTCGGTTTCGAACGGTCGATCTTCGCCAGAAAGACGTTGCCGTCTTCCCACTGCTTTTGCCACTTGGGCTCGACCTCGCGGGCGTTGTAGCGCGACATAAAAAGCGTTCCGTCGTTTTCTGGATGCAAGCTAGTGGATGCGGCACGCAAAAAGAGCGCGCGTCTTGTCTCAGACGCGCGCTCCAAAGCTCAATTCTGGGAGACGAGGGCTAGTCGCCGGCTTGGATCTTGAGCGCACGCGCCTTGTTCAAGATGAGGTTCTCAAGCTTCGTGACGGTATCGGGATCGACAGTAGCATCGACCCAACTTCCCGACGAGTTCTTGACCTCCTTGAAAATGGAAACCCGAAGGGCATCGGCCCTTAGCTTAGAGTCCAGAATGAAGACGGCGACGCGCAACCTCTCGTTCGGGGTGGCTGCCGCGGTGTGCCATCCGGTCTTGATTGTGCCGCCGAACGGGTCGGTCTGTTCCATTGGCACAAACGAGAGCGCTTCCAAACTCGCGCGCCACAGGTAGGCATTGACAGCGACGCCGCCCTTTTTGGCCGTCGAGTCGCCCCCAAACCAGCCGCCGCTATCTGACGCATCGGCAACCTTTGTCGATGGCGGAGGCGGCGCCTCGACGGTCGGCTTCGGCTTCTCGGGGTCCGAACCGCACGCAGTGAGCAGCAACGCAGCGACGGCAACACTCAGATACTTCGACATCATGGGCGCACTCGAAACCAAAGTTGGGAGCGATCACACCGGAAGGTGCAAGCGGCGTGGGGCAAAAGTGAGGCCGCGTTATACGCGAACGTCCGCGCGTCCGGCAATCGGCACGGGCATCACGAAGCACGACAAATCGCAATTTTGTGCGCCTCGTTTGGTCAAGACACACTGCGGCTTCGCCACGCGCTAACGACAGGTTGCAGGTTTGACGGCAACACTAACCGCCCGATTGGCATGTCTGATTGGCTAAGCGCTTGACCCATCTCGGCAAAAACCCGCATGACTTTGCGCGGGGGAAGCGTTTGGTCCAACTGGGCGAAGTGAAAGGCTAGTGTTCATGAAGCGGTCGTGGCGTGCCATTACGGCGGCATCCTTCCTCGTAC
>JABFRX010000079.1 GCA_013140995.1 Alphaproteobacteria bacterium | reverse complement strand
GCGCACGCATACGAACGCCCGCACCCGCAAGGGGCCGGCCAAGGCGATCGCCGGTAAGAAACAAGTTACGAAGTAATCGATCCGAAGGAACCGCCGGCATGGCCACCGAAAAGAAAGCGCGCGTGCGCAAGAAAGAGCGCAAGAACATCACGTCGGGCGTCGCCCACGTGAACGCGACGTTCAACAACACGATGATCACGATCTCCGACGCGCAGGGCAACACGGTTGCTTGGTCGTCGTCGGGTACGATGGGCTTCAAGGGCTCGCGTAAGTCGACGCCGTACGCCGCCCAGGTCGCCGCCGAAGACGCGTCGAAGAAGGCGATGGAACACGGCGTGCGCACGCTTGAAGTCGAAGTGAAGGGTCCAGGCTCAGGCCGCGAGAGCGCGCTGCGCGCCTTGCAGGCGGCGGGCTTCACGATCACCACGATCCGCGATGTGACACCGATACCACATAATGGTTGCCGGCCGCCGAAGCGCCGCCGCGTCTAACCGCACAAAAAAACCCCCGATCGCCGTATAAGGATAAGCCCGTGATTGAGAAGAACTGGCAGGAACTGATCAAGCCGCAAAAGCTGCACGTTGAGCCTGGGCCCAATGCGCGCACGCAGGCCGTGGTCATCGCCGAGCCGCTGGAACGCGGCTTCGGTTTGACGCTCGGCAACGCGCTGCGCCGCATTCTGTTGTCGTCGCTGCAAGGCGGCGCGGTCACGTCGCTGCAGATCGACGGCGTGTTACATGAATTCTCGTCGATCCCGGGCGTGCGTGAAGACGTCACCGACATCGTCCTGAACATCAAACAGCTCGCGCTAAGAATGCACGGGGACGGGCCGAAGCGCCTGGTGCTGAAGGCCGAAGGCCCGGGCGAAGTCCGCGCCAGCCAAATCGCCACAGTCGGCGATCTCGAAATCCTCAACCCGGACCTCGTGATCTGTAACCTGGATCACGGCGCCCGCGTGCGTATGGAACTGACCGTCAACACGGGTAAGGGCTACGTCGCCGCCGAACGCAACCGTCCCGAAGACGCGCCGATCGGACTGATCCCGGTCGACTCGCTGTTCTCGCCGGTAAAGAAGTGTTCGTACCGCGTCGAGAACACCCGTGAAGGCCAAATCCTCGACTACGACAAGCTGACGATGACGCTGGAAACGAACGGCGCCATCACGCCGGAGAACGCGGTCGCCTACGCTGCGCGCATCCTGCAGGACCAGCTCTCGATCTTCATCAACTTCGAAGAGCCGCGCGAGAAGAAGACGGAAGAGCAGAAGACCGATCTGCCGTTCAACCCCGCGCTCCTAAAGAAGGTCGACGAGCTCGAACTGTCTGTTCGTTCGGCGAACTGCTTGAAGAACGACAACATCGTCTACATCGGCGACCTGATCCAGAAGACGGAGGCGGAGATGCTCCGTACGCCGAACTTCGGCCGCAAGTCGCTGAACGAAATCAAGGAAGTGCTAGCCTCGATGGGCCTCCACCTCGGCATGGAAGTGCCGGGCTGGCCGCCAGAAAACATCGAAGACTTGGCGCGGAAATTCGAAGACCAATATTGAGCTTGTTACGCTCGCTTAAGGAATAGGAAATCAAGTCATGCGCCACGGCAATTCGGGCCGCAAGCTCAACCGCACCCCGAGCCACCGCAAGGCGTTGTGGGTCAACATGGCCTCGGCGCTGATCAAGCACGAGCAGATCACGACCACGCTTCCGAAGGCCAAAGACCTTCGCCCGGTGGTCGAGAAACTGATCACGCTGGGCAAACGCGGCAAGACCGATCTGCACGCGCGCCGTCAGGCTCTGTCGCAATTGCAGAATGACACCAAGATGGTGGCGAAGCTCTTCGACGTGCTTGCCCCGCGCTACGCCTCCCGCAAAGGCGGCTACACGCGCGTGCTGAAGGCCGGCTTCCGCCACGGCGATGCGGCGCCGATGGCGATCATCGAGTTCGTCGACCGCGACGTGACCGCAAAGGGCAAAGACTCCGGCCCGGTGCAAAAGAAAGCCGACGAAGAAGCCGCGGCGTAGAAGCACCGGGGCCGCGAACGGAATTCAACGGGGGCGATCGCAAGGTTGCCCCTTTTCGTTTCAATAGGCGGCGGTGACACCCAGGTTGAACTGGAAGCGATCGAAGTCGCCTGCGAAATTGGAAGTTCCCGCTAGGTACTCGCAATCGGCCTGTAGCTTGAGGTTTGCCGTCATCGCATAGGCGGCGCCCGCCGAAAGCGAGAGTGCGCTCTCGCGCCGCGCGTCGCCGTCGCGAACATCTTCTTCAAACCCGGCCTGCCCGAAAACCATCAGCGTGCGTAGCGGCTCGAACTCGGCCCTGATCTTGAGACTGTCGCGGGTCACCGGCACCGCAAGACTGACGCCCCCGAACCGTTCCACCTCAGCCCCTGCATCGCGGTCGGCTTCAAGCGTGATCGTCAGCAACTCGTCCGGAAACCAGCGAAACCGCGCGCCGAACGAAAAACCGGAACTCGACCCACCATTTGGGAAGGATTGCACGGCGATGCCGGCGTGCACCTGGCCGAGCAGCAGACGCGTCAGCTCGAACCGTCCGCCTACGAGCGCTTGCCAAACGTCGTTGTCCGCACCGGCATCGTCGTAACGGCGTGCAAGCGCCGAGCCTTCGGCGAAGAGTTCGAGCTCCGGGTGCAATTCGTAACTGGTGCGAAGCCGCACCTCGCTCTCCCAGCCGTTCCGGAAATCTTGCCGCAGCACGAGGCCCGACTGCGTGGAAAGCGGATCGACATCGCTATTCTCGGCCCGCGCCGATAACGCAGCCGAGAGCGGTCCCCGCGCAAACTCAAGCGCGGCCTCGACCGGAATTCGCCTGAACGCCGGCCGGGTTGCATAAGGCTCGAACACGCCGTCGATGATAATCCCGCTGTTGCGCCCCTGCTCAGTCCCTTCCGCGAATCCGGACGAGAGCCGCATCCTCGCTCCGGCGCCCAACTCGTGCGAAAGCGACGCGCGCAGTGTGATGCCGGTGACGTCGTTGCCGGACGACGATGGATACCAAGTGTGACCGGCCGATGCGCCAAGTTCGATAGCGTACAAATCTCCCTGAAACACTGCGTCGATATTTCCGCGCAAGCCCAAGGCCGCACTTGATGCGGCACCGGCGCTGGCGAGCGTGATGTTGTTGTCATAACCTGCGCTCAGTGCGAGCGAGGGCCGCATCTGCCAGCCGCCGACAACGAATCCCGGCTGCCGGTGCAGTGCATCGAACCGTTCCTTCACTCCATCAGGTTCATCGGCGGCAGACGCTGCAAGACAGGTGATCGGCGCGGAAAGCAGAAGGGTAGCAATCGCGCGTCGCCGTCGGCGTCCTGTATTGCGGGTAGAGTATTCTCGCACTGTCGTGAGTACCGGTCGCGCTAGAGAGCGGCAGTGCCTCCAAACCGCAGCCGATTCAACGAGAACGGCGTTAACAAGCCGTTAAGTGAGGCCGCATAATGTGCAGCCCGGACAAAGGCTTCGGGCATGCCGTTCATCAAACCTCTCTCGTTCGCGTTCGCACTATCCGTGCTCATTTTTGTCAGCGGTTGCGCGTCGGAACAGTTCGTCGCCGCGCAGCCCAAAGATCCGGATGAACGCGCGCTCGCCAAAGCGGCGGCATCGCTTACCGTTCACAAATTGGCGCCGGGCGATCGCGTGCGGGTCACCATCTTCGACCTCACCGCTCAAACAAGCGAACACACGATCAGTGAAACTGGAATGCTGACCGTGCCGCCGTTGAAGCCGATGGACGTGAACGGCGTGGTGGCGCACGACGCCGCGCGTGCGCTCGCGAAGTCTTATGTGGAAGCCGGTCTCTTCCGGAACGCACCTGTGACTGTGGACATAATTTCCTACGGACGCTTCTATGTGCTTGGCGAGGTAACGAAACCGGGCGAGTTCGACTACCGCCCGGGGATGTCGCTCTTCGCGGCCGTCGCGACCGCAGGCGGGCACACTTATCGCGCGAACAAAGGCCGCGTTTTCATCCGCCGCGCCAGCGACCCGATCGAAACGGAGTACGAGTACACCTCCGATCTGGCCATTATGCCGGGCGATGTGATCCGTGTTCCCGAATGGCGGCTTTAGCCAGCCGCACGGATCGTAGGGTTACTGTTGCTCTGATTGGTTGCCGCCGTTGCCGCGGGAAGGGTGAGGGGATAGAGAACCCCCGCGGGCGATGCGGGCACAATCGCAAGGGGATTGAGTCAATGGCGGCGGACATGCCGAAAGTTCGTCTGCCATGGGCGCATGTACCCGTCTCTCGTCTGGGGTTGGGGCTTGGGCGCATCGGATCGATCGAAGCGCCGATCCGTCCGGGTCAAGCCAAAGCGCTCATCCGTCAGGCGCTCGACCTTGGCGTCAATTTTTTCGATACAGCTGACGTGTACGGGCAGGGCGACAGCGAGCGTCTGCTTGGTGCCGCGCTGAAGGGGCAGAGGGAACGTGCGATCATTAGCACCAAAGCGGGCTTGCTGGTGTCGCCAAAGGCGCGCCTTGCTTCGGTTGCGAAGCCCATCCTGCGGCCGCTTCTTCGCATTGCGCGCGGCTTGCGCGGCGGGAGCGCAAGTGTCATCTCGCGGCCGCCCGCAACGGGAAACGTGACGCCGGCTTATATCGCGAGCTGCATCGACGCCAGTCTGCGCCGTCTCCGCACGGACTACATCGACCTCTTCATGCTGCACAATCCGCCTCTGGAAGGGATCGACAAGGATGGTTTGGCCGAAGTCTTGCAGGCGGCCAAGCGAAGCGGAAAAATTCGTGCTATCGGCATTTCGGCGCGCGCACCGCAGGAGTATGCTGGCTGGTCCGCCTGGTCGGCCGTCGAGGTTGTTCAACTCGGCCCCGATCGCGAAGCGGGCGTATCCTCGTTTCCCCACCGGACGCCGGGCGCTCCGGCGGTCATTGCGCGGCAGATTTTTGCAGGCGGCGGAGACGTGCGCGAGCGCCTGCGGGTGACGATGCGGGCTGCCGACATCGTGCTCGTCGGTACGTCGAAAGTCGCCCATCTACGTGAAGACGCGCAGATGATCGCCTCTGCGACGGTGAGCTAGCGGTACGCATGATCCTCGACGCGCGCAAAATTCCGCAAGGCACGGTCCTTACCTGCGACGTGGTCGTGGTCGGCTCGGGCCCGGCAGGGATTCCAGCCGCGCTACGCCTTGCAAAGGGCGGCGTGCGTGTGATCCTGCTCGAAGCGGGTGGAGAGCGCTATGCGGCGCGGGAACAGCAGCACTACGCGGGGGAAGTGGCGGACCCGGCCGTGCACCATCCGCTCGATCACTATCGCGTGCGGCAACTGGGCGGCGGAAGCAATCTGTGGGGCGGCCGCTGTGCACCCTACGACGACATCGACTTCGAGCGGCGCGATTGGGTTCCGCTCAGCGGCTGGCCGTTCGGCAACGCGGAACTCAGTCCATACTATGCCCAAGCAAGCGCACATTTGGACTTGGGCGAGTTCTCGTATGAACCGCAGGAAGCCAAACCGTTCCCGGGCATGGATTGGGAGCAGATCAGCGACCGTGCCGTCTGGCGCTACAGCCTGCCGACGAACATGCGTACAAAGTATCAGCGCACGCTGCGCGCATCGCAGGCGATCCAAACGATGCTTCACGCCAGCTGCCTGGAGCTTCGCACATCGGACGGCGGCGGCAGTGTAGCAGAAGCCGTTGTGGGTACGGAGCCCGGCAAGACGATTTCGGTGAGGGCAAAGTGTTTCGTGCTCGCCTGTGGTGCCATCGAAACCGCGCGTCTGTTGCTGGTCTCGCACGACCGTCATCCTAACGGTATCGGCAACACGCACGATCAAGTCGGACGTCACTATCAGTCGCATCTTTATGGTTCGCTAGCGATGATCGCTTATCGCGGCGATCCGCGGGCTGTGCGCCACGGATTCGACCGCTCGCGCGACGGCGTCTATGTGCAGCATATGCTGAAGCCCGAAGCGGCCGTTCAGCGCGACCGGCGCTTGCTCAATTTTTGCGCCGTCCTAGCGAACGGCGACTTCAACGATCCCTCGCATGGCAGTGGCGTCCTATCGTCGATGTTCCTCGCAAAGTGGTTGATGTCGCGACGCCTTCCCGTCGAACTCGCCGGCCGCGGTCTGGAGCAGAAGCACCGCGTCGCCGTCTCCGGTACTTCGGCGACGGCAGCGCACCTTTGGAATGTGGTCCGCGACGCGCCGTCGGTGGCGGCATTCTCATGGGATTGGCTGACCAAACGCATCCTCAGCGCACGGAAGCTTCCGGGCGTGAGCTGCTATTCCCCGAAGGGCGAATACCGTTTGCTTTACAGCGCCGAGCAAACGCCCAATCCGGATAGCCGCATCACGCTGGCGCAATCAAAAGACGCGTTCGGCTACAATCGCGCGCGCGCCGATTGGCGCTACAGCGGGGCCGACATCGACAGTATCGTCGCCAACCACGCCGTCATCGCGCAGGACGCGGCACGCGCGTCGAACGGTCTGCTCGACTGCACAATAGATACAGATATTGCCGCCGGGGCGCGCGCCGCAGCCAACGTCGGTAGCCACCACATCGGAACCGCGCGCATCTCCACGGATCCGAAGCGTGGGGTGGTCGACGCGCACTGCCGTGTTCATGGCATCGCAAATCTCTACGTCGCAGGCAGTGCAACGTTTCCAACGTCGAGCTGCATGAGCGTCACGCTGCTGATTACCGCGATGGCGCTTCGCGTTGCGGATACAGTGACCGGCCGGCTTGCCGCACGGCATATGTCATGAACAAGGCCGTTCGCGTGCTCGCCGGTTTGGTGGATCGCGTTCCGAACCGCGCCCGATGGTCGATGGTCGATCAAGTTTTGATCAGCGGCGTGAGCGTTCTGACGACGATTTTGCTGGTGCGCACGCTCGGTCTGCACGAGTTCGGTATCTATACCCTGATCATGATCGGCGTGCAGTTTCTTGCCGGCGTGCAGACGGCCGGCATCCTGTCGCCGATGATGAGCCTTTTCGAAAAACGCGGCGAGGTGACGCCGGCGGCTTACCTTTCGGCGGTGATCGTTCACCAGTCGATCTTTGCGCTTGTCATGTTCGTCGTGATCGCGATCGCCTGGATGCTCCGCGGATGGATCGCCCCGGAGTTGTCGGCCGCGGATTTCGCGTTGATCGGCGCTGTCGCCGTCGCAACGCAGTTTCAAGATTTGGCCCGCCGGTTCTTCTACGTCACCGATCGCCCGGCCCAAGCCTGCTTGAGCGACGTCATCGCTTATGGCGGACGGATCGCGCTGATGGCGCTGCTCGCCTACGGGGGCGAACTCAGCATAGGTTGGGTTTGGGTCACGATCATCGCGACGAGCGCCGCGGCAATGCTCGTTATTTTGCCGGACCTTTTGCGCCTCGAGTTCGCGCGGCCCGCCGTCGATGCCGTCACGCTGGCGCACCGCAAGCTGGCCGGTTGGCTCGTCGGCAGCAACTTCGTCTCTTGGTTTTCCGAAACGAACTTTGCGCTTCTGGTGATCGGCTCGGCCCTGGGCACCGAAGAACTAGGCGCCTCGCGCGCGATCCTGGCGCTGGTCGTGGTCGTGAATCTTCTGCTGCAATCGCTCGAAAACTTCGTACCTTCCGCCGCGAGCAAGGCCTACGTAACTGGCGGCGGGACCGCATTGCTCGATTACATACGGCGTGTGTCGATAAGCGGTATCGCGTTCATCGGGACGCTGATCGCCGCAGCGATGGTGTTCGCCGACCCGATCATGCACCTCGTCTACGGGCGCACGTTTCCCGATCAGTTGGCGATCATGGCGATCTTCGGCGCGCAACACGCCTTCGTATTTATAACGATGGTAATCACCGCAGGGTTGCGCGCCGTAGATGGCGTGGGAGCATCGTTTTGGACGCAGGTCGTCATGGCTGCCGTCTCCGTCGCCGGACTTTGGATCGCGGTCCACATATGGGGCACGTTGGGCGCCCTGTCCGTCCTGTTGTTGGTGAGGATGGCGTTGGCGGGCGTGCTCGGCTGGCTATTGCTGCGGCGTGCGAGAGGGACGAAAGTCACTTCATGACAACGCCTCTCATCGTCACGACCTCTTGGGATGACGGCTATCCTGCGGATGTGAAAACCGCCGAGGTTCTCGCGTCTTGCGGCGCCACCGGTACGTTTTATGTCCCCACACGCAACGCCGAGGGGCGGCCTGTCTTGCAGGAGGAAACAATTCGCGAACTTTCGTGCCGCTTTGAAATCGGCGGCCACAGTATCGACCACATTGTCCTGACGGGCTTGAGCCCCTCCGAGTTGGATCGTCAAGTGCGTGAGAACAAGCAATGGCTGGAGAGTATCACAACGTCGCCCGTGCGAGGCTTCTGCTATGTGCGCGGCCGGTACAACGCGGCCGTGACAGAAGCCGTGCGGAACGCCGGTTACGCCTACGCTAGAACGGTGGAGAATCTCAACGCCGGTCTCACCGGCGATCCGTATCGCGTCCCTGTGACGTTGCAGCTCTATCCCCATTCCCCACTCGCCTACGCCAAGATGCTTCGCCATGGCGGGGTCAGTGTCGCGCGTCTGAAGTCGCTTTGGACGGCGCTGTCGTCGCGCGACCTAGCTCAACGAGTTGAGCGCTTAGCAATGGCAAGCCGGGCTGCGGGCGGATACTTCCACCTCTGGGGTCACTCGTGGGAGCTCGAGGAACTGAACCTTTGGAACAAGCTACGTGAAGTTCTGAACCACCTCGCCGGCGATCATGGCGCCGAGTTCCTCACGAACCACGACGCGCTTGTGAGGTTGCGCGTATTGGAGCGCTGAGCGAGCGCGCGAGCGGCTGACCTAAGATTGCAGCGCAGCACAGGTAATAGGCGACGGATGTGTCGAACCATCCGCCCGCACCCGTCGACATCACCGTCATCACCAGCAACGGCAGCACGATCGCAGCCTCTTGCGTACGGGCGCGGCGAAGGCCGCTCACAATGGCATTCCTGATGGTCCAAACAAGCGCCATGACCCACGGCACGAAACCGAGCAGGCCAACCCCCACGAGCAGCTCCATAAAGCCGCTATGCAGCGATGAAATCGGCGCTCCGAAACCCGCCAGGGGACCCAGAAACAAGGAGCGGCCGCCAACGCCAAACCCGTAGCCCGATACCGGACGGTCGAGGAACGCTTGCCACGCCGCTTGCCACATCACCGAGCGGCCGCTCATGGTCTGAATGTTCTCAAGCTGATCGCCGCGGATCAAATAGGTCTCGATCGATTGCGCAAAGACTGCGGCGAGCAACAGAGCCGCAAAGCCGCCGGCCAGCAACACCACATACTGCCGGTGGATCGCCAACACCGTCGCTGTGCCAACGATCATGCAGAACAGGCCCGTTCGTCCCTGCGCGGGTAGTGCGGTGAGCAGCGTTAGGGCCAAGATCGCCGCCATCAACCGCCAATCCGACCGCCGCGACAGTATCCGGTCGAGCGCGATCGTTGCCGTTATCGCGGAGAGGTAGCCGATGCCGTTCGCACTGACGAAAACGGTGTCCATCATCCGCCGGATGACGCCGTTGGAGTTCGTATAGAACCCTTCGAGACCGGCATAGTATCCGCACGCGACGAACAACAAGATCAGCGCACCGGCAAAGAAACTGATCTCGAATAGTTGCCGGAGCGCCGCTCCGCTCGCGTTGCGGTTGGCCGCAAAAAGTACCGTGGCGGTCGCGGCCGCAAGCTCCACCGCCTTGCCGAGCGACACGACCGGCGACACGCTCCAAACCGCCGACATCAAACAGACCGCGATGTAACCCGCGAAAAGCCATATGGGATTGAACCGGATGGCGATGCGATGCCGCAACTCCGGCGCGATGCAAGCGAGCGCCAGCATCACGCAGGCATAGCGAACGAGATTTGCGCTGTTGAGCTGCCCCGAAAGCGCCGCCGCCGTCGTGTTCGGCTCGTTGAACGACATGCTGCCGATGATCAACAGCACCCACGCGCAGCCCAGATTGTCGATCGACCGCCACCACGCTCGTCGTGCAGGAACGGCCGTTGCTGACTGTACAGGCGGTCTCATACACGACCCTCGCAATCGAATACGCCGTCCCAGCGATCCGTCTCTGCTATCCACGACTCGATAGCTGCAAGATCGCGCACGGTTGCGGCCACCTCGTCCGTAAACCCCGGCGCAAGTCCGCGGATCGCGGCCGTATAATCCTGCCAGGGCACGGAACTGCTGCGCCGAAGGCGTTCCAACGACCGGCGAAAGTGATGGAGATCGACGTAGGGCAGGCCGCCTTGCACGCTGTCCTCCCAGTCGACGGCCCGGAGGCGTCCGTCGGCGCAGTGTTTTAGGTTCCAAGGCGCGAAGTCGCCGTGTACCCGCGCACTCGGGATGGTGCCGGACCAGTGGCCCCGGCTCAACACCCGGTCGATCGCGTTGCGCACCGGCGCGCTGAGATCGAGCGCAGCCTCCCGCCGCGCCACTAGTTTCGCACGCAGCGCCTGCATCTCAAGCGGCTGCTTGGGGTCGATCAGTTGCACAAGAAACTCGATGTGATGGCGGCTCAGGCTAACGTTGCCGGGCGCCCCGCGAAGATAAGACTGAGCCGTGAATCCCAGGCCGTCACCGGCCATAACCGCGCGCGGCGCGATGTCGAGGCCGGTGGCCGCAATATCCCGAAGGACCGTAAACTCCTGGCCCATGCCTTCGCGCGCGGTCGCACCTAGGGGAAACTTGACGATCATCCGGCCGGTCAATGTTTCCCGGTCGATCAACGTGCAAACGAGCTTCTGCCGCTCCACCGGCGTGCCGACATACAAAACGACGTGGGGGGGTGTCGCCCCCGTCCATCCGAACGTCTCCCAGCGAACGGCGCTGAGATCGAAGCGGAGCGAGCGAACGCCGGGAATCGCCGTCAGTGCACCGGCGCGGGAAGCGGCCGTCGCAAGCCGCCAGCCAATACGCGTCGAAGGCTTGTACGGTGCCCACTCGGACAGCACCCGGCTCGCCGCGCCAAGATCGGCTGGAATGATCCACCGCAGCCCAGTCTCGCCCGCGAGCACGGCAAAGCGCGTGCCCGCACCCGGTACTGCCGGAGCGCCGAAGACACGAGACATGAGCTCGAGCGCGAGGTCAGTGTTGGCCACGAAACCCACGCTCGCTGAGCCGCTGTGCCATAGCTTGCACGACGAGGCGCTCGCCGGCGCCGGCCACGATCTCCGCCGCAGCATTCGCATCGACGAGGTGAGCACCGGGAATCTCGTGCGCCAACGCACGATAGGCCGCATGCTGACGCTCGCTCTCGGCCGCACTGACCTCCGCCTTGCGGGCACGGACCGTATTGGGGCTGGCATCCAAAATCAGAAACAAATCCGGCCGCGGTACGAAGCGTGCGAAGAACCGGACGGTCCACGCAGGCGCACCGTTACGATACCGCAGCGGGTCTGCAAGGATGTCGTGGTAGTATCGGTCGAACAAGACGACGTGCGATCGCCGCCGCAACAGCCAGACCGTCGAAAGCCACCCGGCCGTATAGACAACCGCGAAGTAGCCAAGTTTTAGAGTTGAAAGAAACAGCCCCCGCGGCGCGCGGCCATGCGGGTTGTCGACCGGCGCGGCCGCTGCGCGAGCCGTTGCCGTTAGCGGCGGTTTCAAGTGAAAGCGCGCGACGCCGCGCCCCAGCGGCGCAAGCCGTTCTTGAAGCGCATCAAGCAGCGTGCTCTTGCCTGAACCGTCCGGCCCCAAAACCGCAATCGTGAAGCCGCTCGGCTGGAGAACCCGCGCGGCAACGCGCCGGGCTTCGGCAAAGAACGCGGATGGAACCCGGGGGTGCCGCGCCGTCATCTGCCGCCGCAGTTCGCCGATGGAGGGCTTCACCAACTGCCAGTCGCGCGCCAGGACTGCGCGCTCGATACCGGCCGCTTCGTCCGCCGCCCAAGTGGCGGTCAGAACGGCGCGGCACGGTGCCGGTGCCTCATCGAACAGGGCACCAAGGTGACGAAGCGCAGCATCGGCAGCGTACCCCTTGCTGATTTTCTTCATAAGATAATAGGCAAACTCGCGTTCCGGCGCGCAGGTGAAGAACGCGCGCCCGCCAACTTTTCGCCGTCCCTCGAGCAGCCATGCAGCCGTCAGCAACCGGCGCGCGGCAACCACATAGTCCGAACAGACGTCCAGCTTCAGATAGAGGCCGTCCGGCAGATACAGTACGCGATAGAACGCGTTGCTTTCGTGCTGCAGAACCTGCGCAACCTGTCCGCCGAAGCGCTCCGCTAATACATGGATAGCCGCGCCGATCCGATCCTGATGCTCGGCCGCACAGACGATGTCGATGTCGTTTGCCGGAATGCGCGGCAGCCCGGCGACGTCGCCGACAACGCAGTAAGGAATGCACTCGGCCTCCAACGTGCGGAAGAACGCGAGCAGTACGGCAGAGTCGCCGCTCACCGCCGCGCTTAGGTGGGCACGAATGGCAGTCTCCTTTACCAAGCTGTTGGAACTCGTGAGAAGTGCCTGCAAGAAGCGAACCAGATCGACACCGGTTGAGGGGCGTTCGTTAAGCGCGAAAGGCGCCAAGATCAAGGATTGCCGGGGCTAACAGGGCTCAAACGTCGCGCCCCCGGCACGCGGCCCGCTTTTTGAAGGATGCGCGTGAGCATGAGATACCGCACGGGCGTTGAATTGGATCGCTGCGGGCAGTAACCAAAGCGCCAAGACCGGGGACCTTCCTACCAATGCCGCCGACCGCAGACCAAACGATTATCGACTGGACGTCGGCGAACATCGCCGATTTCGGCAAGGCGCCATTGCGTCTCTTGCACAACATGCACACGCGCCCGGAGTTTTCCGAGAGCGCACTCGCGCGGCTGCTCGAAGGGCTTGGGCGCGACGACTATCAACTCACCACGATGGACACGGCCTCGCACGATCTGCGGAACTGGCGCGAGGGCGAACTTGGAAGTCTGCCTGGCCACGATCTGCTTGAGGCGGTCAAGACCGGACGAATCTGGATCTTGATCCTCGGCACCGACAAACTGGACCCTGCCTATCGCGAACTGGTGCACGAAATTTATGCAGAGCTGCGCGCGCACGTGCCGGGCTTCAAAACCAGCCGCGAGAAGATGGGCATCCTTATCTCATCGCCGAACGTCAACGTGTATTACCACTGCGACATCCCCGGACAGACTTTGTGGCAGGTGAGAGGCAAGAAGCGCGTTTTCGTGTACCCGAACCGCGCGCCGTTCCTTCCGCAAGCCACGCTTGAGCGCATCGCGCTTCGCGAAACCTACGAGTTCATGCCGTACGATCCGGCGTTCGACGCCGACGCGATGATCTTCGATCTCGAGCCCGGGCAGATGCTGCATTGGCCGCTCAATTGCCCGCACCGCATCGTGAACGGCAACTGTTTGAACGTGTCGTTCACGACCGAGCACTTTACCCAAAGCGACCGGCGCACGTTCTTTGTCAACTACGCGAACGGTGTGTTGCGTCAGCGGCTTGGCCGGCAAAACCTTTCGCGGTCGATTGCAGGGCCAACGTACTGGGCCAAGCTTGGCGTCGCCGCAGCCTACAAGTTTACGGGACAGCAAAAGAAACGCCGAAAGGTCGTGACCGTGGATTTTGTCGTCGATCCGCGTTCACCCGGCGGCGTCCGGCCGATCCCCGGTTATCAAGTGCAGAGGTGACTGCTTGAACGCGCGCGTCAGATGTGCCGGATCGAACGCGCTGCGCGCCGAGTTCGTCACCGGATTGGACCGCCTCGTCCGGCTTGCGCCGCAGTGGGAAATGCTGAACGCGCGCGCAAGCGATCACGATGCGCCGTTCTTCCAGTCTTATGCTTGGATCCGTCAGGTGATCGAGGCACGGGCGTCCGCCCCGAATTTTCGGCCGATGGTGGCGGCGATTTGGCGTGGCGACGAACTGGTTGGTGTTTGGCCGCTTGCGTTGGCACGCCGCGGCGTCGCGCGGCTGGTGCAGAGTCTGGATGATCCTTTCGGTCAGTTCTCCGGCATCGCTCTCCGCAGCTCCGCTGATGCGCGCGAATGCGTCGCGGTTGTTCTGGCGGCCCTGGAGGGCGAGGCGGACGGGTTGCATCTTGAAGCGGTGACGAGCGGATCGGCGCTGCACACGGCGTTGCGCGAACGCGGCGTGCGCGGCGTCCCCAGCCAGGAAACGGTTGTCGTCGACCTGCGCCCCTACAAGACGCTCCAAGAGTTTCGTCAGACTGTGGGCGCCAAGACCCGCAAGAACATGCGCAATCTGACAAACCGCCTGCGACGCGCTCACGATGTTCTGCACTCGGTCGTGACGGAGCGCGAAGCCTTGCGTTCGTTGCTACAGGAAGTGTACGGCACGAGATTCGAGTGGATGCACCGGCACGGGCGCACCAGCCCCGCGTTTCGCGACGACGGGTTCAAGCGGCTCATGCAAGCGCTGCCGGATGCAGACGATGCTGGCCTAATCGGGTTCGCGCTCAGATCGCCTGATGCAACCGTCTCCGCCCAGTGGGGTTTCACCTATGGCAGGCGCTACTACGCTTACATGTCTGCGTTGAATCCGGCGTTTGCAGAATTTAGCGCGGGCCGCCTGCATCTTGGCATGGTGATAGAAAGCTGCATCGACCGCGGCATCGAGGTGCTGGAACTCATGCCGCCGGCCGTCGACTACAAGATGGAATGGACCGATCTCACGCGAACCCTTGAAACGATGTCCGCGTCGTTCAGCTTCAAAGGCCGGGTGATGGCCGGGGTTACAGAGACGGTCATTCCCGCGGTCCGGCGGCTTTCGCGGGCGTTGCCTGAGGGCTTGCGCCGCGGGCTCGTCCGCCGCCTGAACAAGAGTTGAGCGCCATGCGCATTCTCTTGTCGGCTTATGCCTGCGAACCCAACGAAGGCTCCGAACCCGGCATCGGCTGGCAGTGGGCGATCGAACTCCAGCGCGCGGGTCACGAGGTTGTGGTGCTGACGCGCGCGAACAACCGCGCCCGTATCGAGGACTACTTCGCAAGCACCCCCGGCGCAGCGCAGCCTGCGTTCGTCTACTTCGACCTTGCGCCTTGGCTTGTGACGCTCAAGAGCAAAGGCTTGCTGCCACTCCAACTCTACTACCTGTTCTGGCAGATTTTTTGTGTGAAGGTGGCGCGCCAAGCTGCACATCACCACCGGCCGGAGCTCGTCTGGCACATCACCTTCGGCGTCATTCGCGTGCCAAGCTTTCTGTGGCGGCTGGGCTTGCCGTTCGTGTTCGGCCCTGCCGGCGGGGGCGAGCGCGCGCCGCTAAGAATGCGTCAAGACTACACGCTCGCCGGCCACCTTCGCGACGGGCTGCGCGACGTTCTGAACCTCATATCCAGCCTCGATCCGCTGATGTGGCTGACGTTTGCGCGTTCGGACCTTATCCTCACGAAGACGCGGCAAAGCGCGCGCTTTGTACCCTGGCGCTGGCGGAACAAAACCAAGGTGTTTCTCGAACTGGGCGTTCGCGCGCTGGGGGAGGAGGGACCTGCCGGCTCGGGCGGCTCGATACGGTTCCTCTACGCTGGCGGGTTCATCTATTTGAAGGCGATTACCCTTGCTATTCGCGCGTTTGCGGCATTCGTCAGGCTGGGTGGGGTAGGGCGGTTCACGCTTGTGGGGCGAGGGCCTGAACGTTCGCGCGCCGAGGCCTTGGCCAAGCAACTGGGCGTCGATGCCTTGATCGACTGGGTTTCGTGGGTCGACCAGCGGGAACTCGCCCGCATATACGCGACGCACGACGTCTTCGTGTTTCCGAGCCTTCACGACTCCAGCGGAAACGTTGTTATCGAGGCGCTGTCCCACGGGTTGCCGGTCGTTTGCTTCGACCTTGGAGGCCCCGCCGAGATCGTGACAAGCGATTGCGGCGTGATCCAAAGCACGGCAGGTCTCAGCGCGCACGCGGCGGCAGCAACCCTCGGGCGGACGCTCAAGGCGCTGCAAGATGATGCCTCTGGCCGTGAACGCCTGTCCTCCGGCGCCCGCCAACGTGCGGAGGAGTTCCTCTGGCCGCGCCGCGTCGAGGCCGCCATCGACCTCATCAGCGGTGCATTGAGCGTAGGGCGTGCTGGCGTGCCGTGAAACTGAGCAGGACGTGCTCGCAAACTTGTCTAATACGAAAGTAGTAGAGCGCTTGGCGCATGGGTCATGACTTCAAATGCCGCATTGATATTTCGCCGGAACTTTGCGGAGTATTGGGCGTTTCTGGATAGAGGCTCATGCAACCCAGCTGGGGTCGTGCAGAGCCGACGGAACTTGGGGTTTACTATAGTGCTAGCTGTTTGCAGCGGCATCGCTCTTTGGCATCGCCGAAGCGTGGTGCGCAACGCGTCCGATGTTGGGACGTTAACGTCTGCGATGCGCCGCGTCTCAAGCGGAAAACGGCTAATGGTCCAAAACGTGCACCACGATGCGGGTGGTTCCCAGCAGCATCAACTCGAAGCCCTCCTCCTGGTGAATGGCTCCGGAACGCCGAGGCGTGAGGCGAAGGTCAAGTCATGAGTACCCGTCTTGAGTATCAAGAGAGCCCGGAACCGGTCGCGGTGGATGGTCAATCGTTCGACATCCCGGCGCTCATTGGAATTTTGCGCGCACGCTGGCGCATCGTTGCAGGCACGATGGCTACCGTGCTGGCGTTGACGCTGGTTTGGTTCGTTTTCACGCAGAAGACCTATAACGCGACCGCCGTCATGATGCTGGATCAGCGGCGGAACACCGTGGCCGACGTCAACGCGGTGCTCAGCGGTATTCCAACGGACACCGCTTCGATGCAGAACCAGCTCCAGATCATCGCCTCGCGAAAGCTCGCCGCGCAGGTGGTCACGAAGCTCGGCCTGGACCACGATCCGGAGTTCAGCACAAGCGCGGGTCTCTTCGGCGTCTTTGGGATGCGCGGCGCGCTCGATGCAGCGGGATCGCGGTCGGGTACCCCTCAATTCGAGGCTACCATCGATCGCGTCCTCAAGCGCTTGAGCGTCGAACAAGTCGGTGTCTCGACGACGATCAATCTGAGCATCGGCTCGACCAATCCCGAAAAGTCGGCGTTGCTGACGAATGCGTGGGCGGATGCGTACCTCGAAGACCAAATGAACTCGAAGTTCGAAGCGACGCAGCAAACCGCAACGTGGCTTGCGAACCGCGTGCGTCAGCTTGCGCCGCAGGTGCAGGCAGACGAGATCGCCGTTCAAGCCTACAAGGCTGAGCACGGCATCGTGGATACGACCGCGGGCGGCTCGATCATCGATCAGCAAACCGCCAACGTCAGCGGCCAGCTGATCACCGCAAGGGCCGACCTTGCACAAAAGGCGGCGCTCTACGGGCGTGTGGCCGAACTCAAGCGTGCGGGCCGCGCGGCAGACGCGTCGCAAGTCGTCGCCTCGCCTTTGATCGGTCAACTGCGCATTCAGGAAGCGAACCTAACGGGGCAAGAGGCAGAGCTGACGGCGCGCTATCTTCCCCAGCACCCGAAGATGATCGATCTCCGCGCGCAGATGCGCGACGTCAGGGGAAAGATCGGGATTGAGGTCAACCGTGTCGTAGAAGGTCTGGCCAACGACGTGGCTGTCGCCCGCGCGAATGTGGCCTCTCTCGAGTTTAGCCTCAAGCAGCTACAGTCGCAGTTCGGCCAGCAGAACAACGCGTCTGCGAAGCTCAAAGGGTTGCAGTCGATCGCGGCCTCCAGCCGTTCGATGTACGAAGCGCTTCTCTCGCGCCTGAAGGAAGTGCAAGGCCAAGAAGGCTTTGCGGCGCCGGACACGCGGATCGTATCGCGTGCGGTCGCGCCAACGACTGCGTCCCCGAAATTCAGCACCGTGTTCGGTGTCGCCATTCCGGCCGGCCTCGCGCTCGGGCTCGTGCTCGCCTTCCTCATGGAGGGCATGGATTCGAGCTTCCGCCGCGGCGACCAAGTCGAGCGTAGTGTGGGCCTGCGCGTGCTCGCCGTCGTACCCGAGATGAAAGACGGCGTCGAACCGCAGGCGGCGGTCGTGCGCCGGGCAGGCTCTTCGTTCACCGAGTCGATCCGCGGCCTGAATTTGAGCCTTATGACAATGGATGCCGGCACATCGCCGCCAAAGGTTATCTTGGTGACGTCCGCCGTCGGCGGTGAAGGCAAGACAGTCGTCGCGGCGAGCCTTGCCCGCTTGGCAGCCAAGACCGGCCGCAAAGTCGCTCTGGTGGAAGCGGACTTCCGGCGCCCGTCTTTGGCGCGCGCGATGAACGTCAGCACGGCCTTCGGCGGCATCGCGCAAGCGTTGAAGGGCGACCTCCCGGTCGAACGTTGCATGATGACCGACGAGCTTTTGCCCGGGGTCAGCGTTCTTGCCTGCAACGAAGCCGTGCGCGATCCTTCGGAGACGCTGGCATCTGGCGCGATGGAAGCGCTGCTAGCTAACCTAAAAGCCAAATACGATCTCGTCATCGTCGATGCGGCACCGTTGCTGCCCGTGCACGATACCTGGCCGCTGACGCGCATCGCGGATGCGACGCTTCTCTTGGTCCACGCCGGACGAACGTCGCGCGAGGATGTACTTGCGGCGGTCAGAGCGTTGCGGACGATGCACGCCCGGGTCGCCGGTGTGGCGTTGACGCGCTCCGCCGCCGATCCGCGTGGGGCATATCGCGACTACATCGGCGATGAAGCCGACAGCAGCAGCAAACCCCACCTGCTCCAATTCTCCATTCACCCGAAGACCGAAAGGCGTGCGCAGTCGTGAAGAGCCATCAGCACGACGACACCGGTGAGATCGGTTCCGGCGCAGCAAGCGAGAGCGTCGCCGATGCCGCGCAACAAAAGCGGCTGAAGCTGCATGTCGTTCCAACGCTCGAACCGCGCCGTGCGCAGCAAACGCAACCGACCGCGGCCGTGCAATTGGCACTCGGCGTCACCGAGGCGTTCGTGATCGTCCTCATGAGCATTCTCGCTGGCGAGGCTTACCATTGGCTGGTTCTCGGCACCGCAGGGCATCTTGTTCTGTGGACGGCGATCGGCTTGCTCTCCGCCATCTTCTTCTGTGGCGCCATGCGGGGCATCGAGGCCAACCAACGGTTTCGCAATGTCTCGGGCATCGAGGCGATGCGCGACGTAACGGTCGTGTGGGTCGTCACGATCCTTTTGGTGACGTTCTTCGCATTTTCCTTCAAAGCCGGCGCCACGCTTTCGCGCGGCTTCATGCTCTCGTTCATGGTCTTGGGTTATGCTGGCGTGATTGCAGTTCGAAGCTTCGTTCCGGCTATGGCCGCAAAGTATCTGCGCTCTTCCAAGTTCATGGATCATCAGGTGATCGTCGTCGGCGCCGAAGGTGATACGGCCGTAAACACTCTGCTTGGCGAATTGGAAGCGGCGGGGCACGCCTCGCCGCATGTCATTACGTTTAGAGCAAGCGCCGCCGCGCACGAATGGCAGTGGGAACTGTCGCGGGTGATTGAGCGCGTCATCCAGCGCGCGCATACCGGCGTGCACGGGGAGATCTGCATCGCGGCCGGCGGTTTCCCGGAGAACCGCTTGAGAGAAGTCATCGCAGGCTTGCAGATCGTGCCGCGCGCGGTGCGCGTAGTGCCAAGCCCCGCGATCGAACAGTTTCTGCACTTCCCGGTTCGAAGCATCGGTGGGCTCTACGCCATCGAGCTGCAACGCACACCGTTGAATACCTTTCAGTTGATGGCAAAGCGTGCCCTTGACGTAACGCTCGCCACGGCCGGCATGATCGCGATCTTGCCGATGCTCTTGCTCGTCGCCGCCGCGGTCCGTTTGGACTCGAAGGGACCCGTCCTCTTCAAACAAACGCGACTTGGGCTGCGCGGTGCACCGTTTGCTATCTACAAATTCCGCACGATGACCGTCACCGAGAACGGCGACGACGTGAAGCAAGCCCGCCAAGGCGACAACCGCATCACCGGCGTCGGCCGGTGGCTGCGCCGTCTCAGCATCGACGAGCTGCCGCAGCTTTTGAACGTCGTCCGGGGCGAAATGTCGTTGGTTGGCCCGCGTCCGCATGCGATGTCGATGGACCGCCACTACGGCGACTTGATCGAGAACTACGAGGTCCGCCAGCATGTGAAGCCTGGCATGACCGGCTGGGCCCAGGTCAACGGCCTGCGCGGCCCGACGGAGTCGCCCGAGCAAATGCGCCGCCGCGTCGAATTCGACATCTGGTACGCGAAGAACGCAAGCCTTGCGCTCGATGTGAAAATTTTGCTGCTGACATGCGTCGAGGTTTTGCGGCAAAGGAACGCGCATTAGGCGCTGCCTCCGATGCCGAACCGGTCGCTCATTCTCACCTACCACCGCGTCGTGGACGACGGCGCCGTAGCCACGTTTTACGACGTGCCGCTGACGCAGTTCCGCGCGCACGTGCGGCAGGTGGCGGCAACCAGGCCGGCGATGCCGGTTATCTTCACGTTCGATGACGGCACGGCGGACCATTTGCGCGCGGCCGAAGTGCTCGCCGATCATGGCCTGCGCGGCGTTTTCTTCCTGGTGGTCAACCGGCTCGGCACGCCGGGCTACCTCCGCCGCACCGATGCGGCGCGCCTGATCGACCTCGATCAGATCGTGGGCTCCCACACGGTCACGCACCCTCAACTCCCCGAAGTCACCGACACGGCCTTGAACGAAGAACTGAGCTGCTCCCGCGATGTCCTTCAGGAACTGTGCGGCCGCAGCGTCGACTGGTTTGCGCCGCCGGGCGGGCTCTACGACGCCCGTACTTTGCCCGCCGCCCGTCGCACCGGCTATCGCTTCGTCCGCACGATGGACTGGGGCTACGCGCCGGAACTCAAAGATCAAGGCGTGGGCGAGCTGTTGCCCACCGTCCCGGTGTTGCGCAGCGTCAGCGACCGCCGATTCGAGAAGCTTCTGGCAGGCACCGCTACGTTCCACGCCTTCCATCTGAAGCAAAAGGCTCGCAGCCTTCTGCCGCCGCGCGTCTATCAGCGCCTTCGCGACTGGTTTGCTTGACTTGGGCCGAAGCCTTCCACAAACAACTGAGCGAACACGGGAGTGCAGGGCATGACAAAACGGGACGCCGCCAAGGTTGCCTTGATCACAGGCGTTACCGGCCAAGATGGCGCCTATCTGTCCGAACTCCTGCTTGAGAAAGGTTATGTCGTTCACGGCATCAAACGCCGCTCGTCGTCGTTCAACACCGGCCGGATCGAACACCTCTACCAAGACCCACATGTCGAGAACCAACGCTTCGTGCTTCACTACGGCGACATGACAGACGCCACGAACCTGATCCGTATCGTGCAGCAAACGCAGCCGGACGAGATCTACAATCTCGCCGCCCAGTCGCACGTCCAAGTGAGCTTCGAAACCGCCGAGTACACGGCGAACGCCGACGGCATAGGCCCACTGCGCCTTCTTGAGGCGATCCGTCTGCTGGGCCTCACGAACAAGACGCGCTTCTATCAGGCCTCGACGTCCGAACTTTACGGCAAAGCGCTTGAGACGCCGCAAAGCGAGACGACGCCGTTCTATCCGCGCAGCCCCTACGCCGCCGCAAAGCTCTACGCTTATTGGATCGTCGTGAACTACCGCGAGGCGTACGGTATGCACGCCTCGAACGGTATCCTGTTCAATCACGAAAGCCCGATCCGCGGCGAAACCTTCGTCACCCGCAAAGTCACGCGCGCCGTTGCCGCGATCAAGGCGGGCAAACAAGACAAGCTTTACCTCGGCAATCTCGACGCGCGCCGCGACTGGGGCCATGCGAAAGACTACGTCCGCGGCATGTGGCTTATGATGCAGCAAGCGAAACCCGACGATTACGTACTGGCGACGGGTGAAACTCGCTCGGTGCGCGAGTTTGTGGAGCGCGCGTTCGCGGAAGGGGGCACGCGCATCGAATGGTCCGGCGAAGGTGCCGCCGAAAAAGGCCGCGACGCCAAAACCGGCCGCACACTGATCGAGATCGACCCCCGCTACTTCCGCCCGACCGAGGTGGATTTGCTGCTCGGCGACCCGTCGAAGGCCCATCGTGTGCTTGGCTGGCGTCATGAAACCGGCTTCGGCGAACTCGTCGCCGAAATGGTGCGCGAGGACATGAAGGCCCATGCCGCTTAACGCTCCGTTCGACCTTCAGGGCAAGAGGGTCCTCGTCGCCGGACACAACGGCATGGTGGGAGCCGCGATCGTACGCCGTCTGGCCGGCGAGCGGTGCGAGATCCTGACCGCCGATCGTACGCGCGTGGACCTCAAAGACCAAACCGCCACCCGCGCCTGGATCGCGGACGCGAAACCCGACGCCGTCTTCCTCGCAGCGGCCAAGGTCGGCGGCATCCTTGCCAATGACACGTATCCGGCCGACTTTCTCTACGACAATCTGGTTATTGAAACGAACGTCATCGAGGCCGCGCACCGTGCGAAGGTCGCGAAGCTCTTGTTCCTTGGGTCGAGTTGCATCTACCCGAAATTCGCGCCCCAGCCTATCACCGAAGAAGCGCTTCTGACGGGACCGCTCGAACCCACTAACGAATGGTACGCGATCGCAAAGATTGCGGGTATCAAGCTCTGCCAGGCCTATCGCAAGCAGCACGGCGCGGACTTCATCTCGGCGATGCCGACGAACCTCTATGGTCCCGGCGACAACTTCGACCTGCAATCCAGCCACGTGATCCCGGCGCTCATCCGCAAAGCCCATGAGGCAAAGGCGGTCAATTCGCCGGAGATGGCGATCTGGGGGACAGGCACGCCGCGCCGGGAGTTCCTTCACGTCGACGACTGTGCAGCGGCTTTGGTGCACCTAATGAAATCCTATTCCGGCGACAGCCACGTGAACGTCGGTGCGGGCGAAGACGTCACGATCTTCGATCTCACGCAGACGATCGCCGATGTCGTGGGCTTCCGGGGCAAGATTGTCCGCGACACTGCGAAACCCGACGGCACGCCGCGTAAGTTGATGGATTCCGGGCGGCTACGCGCCCTCGGCTGGTCCCCGGCGATCGGCCTGCGCACAGGTCTTGAGCGGACATACGAGTGGTTCCTCAAGAACAGAGCGGCTTGATGGACGATACGATCGAAATCGTGGGTGCGCCGGTCAGCGCCATCGACATGCCCACCGCGATCGCGCGGCTCGCCAGTTGGATCGGTCAGCCGCAGTGCCGCTACGTCTGCGTCGCCGACGTGCACAGCGTCATGCTCACCCGCACGAACGCAGCGCATCGCGACAGCATGCGCGGCGCCGCGATGGTCACCCCCGACGGCATGCCGCTGGTATGGACGGGCAGGGCGCTGGGCCGTAAGGCGATGTCCCGGGTGTGCGGCCCCGATCTTCTTACCGAAGTTTGCGCCGCTTCTGAGGCGCGCGGCTGGCGCCACTATTTTTACGGCGGCGCCGAGGGCGTGGCCGTCGAACTCGCGCAAATCCTGAAGTCGAAATACCCGGGGCTGATCATCGCAGGCACCCACTGTCCGCCGTTCCGCCCGCTGAGCGAGGCCGAAGACGAAGCGGTTGTGAACGAAGTCCGCGCCGCCAAACCCGACATCGTTTGGGTGGGTCTGGGCTGTCCGAAGCAGGAGCGCTGGATGGCCGATCACGCCGCGCGGTTGCCTGGCATCACGCTGATCGGCGTTGGCGCGGCGTTCGACTTCCACAACGGCCGTGTCAAACGCGCTCCGCTTTGGATGCAGAAAAACGGCCTCGAATGGCTTCATCGTCTTACCTCCGAACCGAAGCGCCTCTGGCGCCGCTATCTTGTTATCGCCCCGCGTTTTGCCGTCCTCGCGAGCGGCCAAGTGCTTCGGCAAACGCTCCGGTGCGGCGCTTGATGCAGCAAAACAGACTCAATTCAGCCGCAACGCCGCTACATTGGCGGACGTCCGCCGTTTTTGCCGCTACAGCGCCGCTACCTCGCCGCTACATGTAGCGGCCCCATGCTCCCTCGCGTAGCGGCCAAAGTTGAGCGTGAATAAAAAAAGGGACACCATGAAGTCGTGGTGACTAAAAGCACGCAACCTCCTGAACCGCTGTCTGGAGCAAAACAACATCATTTCGTCCGTTACGCCGTTACATCGGCGGACGACCGCTATTTTGGCGTTACAACGGTGTTACGAGGGGCGTTACATGTAACGCCCCGTGCGTTAGAGCCCTAACGCCTAAACCGCTCACGAGCCTCCGCTTTCGAGCATCGAATTTGAAAGAACAAAGATAGAACAAATCCGCGCGAAAGTCAATAGAATTCTTGCGCGAGAGCGGGGTGCTTCAGCGCTTCCGAGCCACGTGATGCTTCGTCATCGCAAAACACCTCATGAATTTCGTGATCGCGAACGGCGTCAACTATTCATCTTTGCTCTTCATCAATGCCCGAAACGCAGGTCTTGCGACCGCCCAGCCCATAGCGAGGCCGGCGGGCAGAAACACAAGGACGACCACGATGGCTTGCGAGCCCAGAATGCTGAAGAAGTAGAGGGCACAGCCCCCGCTAAGCGACATCCAAAGCACGCCGATCGTGAGTTGGATATATCGAACCAGCCTAGTCACATCATCGTTCACGCTGCTCGCTCCGCGCACACGCAGCCGATCCCGATGCAGCCGATCCCTAGCACGAGACCGCACCAACAAAAAAAAGGGCCGGAATTTCTCCCGACCCTCGTGATTGCGAAACGTGGCTCGCGCCTTACACCGAATAATACATCTGGAACTCGATCGGGTGCGGCGTGTGTTCGTAGGCGTGCACTTCCTGCATCTTTAGTTCGATGTAGCTGTCGATGAAGTCGTCGCTGAAGACGTTGCCGCGCTTTAGGAACGCGCGGTTGCGGTCGAGGTTGTCGAGCGATTCGCGCAACGATCCGCAAACCTGCGGCACGTCTTTCAGTTCTTCCGGCGGCAGTGCGTAGAGGTCCTTGTCCATCGGCTGGCCCGGATGGATCTTGTTCTGGATGCCGTCGAGGCCCGCCATCAACATCGCCGCGTAGGCGAGATACGGATTGGCACCCGGATCGGGGAAGCGCACTTCGATGCGCTTGGCCTTCGGGCCGGCGCCAAACGGAATGCGGATCGACGCAGAACGGTTGCGGGACGAGTAAGCGAGCAGCACCGGCGCTTCGAAGCCCGGGATCAAGCGTTTGTAAGAGTTCGTCAGCGGATTGGTCAGCGCGTTGATCGCCTTGGCGTGCTTGATAATGCCGCCGATGTAATAGAGGCACATCTCGCTGAGGTCGGCATAACCCGAACCCGCGAACAGCGGCTGGCCGCCCTTCCAGATCGACTGGTGCACGTGCATGCCCGAGCCGTTGTCGCCCTTGATCGGCTTGGGCATGAAAGTTGCCGACTTGCCGTAGGCGGCCGCGACCTGGTGCACCACGTATTTGTAGATCTGCATGCGGTCGCCGGTTTTCACCAGCGTCGAGTACTTGAAACCGAGTTCGTGCTGCGAGGGCGCCACTTCGTGATGGTGCTTCTCGGGCTCGATGCCCATGTCGCCCATGATCGAGAGCATTTCGGAGCGGATGTCTTGTGAGCTATCGACAGGCGGGACCGGGAAGTAGCCGCCCTTGACCGGGGGGCGGTGGCCAAGGTTGCCCTGGTCGTATTCGCGGCTCGTATTATAGGGACCTTCGGCGGAGTCGATTTCGTAACCGACCTTGTTCATCGAGACAGAGTGACGGACGTCGTCGAAGATGAAGAACTCGGCTTCCGGGCCAAACATCGCCGTGTCGCCGACGCCGGCCGATTTCATGTAGTTCTCGGCTGCTTTCGCGATCGAGCGCGGGCAGCGGCCATAGGGCTGATGCGTCGACGGCTCAAGTACGTCGCAAAACAGGATCAGCGTCTTCTGCGCGAAGAACGGATCGATGACCGCAGTCGATGGGTCGGGCAGCAGCGTCATGTCGGATTCGTTGATCGCCTTCCAACCGGCGATCGACGATCCGTCGAACATCGTACCGGTCTCGAACAAATCCTTGTCGATCAGCGACAGGTCGAACGTCACGTGCTGCCACTTGCCGCGCGGATCGGTGAAGCGCAGGTCGACGAATTTGACCTCTTCGTCCTTGATCTTCTTAAGGACGGTATCTGCGTTAGCCATTATTCTTCTCCTTAAACTGTCCCCACGCAAAGGGGTGTTGAGCGTTGGATGTTAAATCGCGTCGTGACCGGTTTCGCCGGTGCGGATGCGGATGACCTCTTCGACCGTGAATATGAAAATCTTCCCGTCGCCGATCCGTCCCGTGCGCGCGGCCTTCTGAATGGCCTCGACCGCCCGGTCGACGAGGTCGTCGGGGATTATGATCTCGATCTTAACCTTGGGCAGGAAATCGACGACGTACTCCGCACCGCGGTAGAGTTCGGTGTGGCCCTTCTGGCGGCCGAAGCCCTTGGCTTCCGTCACCGTGATGCCTTGGACGCCCACTTCCTGCAGCGCTTCTTTCACTTCGTCGAGCTTGAACGGCTTGATGATCGCTTCAATCTTCTTCATCGGGTGTTCCGTGTGGTGTTCGCAGGCGCAAAAGCCTACGAAACGGGCGGACCTTAGCGTGCGGGTTTTGGCTGGAACATCTAAGATTCTGCCGCGCGCCTAGGCAGGTGTGCACAAACTGTGGGCATGCCCTCCGCGCCTTGCGAGCGCAACCGCGCTTTGCCAAGGTGCGGCCACGCGAATGAGGCGCCCCCGCATGAAGCCGCTGAATCCGACCTTTGCCGGGCTCGGAACCACGATATTCACAGTTATGTCCGGCCTGGCGAACCAACACGGCGCTATCAACCTGGGCCAAGGGTTTCCTGACACCGACGGCCCCCTCGCGCTGCGCGAACGCGCCGCACAAGCCCTGATTGAAGGCCCGAACCAGTATCCCCCAATGATGGGCGTAGAGGCGTTGCGTCAGGCGCTGGCCGCGCACGCCAAGCGCTTCTACGACCTGATTTACGACTGGCGCAGCGAAGTCGTCGTGACTTCCGGCGGAACCGAGGCGCTGACTGCTTCGATCATGGGCCTCGTAAATCCGGGCGACGAGGTGATCCTCTTCGAACCCGCATACGACTCTTACAAGCCGATCGTGGAAGCAGTTGGCGGCGTCGCCAAACCGATCCGTCTAGCCGCGCCGAACTGGACGCTAACCGAACAAGCCCTTGCCGACGCCTTCTCGCCTAAGACAAAGGCGGTCCTGTTGAACTCGCCGATGAACCCGGCTGGCAAGGTGTTTTCAACCGCCGAGTTGGGCCTGCTGGCCACGTTCTTGAAGCGCTTCGATGCGCTCGCGATCTGCGACGAGGTTTATGAGCACCTGACGTTCGACGGATTGAAGCACACGCCGCTAGCCACGCTCCCGGGGATGTACGAGCGCTGCGTGCGCGTGGGCTCTGCCGGTAAGATCTTTTCCCTCACCGGCTGGAAGGTGGGTTGGGTCACCGGCCCCGCCGCGCTGACCGGCGCCGTTTCCAAGGCGCACCAGTTCATCACGTTCACCACGCCTACCGCGTTGCAGATCGCTGTCGCGCACGGCCTGAACAATTTCGAGGACTACTATCTGAACCTGGCGAAGGAGCTGGAGGGCAACCGCGACTATCTCGCGCGCGAACTCGCCGCAATCGGTTTCGTGCCGCTGCATGCGCAAGGCACCTACTTCCTGACGACGGATATCTCGAAGTTGCGGTTCAATGGCAGCGACGTTGACTTCTGCAAACACATGACCGAACACGCGCGCGTGGCGGCCATCCCACTCTCCGTTTTTTTCACCAGCGACGCCCCCCAAACCCTCGTACGCTTCGCGTTTTGCAAACAGCGCGCGGTTTTGGAAGACGCGGTACGGCGCTTGAGGGAACATTTCAAACGCAACTAACGTGAAGCATCATGACCGACGACAGAATGCCGATTTTGATCGGCGGCGGGCAGATCACCCAACGCACCGCGCAGCAGAACAAGTTCGAGGAAAGCCTCGACCCCATGCAGCTTTTGCATGAGGCAACAAAGCGTGCGCTCGCCGACACCGGCGCAGGCGAGAAGCTGACGCCGCTAATTGACAACATCTCGGTCGTGCGCTTCACCGCGGACTCGTCCGAAGCCGGCCGCTTGCCGATCGGCCAATACACCAACGCCCCGCGCTCCCTCGGCAACCGCATCGGCGCCAAAGCCAAGCGCGAATACTACACGGCCGCTGGCGGCAATACGCCGCAATGGCTCGTCAACCGCACGGCGGAAGAGATCGCCAACGGCGAAACCACGGTCGCTGTGCTCGCGGGCTCCGAAGACCTCGCGACAATGATCGGCGCTCTCAACAAGGGCATCGCGCTCAAATGGGGCGAAGACGCAGGCGGCGAGCCGACGCACATCGGGGACAGCCGCCGCGGTTCGAACGACATCGAACGCGCACACGCGCTGTACTTTCCGGTGAACACCTATCCGTTGTTCGAGAACGGCATTCGCGGCCACAAGAAGCGCTCGGTGCGCGAACATCAACTGGCGCTGGGAAAGCTCTTCTCGCCGTTCTCGAAAGTTGCAGCGGCGAATCCGTACGCATGGTTCCCCACGTTCCGCACACCCGAGGAAATCGCAACGCAAGCGGACAATAACCGCTACGTGGGTTTTCCGTACACGAAGTACATGAATGCGATTATTCAAGTGGACATGGCGGCCGCCGTCGTCATGACGAACGTGAAAACCGCACGCGAGCTCGGCGTTCCCGAATCCAAGTGGGTTTACCTCCACGGTTGCGCCGACGCGACCGACATTTGGCACGTTAGCGAGCGCGTGAACTATTATTCCTCGCCCGCGATTCGAACGATGGGCCAAAAGGCATTCGCGATGGCGGGGAAGAGGGCCGCGGACATGAGTTTCATCGACCTCTATTCCTGCTTCCCGTCCGCAGTCGAAATCGGCTGCGCGGAATTGGGGTTGGCCGAGGACGATCCGCGCGGCCTCACCGTCACCGGTGGCTTGCCGTACTTCGGCGGCGCCGGGAACAACTACGTCATGCATTCGATCGTGACGATGATGGACAGGGTCCGCGGCAAGCCAGGCAGCTTCGGCCTCGTGACCGCAAACGGCTGGTACGTGACGAAGCATTCGCTCGGCATCTATTCGACGGCGCCGGTGAAGGGCGCGTGGAAGCGCGAAGACCCAAAGGCCTACCAACACGACATCGATGCGATGGCGCACCCACAAGTCGAAGCGAAGCCGGAAGGCGAGGGGACAGTGGAAACCTACACCGTCATGCACGACCGGACCGGCCCGAAGATGGGTATCGTCATCGGCCGCCTTGGTAACGGCAAACGTTTCGTCGCGCAGACGCCGAACGATGCCGCGACGCTGAACGATTTGATGGAGCGCGAAACGCTCGGCCGCCGCGGCACGGTCACGCCCGGCGACAAGGCCAACCTCTTCGTGCCGCAATAGCGATGGCGCGGCTCTATCTCATCCGCCATGGCGAACCGTCCGGCACCTGGGGCCAATCGGCCGACCCCGATCCGGGCCTGACCGAACTCGGCCGCAGCCAAGCCGAAAGCGCGGGGGAACGCCTCGCCAAAACGCCGCCGAAGCTGATCGTCTCGAGCCCGCTCCGCCGCGCGCGTGAAACGGCGATCCCGCTCGCCCGCACGATGAACGTCGATCCGAAGATCGCGGAAGCCGTCGCCGAAATCCCAACGCCCGCCAGCATCCCGTTCGCGCAGCGCGGCGATTGGCTGCGTAACCTGATGATGGGCGAATGGAGCGCAGCCGACGCCTCGCTGCAAACGTGGCGCGATGGCGTCGTCGCTTATCTCGCAAGCCTGCAAGACGACACCGCCGTCTTCTCGCACTTCGTCGCCATCAACGTCGCGCTCGGCGCCGCGATCGGCGACGACCGCGTCGTCTGCTTCAAGCCCGCGCACGCGTCGATAACAGTACTCGAAACGAAGCGGTGCGCGATCGCCCTCGTCGAACTCGGAGAGACCGCCGACACCGCGGTCAGATAGGACATCGGAATGACCGACATTCACTGGATGACGGCAACCGAACTCGTCGCCGCCTACCGGAGCAAAGACCTCTCGCCGGTCGAAGTCGCGGAATACCTGCTCGGCCGCATCGAAGCGCTTGACGCGAACATCAACGCGATGTGTCTCATCGACGCCGAGACGACGCTGGCCCAAGCGCGTGCCTCCGAAGAGCGCTGGATGGCAGGGGAACCGCAAGGTCTGCTTGACGGCGTGCCCGTCGCGATCAAGGACCTTGTCGTGTCGAAGGGCTGGCCGACGATGCGCGGCTCGAAAACCGTCGATCCGAACCAACCGGCGGAGCACGACGCGCCCAGCGTCGTACGCCTGCGCGAACACGGCGCCGTCTTCATCGGCAAGACGACGACGCCTGAGTTCGGCTGGAAGGGCACTAACGACAACCCGCTGACCGGTGTGACGCGTAACCCGTGGAATCTCGGCAAAACGCCCGGCGGCTCGAGCGGCGGTGCAGGCGCAGCGCTCGCTGCCGGTTATTGCCCGCTGGCACTCGGCACCGACGCCGGCGGATCGATCCGAATCCCGGCGAGCTTCTGTGGCGTGTTCGGCCTGAAGCCGACATTCGGCCGCGTCGCTGCCTGGCCTGCGAGCCCGTTCACGACCTTGGCCCACGTCGGCCCCATGTCGCGCAGCGTCGCCGACAGCGCGCTGTTCCTCAACGTCATCGCGGAGCCGGACGCACGCGACTGGTACCAGCAACCGTTCGCGCAGGTCGATTTCTCCTGGAACCTGGACAAGAGCTTGCGCGGCGCAAAGATCGCGTTCAGTCCCCGCCTCGGCTGGGTCGAGCGCGTCGACGGCGAAGTCGAGGCTACCGTCGCGGCAACAGCCAAACGCTTCACCGAACTCGGCGCCCAAGTCACCGACGCCGACCCAGCAGGCGGCGACCCGTCGTCGTTCTTCAAAACGCTCTACGTGTCCAGCGCGGGTTTTCTGCTCGGCGACTATCCGGAAGAAAAGCTGGCATTGATCGACCCAAACCTGCGCCTGCTCGTCGAAGAGTCCCGCGCGATCACGCGTAAGGAGTTCCAGCAGGCAACCGCGAAACGCGCCGCCTACGGCGCGGGCGTGAAAGCGTTCATGCGCGACTACGACTTCCTCGTCACGCCGATGATCGCCGTGCCGCCCTTCGACACGCCGCTCGTCACGCCGTACGATCCGAACGGTAGGATGTGGATGGAATGGACCCCATTTACCTATCCTTTCAACCTGACGCAGCAACCGGCTGCGAGCGTCCCCTGCGGCTTCACCGAAAGCGGCCTGCCCATCGGTATACAAATCGTAGGCCGCCACGGCGACGACGCGCGCGTTTTGCAGGCAGCTCATGCGCTCGAGAAGCTTCTCGGCTTGGCGGACCGTCACCCATCGGATATCTGAAAGCGTATGTGGACGCCGGGACCCGAGATACTCACTGTCGCCGAGATGAACGAGGTCGATCGCCTCGTGGTCTCGTCTGGCGTCACCACCCTCACGCTCATGGAAAATGCCGGCCGCAAGGTCGCGAACGAAATCGCGAAACGCTGGCCGGCGTGTAAGACAATGGTGCTGTGCGGCCCCGGCAACAACGGTGGCGACGGCTTCGTCGTCGCGCGTCATCTGCAAGCGCGCGGTTACAAAGTCGAGGTCGTGACGGTAGGCGATCACAGCACGCTCAAACCCGACGCCGCCGCGATGGCGAAGGAATGGACCGGCCCCATGCGCCGCTTCGATCCTGCGAAACCGGTTCACAGCGAACTCGTCGTCGACGCCGTCTTCGGCGCAGGTCTTTCGCGCGGCCTCGAACCGGAGTTGAGCCAACTCTTCGAAGATATCGAAATGGCCGACGTGCCAACCGTCGCCATCGATGTGCCGAGCGGCATTTGTGGAGATCGCGGGGCGTTCATTGACGGCGGACAGCCTTGGACCGCGGCGCTGACGGTGACGTTCTTCCGCAGGAAACCCGCGCACGTTCTATATCCATCGCGCAAACACTGCGGCGAAATCGTTTGCGTAGATATCGGTATCCCGGACGGAATACTGAATGCGCTGTCCGACATCGCCACGCATCGCCGCACCGTCAGCTTCGAAAACGTGGAGCCGCCACTCCCAAAGCTGCGCGATCCTGCCGCGCACAAATACAACCGCGGGCACTGTGTCGTTGTCAGCGGACCCGCAAGCGCCACCGGCGCCGCCCGGCTCGCCGCGCACAGTGCGCTGCGCGTCGGCGCGGGCCTCGTCACGGTCGCCGGCGAAGCGGCCGCAATCCCCGTGCTAAGCTCGTCGTTGACCGCGATCATGGTACGCGAAACTAGCATGCCTGCCGCGTTGCATACGCTGCTCGAAGACAAGCGCTACAACGCCGTCGTCATCGGCCCCGGCAACGGTGTCGGCCAAGCGACGCGCGACCGTGTCGCCGTCGCGCTTTCGTCCCTTGCATCGACTGTACTCGACGCCGACGCGCTGACGTCGTTCGCAGAAACCCCGGACGCGCTTGTCAAACTGCTCACGCCACGCTGCGTGCTCACTCCGCACGAGGGCGAGTTCGAGCGCATCTTCCCGAACCTTCTCAAACAATCGCCCAACAAGATCGAAGCCGCCCGCATCGCGGCGCAAAGGGCAGGGGCTGTCGTGCTGCTCAAAGGCGCGGATACCGTGATCGCAAACCCCGACGGCACGACGGTTGTAAACACGAACGCACCGCCCGATCTCGCGACCGCAGGCTCCGGCGACGTGCTCGCGGGCATCATCGGCGGCTTGCTCGCGCAAGGCATGACACCGTTCGATGCCGCACGAACCGGCGCTTACCTGCACGGACTCTGCGGCAGAATCGCGGGACCCGGCCTCATCGCCGAAGACCTGGCGGACCACCTGCCGCGGGCCGTCGAAATGGCTCAGAAACCAGGGGTTTCCGGCCTTTGAGTTTCTGAATCGCCCTGCTATAGAGCGCCCCTTGTTTTCCAACAGGTACCCGGCACTTAACGTCGGCGTCGGATTTGGGTACGCACGCTGGCACCAAGCGGGCGTGGCGGAACTGGTAGACGCGCTGGATTTAGGTTCCAGTGACGAAAGTCGTGGGGGTTCAAATCCCTTCGCCCGCACCATCGCGCACCCTTATCCCCACGCCGTCGCCATCGACCGAGGCAGGACTAGAGAAGCCAATGCAGATTACCGAAACCGTCAACGACCACCTTCGCCGCGAATTCCGCATCACGGTCGAAGCAAGCGACCTCGACGCAAAGCTGCTATCGCGGCTTGAGGGGATGAAGGACCAGGTTCAGCTCAAGGGCTTCCGCCCGGGCAAAGTGCCGGTCGCTCATCTGCGCAAGACTTTCGGCAAATCGATGATGGGCGAAATCGTCCAAGAGGCGGTCGCCGAGTTCAGCCAAAAGGCGGTGGACGACCGTTCGCTGCGTCCGGCGATGTCGCCGCAAATTCAGCTCGTCAGCAAAGTCGAAGAGGTGATCGCGGGCGCGGAAGACCTTGTGTTCACGATGGGCATCGACCTGATGCCCGACTTCAAGCTCGTGGATGCATCGTCGATTGCGCTGATGCGGCCAATCACCGAAGTCAGCGACGACGACGTATTGCAGTCGCTAAAGCGCCTCGCCGCCCAACAGCGCACGTTTGAGCCGAAGGGTGACGACGCGCAAGCTCAAGATGGCGATCAGTTGGTGATCGACTTCACCGGCAAGATCGACGGCATACCGTTCGACGGTGGCACTGCCGAGAATGCTGAACTCGTCATCGGTTCGGGCAGCTTCATTCCGGGCTTCGAGGAGCAACTTAAAGGTTCGAAGGCGGGCGACGCGAAAGTCGTCGCGGTTACCTTCCCGGCCGAATATCCGGCGGCGAACCTTGCAGGCAAATACGCCGACTTCGACGTGACGGTGAAAGAAGTGCGCCGCGGCATCGAAGCCGAAGTAGATGAGACTCTCGCCACGAAGCTCGGTCTCGACAGCTTGGACAAGCTGCGCGACGCCGCGCGCATGCAACTCGCGAACCAATTCACCCAGGCCAGCCGTGCACATCTGAAGCGCGCGCTGCTCGACGCGCTCGACGGCTCGCACAGCTTCGACCTACCCACCGGCATGGTGGAAGCCGAGTTCAAGCAAATCTGGACGCAGGTCGAGCAGGACATCAAATCCGGCAACCTGGCCGACGAAGATAAAACCAAGTCCGAGGACGATCTCAAGGCTGAGTTCCGCGCGATTGCGGAGCGCCGCGTCCGCTTAGGTCTCGTGCTGTCCGAGTTCGGCCGCGTGAACAACGTGCAAGTGACCCAGGAAGAGCTCAGCCGCGCGGTGATGATGCAGGCCCGCCAGTACCCAGGCCAAGAGCAGCGCATCGTGGATATCTACCGCAACAATCAGGACGCGCTGGCCCAGCTGCGCGCGCCGATTTTTGAGGACAAGGTCGTCGATTTCCTGTGCGGCCAGGTAAAGATCACGGACAAGCAAGTGAGTCGGGAAGACCTGTTTAAGGACCCCGACGACCTGGCCAAAATCCTGAAGGCGAACTAAGTGACTAACGGCGGCACCTGCGCCGCCCCAGAGGCAGCCCCATGAAAGACGCCCGCGAGACCTACGCCAACTACTATATGCCCTTCGTGATCGAGCAGACGGCGCGGGGCGAGCGCTCGTACGACATCTATTCGCGGCTACTGAAGGAACGGATCGTCTTCGTTTCGGGCCCGATCGAAGACACGATCGCAACGCTTGTCACCGCCCAGCTTCTGTTCCTCGAGGCGGAAAACCCGAAGAAAGAAGTCTCGATGTACATCAACTCGCCAGGCGGGTTGGTGACGGCGGGGCTCGCGATCTACGACACGATGCAATATATCCGCCCGCCGGTGGCGACGCTCTGCATCGGCCAGGCCGCTTCGGCAGCCTCGCTGTTGTTGTGCGCCGGCGAAAAGGGGCAGCGCTTCGCCCTGCCGAATTCGCGAGTGATGCTGCATCAACCATCCGGCGGCGCGCAGGGACAAGCGACCGATATCGCGCGTCATGCACAGGAGATCGTGAAGCTTAAGAGGCGCCTGAACGAGATCTATGCCCGTCATACTGGACAGGCGGTTGAGGCGATTGAAAAGGCGTTGGATCGGGACTATTTCCTGACCGCTGAGGAGGCAAAGACCTTCGGCCTCATCGATCAGGTATTCACCAAGCGCCCGGCGGGCATGGAGATCGGGAAGACTGACTAATTCCCGGGCAGATTGCGCGGTTTCTCAGTTACACCCGCGATTAATGAATTCTTGATCCGTGACGGCCTAGCATGCTCGAATTGAGCTGTAGGGCGGCGCGTAGGGGATTCGGCACGCGTTTAGCTTTGTCGGTAATATACCCGGGAAGTGGCCGGAATCGGCACGGTCTGCGGGCTCCTAGAGGGAGAAGAGAATGAGTAAGAGCGGCAGTGATTCAAAGAACACTCTGTACTGCTCGTTCTGCGGCAAGAGCCAACACGAAGTTCGCAAGCTTATCGCCGGCCCAACGGTCTTCATCTGCGACGAGTGCGTCGAACTCTGCATGGACATCATCCGTGAAGAGAACAAGACCTCGCTGGTAAAATCGCGGGACGGCGTTCCCACGCCGTCCGACATCCGCAAAGTTCTCGACGACTACGTGATTGGTCAGGATCACGCGAAGAAGGTTCTCGCTGTCGCCGTCCATAATCACTACAAGCGCCTGAACCATCAGACGAAGAACGGCGACATCGAGATCGCGAAGTCAAACATCTTGCTGATCGGGCCGACGGGTTGCGGCAAGACGCTGCTCGCACAGACGCTGGCGCGCATTCTCGACGTGCCGTTCACGATGGCCGACGCGACAACGCTTACCGAAGCGGGCTACGTCGGCGAAGACGTCGAAAACATCATTTTGAAGCTGCTGCAGTCGGCCGACTATAACGTCGAGCGTGCGCAGCGCGGCATAGTCTACATCGACGAGGTCGACAAGATCAGCCGCAAGTCCGACAACCCATCGATCACGCGCGACGTGTCGGGCGAAGGCGTGCAGCAAGCACTGCTCAAGATCATGGAAGGCACGGTCGCAAGCGTCCCCCCGCAAGGCGGCCGCAAGCACCCGCAGCAAGAGTTCCTGCAAGTCGATACGACGAACATCCTCTTCATCTGCGGCGGCGCATTCGCAGGGTTGGAGCGCATCATCTCGGCCCGCGGCAAGGGTTCCTCGATCGGCTTCGGCGCGAACGTTCAATCGCCGGATGACCGCGGTACCGGCGCGATATTCCGCGAGATCGAACCGGAAGACCTGCTGAAGTTCGGTCTGATCCCTGAGTTCGTCGGCCGCCTACCGGTGTTGGCAACGCTTGAAGACCTCGACATCGACGCGCTGATGTCGATTCTCACCAAACCGAAGAACGCGCTGGTGAAGCAGTACGCGCGCCTGTTCGAGATGGAGGGTCTTTCCCTTACGTTCTCGGATGACGCGCTGAAGGCGATTTCCCGCAAAGCGATCGCCCGTAAGACGGGTGCGCGCGGCTTGCGGTCCATCATGGAAAACATTCTCCTCGATACGATGTACGATTTGCCGGGCATGCGCGGCGTAACGGAAGTCGTCATCAATGGTGAAGTGGCCGAAGGACGGGCGCGTCCATTGCTGATCTACGCTGACAAGCGTGGAGAAGCGGCGTCAGCGTCCTAAACCGTAGCGGTCTTCACGGTCCGCCTCGCGCATTTTACAGGCCCCTTGAAGGGAGGGTATCTCGCCTCCACTTCATTTGCTCGTTAAGATTTGTGGCGTTTGCAGAGTCGGGCCGTCAGACCGCTCGCGTAAGGAAATGCCGAAGCTACTGAAAGGCAGGTTGATATGAAAACCGCAGACGATGAAGCCGTGAAGACGGTGGGCGTGTACCCCGTTCTGCCGCTGCGCGACATCGTCGTCTTCCCGCACAAGATCGTTCCGCTGTTCGTTGGTCGCGAGAAGTCGGTCCGTGCGCTCGAAGACGTCGGTCTCGAAGAAAAGCAAATTCTGCTCGTCACGCAAAAGAACCCGGCGCAGGACGAGCCGTCGGAAGACGACATTTACACCGTTGGTACGCTCGCTTCCGTTGTGCAGCTTTTGAAGCTGCCTGATCAAACCGTGCGCGTTCTCGTCGAAGGCAAGCAACGCGCGCGTATTCTCAAATTCGTGCCGAACGCGAACTTCTTCCAAGTCGAAGCGGAACTCATTCCTGACGATTTGAAAGATCCGCGCGAGGTCGAAGGCATTGCCCGCTCGGCCTCCTCGCAGTTTGAGGCCTACATCAAACTGAACCGGAAGATTCCGCCGGAGTCGCAGTCCGAGGTCCAGCAGATCACCGACCCGTCGAAACTGGCAGACGTGATCGCCTCCCATATCACGGTCAAGATCGCCGACAAGCAAGCGCTGTTGGAGACGACGAGCGTCGCCGAGCGTTTGGAGAAAGTGTTCGGCTTTATGGAGGGCGAAATGAGCGTCCTTCAGGTCGAACGCAAAATCCGCACGCGCGTGAAGCGTCAAATGGAGAAGACACAGCGCGAGTATTATTTGAACGAGCAGCTGAAGGCGATTCAGAAGGAGTTGGGCGAGGGCGAAGAGCAGCGCGACGAGCTTGGCGAACTGGAAGACCGCATCAAGAAAACGAAGCTGTCCAAGGAAGCGAGCGACAAGGCAATGGCGGAGCTTCGCAAGTTGCGCCAGATGTCGCCGATGTCGGCCGAAGCAACCGTCGTGCGCAATTACCTCGATTGGATCCTCTCGCTGCCCTGGGGCAAGAAGAGCAAGGTCAAGCGCGACATGGACGAGGCCGAGAAGGTCCTCGACGACGATCACTACGGGCTCGAGAAGGTCAAGGAACGTATCCTAGAGTATCTTGCGGTCCAGCAACGCGCGGGCAAACTGCGCGGGCCTATCCTCTGCCTCGTCGGCCCGCCTGGCGTCGGCAAGACCTCGCTCGGCAAATCCATTGCCAAGGCAACCGGCCGTGAGTTCGTGCGCATGTCGCTTGGCGGTGTGCGTGACGAAGCTGAAATCCGGGGCCACCGCCGCACGTATATCGGCTCGATGCCCGGCAAGGTCATACAGGGCATGAAAAAGGCGAAGTCGGCGAACCCACTGTTCCTGCTCGACGAGATCGACAAGCTTGGCGCCGACTGGCGCGGCGACCCGTCGTCGGCCCTGCTTGAGGTCTTGGACCCTGAGCAGAATGCGACGTTCAACGATCATTATCTGGAAGTCGACTTCGACCTCTCGGACGTCATGTTCATCACGACGGCGAATAGCCTGCGCATGCCGCAGCCGCTGATGGACCGCATGGAGATCATCCGCATCCCCGGTTACACCGAAGATGAGAAGGTGGAAATCGCGAAACGCCATTTGCTGTCCAAGCAGGTGGAGGCGCATGCTCTGAAAGACGGCGAATGGTCGATTACGGACGCGGCCTTGCTCGACTTGATCCCCTATTACACACGAGAAGCAGGCGTGCGCAACCTTGAGCGCGAGCTGGCGAGCCTGGTCCGTAAAGCCGTGCGCGAGATCGTTTCGAAGAAGGCGAAGTCGGTTCAGGTCACGCCGAAGAACCTCGAGAAGTATGCGGGCGTCCGGAAATTCCGTTACGGTGAGCTTGAAGGCGAAGACAATGTCGGCGTCGTCACGGGTCTCGCATGGACGGAAGTCGGCGGCGAAACACTGACGATCGAGGCCGTCATGCTACCCGGGAAAGGCCGCATGCAGGCGACGGGCAAACTCGGCGATGTCATGAAGGAATCCATCGACGCTGCCCGCTCGTATGTCCGCTCGCGGGCGACGAGCATCGGCATCACGCCGCCGACGTTCGACAAGCGCGACATCCACGTGCACGTGCCGGAGGGCGCAACGCCGAAGGACGGCCCGTCCGCCGGTGTCGCGATGACGACGGCCATCGTGTCGGTCCTGACAGGTATCCCAATCAAGCGCGACGTCGCGATGACGGGTGAAGTCACGTTGCGGGGCCGCGTCCTGCCGATCGGCGGCTTGAAAGAAAAGCTGCTGGCGGCCTTGCGCGCGGGCATCAAGACGGTGCTGATCCCGTCCGAAAACGAAAAGGACCTCGCCGACATCCCCGACAACGTGCTCAAGGGCCTCAACATCGTGCCGGTAGCTACCGTCGACGACGTGTTGGCAAAGGCTCTGGTTCGCGTGCCCGTTCCGATCAAATGGGAGGAGCCCGCAGACGAGCCGCCCCGCCGCGGCAAAGGTGAGGGCGAGGATCACGAAGGTGTGGTCGCTCACTAGTCACGCCTAAAAACCAGGCAGAATCTGGCCGCCGAGGGGTACCCCGGCGGCCTTTTCCTTGTTATCCAGCGGCATTATGCCCGGATTTCTGCGGATTGGCTTTGACAGGGCCCGCTGAACCCCTAAATTCCGCCGCCAAGTTCCGGGCAAAACCGCCCATTTCTGTCAATCTCTCTAAAACCCGCGAGGACACATGAACAAGAACGATCTGGTCGCGGCCGTCGCCGAAAAGACGAACGTGCCGAAGGCCGAAGCCGAGAAGATCATCGACACGGCGATCGAAGTGATTACGAACACGCTGAAGGGCGGAGAAGAAGTGCGCCTGGTCGGTTTCGGCACCTTCGTGGTGACGACCCGCAAGGCCGGCACTGGCCGCAATCCGCGCACGGGCGAGGAAATCAAAATCCCCTCGTCCAAGCAGCCGAAATTCCGTGCTGGCAAACAGCTCAAAGACGCGGTGAACTGAGTTTTCCGCCAATCGGCGGATTTCCGAAGGCGCGGATGAAAATCCGCGCCTTTCGTTTTTTGTAAGGCGTCTGCTATTCCCGCAATTCAGGGCGATTAGCTCAGTTGGTAGAGCGCATCGTTTACACCGATGATGTCGGCGGTTCGAGCCCGTCATCGCCCACCACCCTTCGCCTTCGGCTTCGGGTGGCTTACGCCACTTGGCGTAAGGCGCGCGAAGGCAATTAGGCGAAGGAGTGCCCCCCGAAGCCTTGGCGAAAGGGGGCTTTAGTGCACCTGGCTTGGGGAGTCTGAAATGAAACTGCGCATCTTTATCGCCATTGCGAGCGTCGCGTTGGCATCCGTTGGACAAGCCGCCGTCACCTCCCAATCCCCGACCGGCTTCACTGTCGCGTACGAAGCTGACACCACGGTCACCCCGAAAGCCGCCTACGACGCGTTCGTCCAAGCGGGCGCCTGGTGGAATGCCAAATTGCACTCCTACTCTGGTGACGGCAAAAACATCTCGATCGACGTTAAACCCGGCGGCTGCTGGTGCGAGACGCTCAAGGACGGCGGCTTCGTGCGCCACATGACGGTGGAACACGCCGCCCCCGGCACGCGCCTGATCTTTAGCGGCGGGTTAGGCCCGCTCGCCTACATGGGCGTCACCGGCCACATGATCGTGAGTATCGAAGCCAAAGGCGCCGGCTCACACGTGAAGCTGACCTACGCGGTTGGCGGCCACGACGCGAAAGACTTCAAAGACATCGCCAAAGGCGTCGACGGCGTCCTCGACGAAGCGTTCAAGCGCTACGTGAACTTCGCCTCGACCGGAAAACCCTAAGCGATCGCATCTTCCACCCAAGCGCGCGCAAGCATGAGACGCAGTTGCCATAGCCGCAACGTGGGCAGAGGAAACTTCGGCGGCAGCCCGTGAATCGGCGCCGGCAAAGCCGTTGCGGTGCCGGCGATGCGCTTCGCAAGTTCCCGCCCCGCCCACGTCATGAACGCGACGCCGTTGCCGTGGCAGCCGAACGCGAACGATACGCTCGGATCGTCCGGTAGTTCGCCGACGGCCGGTGTCAGCCGCCGTGTCGCCGCGATGAATCCACGCCAAGAATGGGTGGTCTCAATGTTTGCAAACGCTGGGAAAAGCCGCGCGATACGGCGCTCGAGAAGTGCCCGCATGGCGGCACCCCCGGCGGGGCTACCCGTCGTGTCGCCTCGGCCGCCGAACAGCAGCCGCTTGTCGGGCAACATCCGCAGATATGCTAGATGCGCGCGCGTGTTCGACGCAGGCGCGTCGGTCCGCCACGCCTGAGTGCGCAATTCCTCATCGCTGAGCGGCCGCGTCGTCACGATGTTGGAGAGCACCGGCATCATCCGCCCGGCGAGTCCGGGCACGAGTTCCTCGGGTAGCCATCCATTCGCGGCAACGATCACATGCTTGGCGAGGGCGCTGCCGCCGCCGGTGACAAGCCGATGGTGTTCACCCTCTCGGCGCCACTGCAGCACGCGCGACTGCGCATGAATGCGCGCCCCGCGCGCCGCAGCCGCGCGGGCAAGGCCTAAGCAATAGGCGAGGGGGTTAAGCGCAAATCCGACGCTCTCATGCAGCGCGCCGAATTGCTCCGTGCACGCGAACGCTTCACGCCCGAACGATGCAGTGTCCACGACCCGCGCGGAAAGGCCAATCCGGCTTAACACCTCCGCATGCGCTTGCAATTCCCCAACGCGGCTGGGCTTGTGTGCGAACGTCCATACACCATCGCCATGGCGCTTCAGATCGATCGCCTCGTCCTGCGCAAGCGTCTCGACCAGCCGTACTGCATCGACAAGCACGCGATAGAACGCGAGCGTCTCATCTTCGCCGTAAATCGTCTTCAGTTCCGCCGCACCCAGAAACGACGCGCCGATGCTACAGAATCCGCCGTTACGTCCCGAAGCACCCCAGCCGATCGGACCGGCCTCCAGAACGCGCACGTCGATTCCCGCGCGCGCCAAGTGGTACGCCGCCGAAAGCCCGCAGTAGCCGCCGCCGATTATGGCGACGTCCGCGGTCTCATCGCGCGACAGCGAAGGGGCGGCGACGCTGTCGAATTGCGCGCGACCCGTTTCCCAAAAACTATCGACGGGTTTCGACCAGTCGTATTGCGAGGCGTGAAACAGCGCCACGCGTCAGTTCCCGTCGTAGGCCGCTTTCACCCACGCCTTGACCTCGGCGTCGAACTCTTTCGCCGATGCAAGAACGACGGCTTTCTTGTTGCGCTCGCCGCCGCCGAGGTTCTTCACGTCGATCAGCCGCGCCGACTTTGGATATTTCTGCATCGCAAGGCCGATCGTCAGCCCCTGCTTGGAGGGCTTGATCGCGCCATACTGTTTCAAGTGATAGAGCGCGACGTAACTCTTGCGCGGGCTAAGCGTTCCCGGACCGAGTTTCGTTGTGAACGCCGCAACCTTGTCATAGAGCGCTCGCTGCTCGCCGAATTTCACGAACAGGGCGTTCATCAGCGTATTCGGATCATCGTCGCCCAAGCTGCTGGTGCCGAAGGCGCGCCACAGGACCAGCCCTGCGCGCGACTGCCCAAGTCCGTGCTTGTCCTTGAACCATTTTAGCCGCGCGCGCGGTTTTGTCTCGGGGCAAGTCTTGGCGATTTTGACCCACTGGGCGACGGTCTTGCCAGTGGCGGTCGCGATATTTGCTTCCAGCGAGGCGAAGTATTTCTGTAGCCGATCCGGCTCTTTGAACGTCTCAGCCATGATTCCCTTGGGTTTGCTTGACACTTAGGGGTCCGTTCAGTACACCCACCGCCTTCCGGCGGCCAGCCAGTTGGGCCGCCGTTTTGCCCTTATGCGGGGGGCGTAGCTCAGTTGGTTAGAGCGCCGGCCTGTCACGCCGGAGGTCGCGGGTTCGAGCCCCGTCGCTCCCGCCACATTCGCTTGCAAAGCAAGCGAATGTGCCACACCGAAGCCCAAGGCGAAGGCGGGCAGCCAGTCACACGCCGAACCCTCTGAAACTTCTCTCCAAATCTGTCGCATGAACGCCACGCCAAAGCGCTTGCTTTGCGGTGCACAATCTTTAGCTTCCGCCCCGGAATTTGGGCTGATTTGTGGCCTGCGGTGAGTCTATCCGCGGGGCACCAAAGAGGGCAGGGCGCGCACGCCGTGCGGGCCCGTTTGGGCACCGATGACGGACATCCTCGCCGACTATTTGCCGATCGTGATCTTCTTGGGTCTATCGGGCGTCTTGGCCCTCGTGTTGATGGTGCTGCCGCTACTGGTCGCCCCATCGAAACCCGACCCTGAAAAACTCTCGGCCTACGAGTGCGGTTTCAACGCGTTCGACGACGCCCGCATGAAGTTCGACGTGCGCTTCTACCTGGTCGCCATTCTCTTCATCATCTTCGACCTTGAGGTGACGTTCCTGTTTCCCTGGGCGATCACCCTGAAACAGACCGGCCTCTTCGGCTTCTGGTCGATGGTGACCTTCCTTGGCATCCTGACCGTCGGCTTCATCTACGAATGGAAGAAAGGGGCGCTCGAATGGGAGTGACCTCAGCCCGCGCAGGCGTCGAGGGGGTAAGCCGCCCCATCGACCCGAACGATCCCTTCTTCTTGAACGCCCGCGAAGAACTCGACAACAAGGGCTTCCTCGTCGCCCGCGCCGATGACCTCATCACTTGGGCCCGTACGGGTTCGCTGATGTGGATGACGTTCGGGCTTGCCTGCTGCGCGGTCGAGATGATGCAGGCCTCGATGCCGCGTTACGATCTCGAACGCTTCGGCTTCGCCCCGCGCGCAAGCCCGCGCCAGTCCGACGTGATGATCGTGGCCGGCACGCTCACAAATAAAATGGCCCCGGCACTGCGCAAGGTCTACGACCAGATGCCGGAGCCGCGGTACGTGATCTCGATGGGCTCGTGCGCGAACGGCGGCGGCTACTACCATTATTCTTATGCAGTGGTGCGCGGTTGCGATCGCGTCGTGCCGGTCGATATCTACATCCCGGGTTGTCCGCCGACAGCCGAGGCGTTGGTTTACGGCGTGATGCTTCTGCAAAAGAAGATCCGCCGCACCGGCAACATTCTCCGCTGAGGGGCAGATGACAGATTTGATCAAAGCCCTTGGCGACCACATCCAAAACCAACGCGGCGGTTTTGGAATCACCACGAAGATCGTCTACGGCGAGCTGACGTTGACCGCCGCGCCGGACACGTTGGTTGGTCTGCTCACCTTTCTCCGCGACGACCAAGCGTGCCGCTTCTCGCAACTCGTAGACATTTGCGGCGCCGACTATCCCAATCGGCCGAAGCGGTTCGACGTCGTCTATCACTTGCTGAGTTTGCACCTGAACCAGCGCGTTCGCATCAAGGTTGAAACCGACGAAGCGACGCCGGTCCCCTCTGCCGCCGCCGTCTGGCCGGCTGCCAACTGGTTCGAGCGCGAAGCATTCGATATGTACGGCATCCAATTCTCCGATCATCCGGACCTTCGCCGTATCCTAACGGACTATGGCTTCACCGGTTATCCGCTGCGCAAAGACTTCCCGCTGACCGGTTTCGTCGAAGTGCGGTACGATGACGAGCAGAAGCGCGTCGTGTATGAACCCGTGAAGCTCGTCCAAGACTTCCGCAAATTCGATTTCATGTCGCCGTGGGAAGGCGCCAAGCACATCCTGCCCGGCGACGAGAAGGCCGCGAAACAATGACCGCCGCGACCGAGCCAAAAATACGCAACATGAACCTGAATTTCGGGCCGCAGCATCCCGCGGCCCACGGCGTGTTGCGCTTGGTACTGGAACTCGACGGCGAGATCGTGGAGCGCGTCGATCCGCATATCGGTCTGCTGCATCGCGGCACCGAGAAGCTGATCGAAAACAAAACGTATCTCCAGGCCGTGCCGTACTTCGACCGTCTCGACTACGTCGCGCCGATGAATCAGGAGCACGCCTTCGCGCTCGCCGTCGAAAAACTCTGCGGCATCACAGTGCCGCCGCGCGCGCAATACATCCGCGTCCTCTACAGCGAAATCGGCCGAATTCTCTCGCACATCCTGAACACCACGACGCAGGCGATGGACGTGGGCGCCTTGACGCCGCCGGTCTGGGGCTTCGAAGAGCGCGAGAAGTTGATGATCTTCTATGAGCGCGCCAGCGGTTCGCGGATGCACGCAGCCTATGTGCGGCCCGGCGGCGTGCACCAAGACCTGCCGCAGAAGCTGCTCGACGACATTTACAAGTGGTGCGAGGAGTTCCCGAAGGTCGTCGACGACCTCGAGACGCTGCTGACCGAAAACCGCATCTTCAAGCAGCGCAACGTCGACATCGGCGTCGTGACGCCCGAGGTCGCGCTCGCATGGGGCTTCTCCGGCGTTATGGTGCGCGGATCCGGCATGGCGTGGGATCTGCGCCGGGCGCAGCCTTACGAGTGCTACTCCGACCTCGAATTCGACATCCCCGTCGGCAAAAACGGCGACTGCTACGACCGCTACCTCTGCCGCATGGAAGAGATGCGCGAGTCGACGAAGATCATGAAGCAGTGCATCGAGAGAATGCCGAAAGGTCCGGTGCACGAAGGTTCGGGCAAAGTCACCCCGCCGAAGCGCGCGGAGATGAAGCAGTCGATGGAAGCCTTGATCCATCACTTCAAGCTTTACACCGAAGGCTACCACGTGCCGGAAGGCGAAGTGTATGCGTGCGTCGAAGCGCCGAAGGGCGAGTTTGGTGTGTACCTGGTGAGCGACGGCTCGAACAAACCCTACCGCTGCAAAATCCGCGCGCCGGGATTTCCGCATTTGCAGGCGATGGACTTTCTCTGCAAAGGCCACATGATCGCCGACGTCTCCGCGATCTTAGGCTCCCTCGACATCGTGTTTGGGGAGATTGATAGATGAGCCTCCGCCGCCTCGCGCCCGATCAACCTGCGTCCTTCGCGTTTACGCCGGATAATCTCGCGTGGGCGCAGAAGCAGATGAAGAAGTATCCCGAAGGCCGCCAAGCCTCCGCGGTCACACCATTGCTGTGGCGCGCGCAGGAGCAGAACGGCGGCCACGTTACCGAGCCGATGATGCGTGTGATCGGCGAAATGCTGGGCATGTCGCCGATCCGCGTGCTCGAGATCGCGACGTTCTACACGATGTTCAATTTGAAACCGGTGGGTCAGCACCTGCTGCAGGTCTGCACGACGACGCCGTGCTGGCTGCGCGGTTCCGATGCCGTGGTCGCCGCCTGCAAGAAGCACATCCACCCGCACGCTGAATCCGTCTCCGCCGACGGCAAGCTGTCGTGGATGGAAGTCGAGTGCCTGGGCGCGTGCGTAAACGCGCCGATCATCCAAATCGGCGACGACTTCTACGAAGACGTTGACGGTGCCCGTACCGAAGGGATTATCAACGACCTGCGCGCCGGCCGTAAGCCGAAGCCGGGCTCGCAGATCGGCCGCCAAACCTCGGCACCCGAAGGCGGTCCGCAGACACTTACCGACGCATCTCTGTATACGAAGGGCGGATGATGCTTTCCGATAAAGACCGCATCTTCACGAACCTCTACGGCGTCCATGATTGGCGCCTCCCCGCCGCGCGCAAACGCGGCAACTGGGACGGCACGAAGGACATCATCGCAAAGGGCCGCGACTGGATCATCGACGAGATGAAGAAGTCGGGCTTGCGCGGCCGCGGCGGCGCGGGCTTCCCAACCGGCCTCAAATGGTCGTTCATGCCGAAGGCGTCGGACGGCCGCCCGGCCTACCTCGTCGTCAACGCGGACGAGTCCGAACCCGGCACGTGCAAGGACCGCGATATCATGCGGCACGATCCGCACACGTTGTTGGAAGGCTGCTTGATCGCAAGCTTCGCGATGAACGCGCACGCTTGCTACATCTACGTGCGCGGCGAGTTCCGCATCGAATACAAGCGTCTCGAAGCGGCGATTGAGGAGTGTTACGCGGCGGGCCTGTTCGGTAAGAACGCGGCCGGCTCCGGCTGGGACTTCGATTGCTACGTCCATCACGGTGCCGGTGCCTACATCTGCGGCGAAGAAACTGCGCTCCTCGAAAGCCTCGAAGGCAAAAAGGGCATGCCGCGCCTGAAGCCGCCGTTCCCCGCGAACGTGGGCCTCTACGGTTGCCCGACGACGGTCAACAACGTCGAGTCGATCGCAGTCGCGCCGGAAATCCTCCGCCGTGGCGCTGCGTGGTTCTCGGCACTCGGCCGCCCGAACAACACGGGCACGAAGCTCTTCTGCATCTCCGGCCACGTGAACAAGCCCTGCAACGTCGAAGAGGAGATGGGCATCCCTCTCCGCGAACTCATCGACAAACATTGTGGTGGCGTGCGCGGCGGTTGGGACAATCTGCTCGCGGTCATCCCCGGCGGATCGTCCGTGCCGCTGATCCCGAAGTCGATCTGCGACACGGTGCTGATGGATTTCGACAGTCTGCGCGACGTGAGGTCGGGCCTCGGCACAGCGGCCGTCATCGTCATGGACCGCTCGACCGACATTGTGAAGGCGATCGCGCGCCTCGCGCGTTTTTACAAGCACGAATCCTGCGGCCAGTGCACGCCGTGCCGCGAAGGCACCGGCTGGATGTGGCGCGTAATGGAGCGTCTCGTCACCGGCGATGCTGAGCCCAAGGAGATCGATCTGCTGCTCGAAGTGACCTACCAAGTCGAAGGTCACACGATCTGCGCGCTTGGCGATGCAGCGGCGTGGCCGATCCAAGGCCTAATCCGCCACTTCCGCACCGAAATCGAACGCCGCATCAACGCCAAACGTGCGAGCAAACCCGCCATGGCCGCGGCGGAGTAGGGCGATGACCAGACTTATCATCGACGGCAAGGAAATCGACGTTCCGGCGGACTACACTCTGCTGCAGGCCTGCGAAGCGGCGGGCGCCGAGATCCCGCGCTTTTGCTATCACGAACGTCTGTCGATCGCGGGCAACTGCCGCATGTGCCTCGTCGAGCTGAAGGGTTCGCCGAAGCCGGTAGCCTCCTGCGCCTGGGGTGTGCGCGACTGCCGCCCGGGCCCAAACAACGAACCGCCGGTGGTCAACACGAAGTCGCCGCTTGTGAAAAAGGCGCGCGAAGGGGTGATGGAGTTCCTGCTCATCAACCACCCGCTCGACTGCCCGATCTGCGACCAGGGCGGCGAGTGCGACCTGCAAGACCAGGCCATGGCCTATGGCCACGCGAAGTTCGCCCGCTTCGAGGAGAACAAGCGCGCCGTTACCGACAAGAACATGGGTCCGCTCGTCAACACGATCATGACGCGCTGCATCCACTGCACGCGTTGCGTCCGCTTCGCGGCGGAAGTCGCGGGTGTCGACGAAATCGGCGCTACGGGCCGCGGCGAAGATATGGAGATCACGACGTACCTCGAGCACGCGATGTCGTCGGAACTTTCCGGCAACGTGATCGATCTCTGCCCCGTCGGCGCGCTGACGTCGAAGCCGTACAAGTTCAACGCGCGCCCTTGGGAACTGACGAAAACCGAATCCGTGGACGTTATGGACGCTGTCGGTTCCGCGATCCGCGTGGATGCCCGGGGTAGTGAAGTCATGCGCTTTCTGCCGCGCATAAACGAGGAGGTCAACGAGGAGTGGATCTCCGATAAGACTCGCTTCGTATGGGATGGTTTGCGCCGCCAACGCCTCGACAAGCCCTACATCCGCCGCAACGGCAAACTGCAACCGGCGTCGTGGCAAGAAGCGTTCTCGGTCATTGCCGGCCACGTGAAGTCGACGCGGCCTGAGCGAATGGCCGCCCTCGTCGGCGATCTCGTAAGTGCCGAACCAATCAAAGCTCTCAAAGACCTGATGCTGGCACTCAGCGTCGCCAGCCTCGACTGCCGCCAAGACGGCGCGAAGATCGGACACGGCCCGCGCCAAGGCTATCTCTTCAACACCACGATTGCCGGGATAGAGCACGCCGATGCGCTGCTGCTCATCGGAACCAACCCGCGTTGGGAAGCGCCGATCGTCAACGCGCGCATCCGCAAAGCGTGGATGCGCAATGACCTCAAGACCATGCGCATCGGCTCGCGCTTCGATCTGACCTATCAGGTGCAGGATCTCGACAACAACCCGGCCGACCTCGTCGACATCGCGGCGGGTAAGCACCGCGCATTCGACGTTCTCAAAAGCGCAAAGCGCCCAATGCTTATCGTCGGCCAAGGCGCACTCGCCCGTCCCGACGGCGCCGCGATCCTCGACGCGGCCGCCCAGATTGCCCGCAACACCGGCATGATCGGACCAGCGGGCGAGGGCGGTTGGAACGGCTTTAACGTGTTGCACACGGCTGCCGCCCGCGTCGGCGCGCTCGACCTCGGCTTCCTGCCTCAAAAGGGTGGCAAGGATACCATCGCGATCCTCGATGCCACCGCACGCGGGGACATCGACTTCGTCTACCTGCTCGGCGCCGATGAGATCGACACGAAGAAGCTGGGTCAGGCGTTCGTCGTCTACCAAGGCTCGCACGGTGACGCCGGCGCACACCGCGCCGACGTCATTCTACCCGGGGCCGCCTACACCGAACAGAACGGCACCTACGTCAACACAGAGGGCCGCGTGCAACGCGCCGGGCGTGCCGCGTTCCCGCCCGGGGACGCCCGCGAAGACTGGGCGATCATCCGCGCGCTGTCTGACGCACTCGGCAAGCGATTGCCCTACGACGATCTGGGTGCGCTCCGCCAAGCGGTGCTAAAAGACGCACCGCATTTCGCGGAACTCGACCGCGTACCAGCGAACACCGGCGCCGACGCGGCGATCTGGGCGAATATCGGCGCCGTTGGCACCATCGCCAAAACGCCGTTCGAATACCCGGTCAGAGACTTCTACCTCACGAACCCGATCGCCCGTGCCAGCAACGTGATGGCAGAGTGCAGCACGACGTTCGTCAAACCGCGCCTAAGCGCTGCGGCGGAGTAGGGCGATGACCGCGTGGCTCAACTCATGGAACGAAGCGCTGCTCGACTTCTATTGGCCGAACGCGTTCTGGCTCGATCTCGTTGGCATGGCGGCGTTGATGTTCGTCTTTATCGCAAGCCTCCTGATCATGATCGCTTTCATCCTGCTGTTCGACCGCAAGGTCTGGGCGGCGGTGCAAATGCGGCGTGGCCCGAATGTCGTCGGCCCCTATGGCCTGCTGCAGTCTTTCGCGGACCTGCTCAAATTCGTCTTCAAGGAAATCATCATACCCTCCGGCGCCAACAAGGGCGTCTTCTTCCTAGCCCCGCTCGTCTCGACGACGCTCGCGCTCGGCGCTTGGGCGGTCGTGCCCGTCGCGGACGGTTGGGTCTTTGCCGACATCAATGTCGGCGTCCTCTACATCTTCGCGATCTCCTCGCTTGGCGTGTACGGCATCATCATGGGCGGCTGGGCGTCGAACTCGAAATATCCGTTCCTGGGCGCGCTCCGGTCCGCTGCGCAAATGGTCTCCTACGAAGTCTCGATCGGTTTCGTGGTGATCACCGTGCTTCTCACGGCGGGCACGCTAAACCTTTCGAAGATCGTCGAGGCCCAGGGCGGCGGCATCCACCATTGGTACCTGTTCAGCCATCTGCTGCCGATGGCGGTCGTCTTCTTCATCTCGGCCTTGGCCGAAACGAACCGCCCGCCGTTCGATCTGCCGGAGGCCGAGTCCGAACTCGTAGCCGGCTTCATGGTGGAGTACTCCTCGACGCCGTACCTGCTGTTCATGCTTTCCGAATACGTCGCCATCGTCCTCATGTGCGCGATGATGGCGATCATGTTCTTGGGCGGCTGGCACCCGCCTATCGACATAGCCCCGTTCACTTGGATTCCTGGCGTCATCTGGTTCATCATCAAAATCTGGATGATCTTTTTCCTGTTCGCGATGGTGAAGGCGATCGTGCCGCGTTACCGCTACGATCAGCTGATGCGCATCGGCTGGAAGTTTTTCCTGCCGATCTCGCTGTTCTGGGTCGTCCTCACAGCGGGCTACCTCATCGCTTTCGATAAGTTGCCGGGGTAGGGCCATGCAGTTCCTGCGAATGATCTTTATGGTCGACTTCCTCCAGGGCTTCTGGCTTGCGATGAAGTACCTGGTCAGCCCAAAGAAGACGCTGAACTACCCGTTCGAGAAAGGCGCGCTCTCGCCCCGCTTCCGCGGCGAGCATGCGCTGCGCCGCTATTCGAACGGGGAAGAGCGCTGCATCGCCTGCAAACTTTGCGAGGCGATTTGCCCCGCGCAGGCGATCACGATCGAGGCCGAACCGCGCGACGACGGTTCGCGCCGTACGACGCGCTACGACATCGACATGGTCAAATGCATCTACTGCGGTTTCTGCCAAGAGGCGTGCCCAGTCGACGCAATTGTCGAAGGGCCGAACTTCGAGTTCGCCACCGAGACCCGCGAAGAGCTGCTCTACGACAAGGCAAAGCTGCTCGCGAACGGCGACCGGTGGGAACGCGAGATCGCAAAGAACCTGGAGCTCGACGCCCCTTACCGCTGACGCAAAGGACTTTGGACCGTGATTTTGGCGACTGTCGCCTTCTACGTCTTCGCAACCGTACTGATCGTCGCCGCGCTTCTTGTGGTGAGCGCGCGCAATCCCGTGCACTCGGTGCTGTTTCTGATCCTGGCCTTCTTCAACGCCGCCGCGCTGTTCGTGCTGCTGGGCGCCGAGTTCCTGGCGATGGTGCTCGTCGTCGTCTATGTCGGCGCCGTCGCCGTGCTCTTCCTCTTCGTCGTGATGATGCTGGACATCGACTTCACGGAGCTGCGCCAGGGGTTCCTAAACTACGCGCCGCTGGGCATGGCAATAGCAGCGGTCTTCTTCGGCGAGCTTGCAATCATCGGCAGCGCCTGGGTCTTTTCGCCGGGACTGACCGTTGCGCACCCGACGCCTGCGGGTGTCACGAACACAGAAGCGCTGGGCCGTATTCTGTACACAAACTACGTCCACGTCTTCCAAGGCGCGGGCATGGTGCTTCTCGTCGCCATGATCGGCGCGATCGTTTTAACGCTTCGCCACCGCGAAGGCGTGAAGCGCCAGAGCGCCTCGGCCCAGGTCGGCCGCCGCCGCGCCGAGGCCGTGGAACTGCGCAAGGTCCGCCCGGGGGAGGGGCTCTAACCCATGGCCATCGGGCTTGGACATTATCTGACCGTCGCCGCGGCGCTGTTCACGATCGGCATCTTCGGCATCTTCCTGAACCGAAAGAACGTCATCATCATCCTGATGTCGATCGAGCTGATCCTGCTCTCGGTCAACATCAACCTGGTCGCGTTCTCGGCGTTCTTGGGGGATTTGAGCGGCCAGGTTTTCGCTCTCCTCGTGCTCACCGTCGCGGCAGCGGAAGCCGCGATCGGCCTTGCGATTCTCGTCGTCTACTTCCGCAACCGCGGCACGATCGCGGTCGAAGACGTCAACATCATGAAGGGTTGAGGGCGTGATCTACCAAGCCATCCTCCTTCTGCCTCTGTTCGGCGCGATCCTCGCCGGGCTGATCGGTAAGCGTCTGGGCGAGCACGCTGCGGAGTACATTTCGACCGGCCTGCTGATGGTCTCGGGGGTGCTCTCGATCTTCGTGTTCCTTGCGTTCTTCGTCTTCGGCGAAGGTCACGTCGAAAGCCCGGTGCGCCTGTTTCAGTTCCTCGACTCGGGCACGCTGCAGGTCGACTGGGCTATCCGTATCGACACACTGACCGCGGTCATGTTGGTCGTCGTGACCGGCGTTTCCTCGCTCGTCCACCTCTACTCGATCGGCTACATGAGCCACGACGAGCATCGCCCGCGCTTCTTCGCCTATCTCTCGCTGTTCACGTTTGCGATGCTGGCGCTGGTGACCGCCGACAACTTCGTCCAGCTGTTCTTCGGCTGGGAAGGGGTGGGCCTAGCGTCCTATCTCCTGATCGGCTTTTGGTACAAAAAGCCGTCCGCGAACGCCGCCGCCATCAAGGCGTTCATTGTCAACCGCGTCGGCGACTTCGGCTTCGCGCTGGGAATTATGGCGATCTTCTTCGTCTTCGGCACGCTCGACTTTACGCCTGTGTTCGAAGCGGCCAAAGGCCAAGCCGGCAAGACGTTTGTGTTCGGTGGCTACAATGTCGACGTGATGACCACCATCTGCCTGCTGCTGTTCATGGGTGCGATGGGCAAGTCGGCGCAGTTCATGCTTCACACCTGGCTACCGGACGCAATGGAAGGCCCGACCCCCGTCTCAGCGTTGATACACGCGGCCACGATGGTGACCGCCGGCGTATTCCTCGTTGTACGCTGTTCGCCGCTGTTCGAGCTGGCGCCCGTCGCACTGCAATTCGTGACAATCATCGGGGCGACGACCGCATTCTTCGCGGCGACCGTCGGCCTCTTCCAAAACGACATTAAGCGCGTTATTGCCTATTCGACCTGCTCGCAGCTTGGCTACATGTTCTTCGCGGCCGGCGTCGGCGCCTACCAAGCGGCGATGTTCCACCTCTTCACGCACGCGTTCTTCAAGGCGCTGCTGTTCTTAGGCGCGGGCGCCGTCATCCATGCGCTCAACGGCGAGCAGGACATGCGCAACATGGGAGGGATTAAGAAGAAGATCCCCTATACCTACGCGCTCATGATGATCGGCACGCTCGCAATCACGGGCTTCCCGTTCCTCTCGGGCTTCTGGTCCAAGGACGCTATCATCGAAAGCGCCTTTGCCGCGCACACCGGCGTCGGCAACTACGCCTTCGCCATCGGCGTGCTCGCCGCCGCGATGACCTCCTTCTACTCCTGGCGCCTCATGTTCATGACGTTTGAAGGCAAGCACCGCGGCGACCATCACGTACTCGACCACGCGCATGAATCGCCGCCGGTGATGCTGATCCCGTTGATCCTGCTCGCGGCGGGCGCCGTGATCGCCGGGTTCGCGTTCAAGGAACTGTTTATCGGACATGAGCACAAGGAGTTCTGGGGCGCGGCCATCATGAACCTTCAAGCGCACACCGCGCTTGAGGGCGCCCACCACGTCCCGGCATGGGTGTTCTTCTCGCCTGCCGCAGCAATGTTGCTCGGCCTGATTATCGCCTGGATCTACTACATGGAGTTCCCTGGGCTGCCGGCCCGCATGGCTGCGCGCCAGGGCATTCTGTACCAGTTCCTCTACAACAAATGGTATTTCGACGAGCTCTACGATTTCATCTTTGTCCGCCCGGCGAAGTGGCTCGGCTACCGTCTCTGGAAGATCGGCGACGGCAAGATCATTGACGGCGTGGGTCCCGACGGTGTGGCCGCCGCGGTCTCCGACTGGACGAAGTCGATCGTCCGCCTGCAGACCGGCTTCGTCTATCACTACGCGTTCGCGATGCTGATTGGTGTCGTGCTGCTGGCGACTTGGTTCATGGCGGGAGGCGCGAAATGAACGTGATCCTCTCGCTCACCACATTCCTGCCCCTCGTCGGCGTCGCCATGATCTTGTTCATGGCGCGCGGTGCGAACGGCGACATGTTGACTCGCCAAATCGCCCTCTTCACGACTCTGGTCACGTTCGGTGTCTCCCTTTGGGCGTGGAGCGAGTTCGAGCCGTCGGTGAAATCGTTCCAACTTGTCGAGAACTACGCCTGGCTTGGCGGCACGATCCGCTACCACCTCGGCGTCGACGGCATCTCGTTGCCGTTCGTGATCTTGACCGCGTTCCTGATGCCGCTCTGCATCCTGGCGAGTTGGACCTCGATCGAAACGCGCATCAAGGAATACATGATCGCGTTCCTAGTGCTCGAAACGCTGATGGTCGGCGTGTTCGTGTCGCTCGATCTCGTACTCTTCTACCTGTTCTTCGAGGGCGGCTTGATCCCGATGTTTCTGATCATCGGTATCTGGGGCGGCCAGCGACGCGTCTACGCGTCGTTCAAGTTCTTCCTCTACACGTTGCTCGGCTCCGTCCTCATGCTCGTCGCCATCATGGCGATGTACGTGATCTCGGGCACCACCGACATCGTGGCACTGCTCGACTACAGCTTCCCGCGCGACATGCAGATGTGGCTGTTCCTGGCCTTCCTCGCCTCCTTCGCGGTGAAGCTGCCGATGTGGCCGGTCCACACCTGGCTGCCCGACGCGCACGTCGAGGCCCCAACGGCCGGATCGGTCATCCTCGCCGGCATCCTCTTGAAGATGGGCGGCTACGGCTTCCTGCGCTTCTCGTTGCCGATGTTTCCGGACGCGAGCCTCTATTTCGCGCCGATGATGTTCGCGCTCTCGGTCATCGCGATCGTCTACACGTCGCTCGTCGCGTTGATGCAGGAAGACATCAAAAAGCTGATCGCCTACTCGTCTGTCGCCCACATGGGCTTCGTCACCATGGGTCTCTTCGCGCTGAACCGGCAAGGCGTTGACGGCGCTGTGATCCAGATGATCAGCCACGGCTTCATTTCCGCCGCACTCTTCTTGTGCGTCGGCGTCGTGTACGACCGGATGCACACGCGCGAGATCAAGGCTTACGGCGGATTGGTCAATCGGATGCCGCTCTATGCCGCGGTCTTCATGGTCTTCACGATGGCTAACGTCGGCCTTCCCGGCACCAGCGGCTTCGTGGGTGAGTTCCTCGCACTGGTCGGCGCCTACAAAGCAAACTCGATCGTCGCAATCATCGCAACCTTGGGCGTCATCTTGAGCGCGGCCTACGCGCTCTGGCTCTACCGCCGCGTGGTGTTTGGCGAGCTTGAGAAAAAATCGCTCGCCGACATTGAAGACATGAACGGCCGCGAGATCATCGTGCTCGCGCCGCTTGTCGCTGCCACTCTGTTTTTTGGCTTCTATCCAAAGCCGCTTTTCGACATGACGGGCGCTGCCATCGAAGGCACGCTCGACAACATTAACGGCAAGCTCAAGACCGCCGAGACCATCACGGAGCCGACGCCATGAACCGCGAGTTCGACATCGCGCAGTTCAACGCCGACTTCGCGGCGATGGCGCCGGAGGTTACGCTTGGCTGTGGAG